>PMJF01000005.1 GCA_003157295.1 Candidatus Moraniibacteriota bacterium | reverse complement strand
TTCCTGGAGCACGACGATGCCAACCGCGCTTTGATGGGCTCGAACATGCAGAGGCAAGCCGTTTCCTGCATCATGCCCCAATCGCCTTATGTCGGAACAGGACTTGAGGACAAGGCGGCGGCTGATTCCGGGCAAGTCGTTCTGTCCCAAAACGAAGGCGAAGTTATTGAAGTTGATGCCGATCATATAACCTTGAGAGTGCAAAAAGAAGAAGGAAAAATAGCCAGAAAAGTTTATCATCTGCAAAGCTTTGAAAGATCAAACGCATTTACTTGCATGAACCAGATCCCGCGTGTTCAAAAAGGCGAACAGATAAGTAAGGGCCAGCTTTTGGCGGACGGAGCTTCCACGGACAATGGGGAACTGGCGCTGGGCCAAAATATTTTGGTGGCGCTCATGCCTTGGGAAGGATCGAACTTTGAGGACGCGATCATCATTTCGGAAAGATTGCTTGAAGATGACCGCTATACTTCAATTCATATTGAGGATTTTTCGATCGACGTCCGCGACACGAAGCTGGGTCCGGAAGTGGTGACTCGGGATATTCCCAATATCGGTGAAGAGAGACTGAAAAATCTGGACGACACCGGAATAATCCATATCGGAGCCGAAGTTTCCTCCGGCGATATTTTGGTCGGAAAAATTTCACCCAAAGGCGAGGGTGATCTTACCCCGGAAGAAAGACTTCTCCGGGCGATATTCGGCGAGAAATCCAAGGATGTCAAAGACACCTCTCTTTATCTTCCGCACGGCGAGCACGGAAAAATTGTGGATATCAAAATATTTTCCCGCGAACAGGGAGATAAGCTTTCCGCTGGAGTGATCCAGCAGATCCAGGTCAGCGTGGCGCAACTGCGAAAAATTTCCGTCGGTGACAAACTGGCCGGAAGACACGGCAACAAAGGGGTAATTTCAAAAATAGCGTCCATCGAAGATATGCCTTATCTTCCGGATGGAACTCCGGTGGACATAATCTTGAATCCGCTCGGTGTGGCATCCAGAATGAACATCGGTCAGATCCTTGAGGCCCACCTGGGTTGGGCGGCTTCAAAGCTTGGATATAAAGTAGCCAGTCCCTCTCTCGCTGGAGTGAGCGAGAAGGATATAAAAGTGGAGTTGATCAAGGCCGGTCTTCCCGAAAATGGTAAATTAAGGCTTATAAACGGCAAATCAGGCGAGTTCTTCGAGGAAGAAACCATGGTGGGATATATGTATATTATGAAGTTGAACCATTTGGTGGAAGACAAGATCCATATGCGTTCGATCGGTCCCTATTCTCTCATCACGCAGCAGCCTCTCGGGGGCAAGGCCCAATTCGGTGGACAGCGCTTCGGAGAAATGGAAGTTTGGGCTCTGGAAGGTTATGGCAGTGCATATACGCTTCAGGAAATGCTCACTATCAAATCGGATGATGTTTTGGGACGCTCAAAGGCTTACGAATCAATTATCAAAGGCGAGCCGATAAAGAGTCCGAACGTGCCGGCTTCCTTCAATGTTTTGGTCAATGAGCTCAAAGGGTTGTGTCTCAATGTGGAATTGTCGGGAGTGAAGGAAGAGGGAGAGGGCGGCGGATCTTTTGCAGAAAAGAAAGAAGATAAGCCGGAAAGATAGAGGATGAATGGAGAGCAGAAATATTTTTTAAATTTATAAATACTTTGAATAATATGCATCAACCTTCAACTACCAAAGTCAGCGACTTTGATTTTATCCGGCTAAGGCTGGCCAGCCCCGACAATATTCTCAACTGGTCCCACGGAGAGGTCACCAAGCCGGAAACAATAAATTACCGCACCCAGCGCTATGAGCGGGACGGTCTTTTTTGCGAGAAAATTTTTGGGCCGGCCAAAGACTGGGAATGTTATTGCGGAAAATACAAGAAGATCCGGTACAAAGGGATCGTATGCGACAAGTGCGGAGTTGAAGTTACCCGTTCCATTGTCCGCCGTGAGCGCATGGGACATATTAAATTGGCCGTGCCGGTTTCTCATATTTGGTTTTTGAGAGGGGTGCCTTCAAAGATCGGCTTGGCGCTTGACATGTCTGCCCAAGAGCTTGAAAAAGTCGTCTATTTTGCCAGCTATGTCGTTTCAGAAGTGAACGAGGAATCAAGAAAGGAAGCTTTGGAAAGTCTGGAATCGGAATATAAAGGGAAGCAAAAGAAGATCAACAGCGAGGAAGGCGACGGTAAAGGAAAAACCGAAGAATTGAAAAATGCCTACCAAGCCGGAAAGGATGAGTTGAGAAGTTTGAAAAGACTTCAGATCCTGTCTGAGGTGGAATATTTCAATCTTTCCATGAAATACGGCCATGTCTTTAAGGCCGGCATCGGAGCGGAAGCGGTTCGCCGGATCCTCGAAGAAACGGATCTGGAAAAGGAAATAAAATCGATTGAATCAGTGCTGAACGACGACAAAATATCCGATAAAAAAAGAGCTTTTAAGCGCCTCAAACTCTATCAGGGAATGAAGCAGTCCGGCATCCGTCCGGAATGGATGCTTCCTACGGCTATTCCGGTCATCCCTCCGGATCTTCGGCCGATGGTCCAGCTGGACGGTGGAAGGTTCGCGACTTCGGATCTCAACGATCTATATAGAAGAATCATCAACCGCAACAACCGCCTCAAGAAACTGATCGATATCGGAGCGCCGGAGGTCATATCGCGAAATGAAAAAAGAATGCTCCAAGAAGCGGTGGATGCCCTTTTCGACAACAGCGCGAGGCGTGGACAGACATCGGTGGCCGCCTCTACCGGCCAAAGAAGAGCTCTGCGTTCGCTGGCGGATATGCTCAAAGGAAAACAGGGACGTTTCCGGCAGAACCTTCTCGGAAAGCGGGTGGATTATTCCGGCCGCAGCGTGATCGTCGTCGGTCCGAAGCTGAAGCTGCACCAATGCGGGCTTCCGAAAAAAATGGCGCTGGAACTTTTCAAACCTTTCATCATCAACAAACTGATCGAAAAAGAATTTGCCCACAATGTTCGAAGCGCCGGGAAAATGGTCGAGTTCGAAACCGAAGAAGCCTATGAAATTTTGGATGAGATAATCGAGCATCACTTTGTTCTCCTGAACCGCGCTCCGACCCTGCATCGCCTCAGCATCCAGGCTTTCCAGCCCGTGCTTATAGAAGGAAAAGCGATCCAGATCCATCCGATGGTCTGCGCGGCTTTCAACGCGGATTTTGATGGGGATCAAATGGCGGTCCATGTTCCTCTGACGACCGAAGCTCGATCGGAAGCGGCCAACATTATGCTGTCCTCGAAAAATCTTTTGAAACCGGCGAGTGGAGAACCGATAACGATTCCTACCCAGGATATGGTTTTGGGCTGCTATTACATGACGCACATCCGAAAGGGCCTCAAAGGAGAAGGGAAAGTATTTTCCGGTCCGGAAGAAGCCCAAATCGCTTTGCAATTCAAAAAAATTGATCTGAGGGCCCAAATCGAGGTCAATATGTCAGGAGAGCGAATTCAAACCTCGGTCGGGCGCATTCTGTTCAACGGGATCATTCCCCAAGAACTGGGATTCATCAACGACGAAATGGATAAAGGGAAGCTGCGGGAGATAACCGCCAATTGTCTTTCTATCTCAGGCAGAGAAAAAACGGCTAAGTTCGTGGATGATCTCAAGAATTTGGCCTTCTCACTGGTTACCGAATCGGGGATCAGTTGGGGCATGGACGACCTGAAAGTTCCTCCCGAAAAAGAAAAAATAATGGGCTCGGCCGAAGAAAAAATTGAGATCATAAACAAGCAATTCGATATGGGCCTTCTCACGCTGCAGGAAAGGAAAAGCCAAGTGATCGAAGTTTGGAGCGAGGCAAAGAACAAGATCACCGAAGCCGTCAGAGAAGGGCTCGACAAGGAAGGACCGGTTTATGCGATGGTCTATTCCAAGGCGCGAGGAACGGAAGCGGTTGTGGTGCAGATGACCGGAATAAAAGGCCTGGTGGCCGGTCCGACCGGGGAAACCATCGAACTGCCGGTCAAATCTTCGTTCAAAGAGGGATTCAATGTTTTGGAATATTTCATATCCACTCACGGAGCCCGAAAAGGTATGGCGGATACGGCTCTTCGAACGGCTACAGCCGGATACCTCACCCGCCGCTTGGTAGACGTGTCTCAAGATGTGGTGGTGAGGGAGAACGACTGCAAGGACAAAGAAGGGGGCTATCTTTATCGTGAAGATTCGGCCGCGATCGGGATCAGTTTTTCGTCCAGAATTTCCGGAAGATATTTGATCGAAGACCTGATCGATCCGAAAACGAAAAAAGTGGTTCTGGAAAAAGGCGAGATCATCACTAAAGAAAAAGGAGACGAAATCGACCAAAAAGAAATTCCAAAAGTAAGGATAAGATCGATCATAACCTGCAAGACCAAGCGGGGAGTCTGCCAGAAATGCTACGGGATGGATCTGGGAAGAAGCGAAATTGTCCAGATCGGCCAGGCGGTGGGGATCGTCGCCGCCCAAGCCATCGGCGAGCCGGGAACCCAGC
>PMJF01000022.1 GCA_003157295.1 Candidatus Moraniibacteriota bacterium | reverse complement strand
AGGCACGAAAAAAAATCCTGATTTTTGAGCGTCAGGGCGACCAGTTCTTCGTCGGTTTTTTCACCGCAATTGTTTTTGTCGAGCATTAATTTTTCCTAACATAAAGTGTTCCGAAATGCTCCAAACTTTATAGTTCTAGCTCCCCTACTTTTTCCCAATTCTTCTCGTCCAGAACCACTATTCTATCCGTACCTATTATATAAAGATAATCGTTGATATAGACTGCCCGGTGAGCTTGAATGTCGGCCACCGTCTTCACGAGCTTCAACTGGCTGTTCGCGTAAGAGAAAACGTATCCGCCTTTTGATCCAGGCAAAAAGAAAATCTCGTGTTTGCCATCCAGGAGAAAGGCGTGATGGTCGTTCGCTGCTTCTGTCCAATATTCATCAAGCTTATAAGTTGAAAGTTCTTTCGGATTTTCCGGCGAACTCACGTCAAATAATGTGGCTTTCACCCTCGAGTCTTCTTGTCCGATCCCAAGAATCTTATCTTTNNACGAATATCCCGGGATCTTCAACTCCCCGGATTTTTTGGGATTAGCGGGATCAGACAGATCCAGAACGAAAAATGGATCCGTTTGGCGAAAAGTGACCAGATACCCCTTGTCTTCAATAAATCTGGCGGAATATATCTTTTCCTCCACCCCTAGATCCGTGACTGATCCGGTTGTCCGCAATTCTCCGTCAAGGACATAAACATCGTTGGCGCTGTCCCGCGTTCCGCCAAAACCGAAACCCCACCAGCCAGATCCAACAGTCGTCGCGATTCGCAAATGGTTCTGATACTCATCCAGCGAAAACTGATTGAGCGGCTTTCCGGGAACGGCGCCGCTCGCCTCGACATTGAGGCCGTCAACCGATATTTTCACAATGCCGGTTTTCTCCAGCTCCCTTTTGTGGTCGGCGAAGTATTTTTCCATGCGGTTTCTCAATTCGTTCTCTGTTTTCATCCGGTCATCACTGTTCAAAGAATTTTGATACCGCTCAAGAACATCTGAAAATTCGGCCATTTTAGCGCTGACGCTCAGATCATACCCCTCTAGTTTGTTGATTTTTTCACTCACCCAGTCCGGCACAAAATCCTTATTATCATTAAAAAAATCGGCCGCGAATTTTATGAAATCACCCGAATAATAATAGGTCGCGTAAATTGCGTTCGGTGACATATAGACCACCGAATCCCCGGAAGAACCGACAAAAGTCGTTGTGTCTTTGGCTTCGCCGGTGCTTATGTCGAGAGCCGTCACGGTATACGTGATATCCGTCGAAATCGGCGCGACTGGATGATAAATCTCGATACAGCTGACAGAGAAGGCTTTGCCGTTCACGGCCATAGGCTCGAAAGGACACGGATGCTCAGGCTTGATGATATTTTTCGTGACCAAATATATCTTGTCTCCATAAAGCCGGGCGGACGAGATCTGGCTTGAGTCCTTGAGCTCAACGCTCCACTTGGCTTTAGGCAATTTAGGATCGCTGACATCATACCCCACTATCTTGTTTTGCCCGCCGAGATAACTATTTTCGGGGATGACCGCCAGGATATTATTCTTGAGAAGAAGATTGCCGCTTCCTTCGATCTTTCCCTCAGATTTGAGAGCATCAATCGGAAAAGCTTTTATGCTGTCGATTTCTCCAGTTTGTCTTGGCGGCGTCACGCACCCTCCCATGTTTCCCGGAACACAAACAGCACCGCTTTTTATCATCGGCACTATCTCCGGCTGGGGACTCGAGAAAAAAATATCTTCTCCGTCCGTTTTTACGATATCCGGTTCGTCAATTCCGGCTACCTGCACATTAGTTTCGGAAACCCGCTCAGGTTCTCCGCCTCCGAGACCATCGGACGCTTTCTGGCTCAACCCTGTCGCTGTGGGTAAATTTGTTTGGGCCATTGGCGCCATTTGCGCTCCGCTCATTCCGCCCAGCATCCGGGAAGTGCTGAAGCTCGAAAAGTTTTTCCCTTTTTCCAGATATTTTTTGAAATCCGATTCGGAAGAAAAATGTTGGATACTGGTCAGTCCGCTGGATTGGGTGGATGGAGATTGGGAAGAAATATTGGGTTTGAATCCGTCCGGAAGTGGAAATTGAAAATTACTAAGACCCACCAAGATCAGAGTTGCGATTATTCCAACCGCCGCAATAATCGCGATAGCGTGCATGAATTTGATCGTTTTCATAGAATTTAAGGCTAAAGATTTAGCGCTTTTTCCGCTTCCTCTTCCATCACCGCGAGACGAGTATAATAATCCGGAAACTCATTGAGATGCGCCAAAGCGATTTTCCCGGTCATCAAAGGGTCGTCATTTGTAACGTTGGTGTTTGGATCGATCGTTCCGTGCTCAAGCTCCACGTCCATGCCCATCCGGAATTGTTCGATATCAAACTTGCTCCAGTCAATCCCCAACTGTTCACCGATTTTTTTTGCCTCTTCCGCAGTAAAGTATTTTGTTGACGACATAATTTATGAATATTTTCTTAAGCCGCTTTTTTAATTTCCATTGTTTTTTGTTCTCTTCCTTCCGTCACTTCCTTTGACCGTAAATCTATCATTTCAATATTTAGCCGATTGCATAATTTAACAATGTTATTTGCGCGCAAATCTTCTTCCCTTTCCAACCTATTTATGTCTTCACCGTCAAGATTAACCCTCGAATCACTAGGGCCCTGAAATAATTTGATGTTATCCTGTTTGTCTTTAATCTGGTTTTGTATCGCATGATACCTTTTTACTTCTATTTCCAGCTGTTCCTTCAACTCTTTTTGATTCATTTTACCTGTTTCTTCGTCAGTATAGGCTTCGAAATATTTCGCTTTCTCAACTCGAAATCCCTCATGATATTCAAATGTCTTTTCTAACATAAAATATATGCTTAATAAATATTTGTTTAAAAGTTTTAAAATTCGGCTTTTTAGTAATTTAAAATTGATTTGAAATTTAGGATTGGTAATCTTAAATTATATTTGTATTATCTCACAAAATTCCTTGCCCTGCCAGAAAAATTTTCCAGAAGGCCGAAAGGCTGCTTTTAAGCTTAATTCGCCTCTGGATTGACATGCATCGAAAAAAGTGATATAATACTAAGTTCCTTAAATATTAAGTAGAGTTGGAAGTCAAGCGGGGAGCCGCTATCTCATAGCTGGAGGTTTTCAAAATGGCCAAGAGAGTTAAGCTAGAAAAAAGTGGACTTTTGAGAGGTGTCAGCGAACCCTGTCCGTCTCCATTGTCTGACCCCTTTCTGTT
>PMJF01000028.1 GCA_003157295.1 Candidatus Moraniibacteriota bacterium | reverse complement strand
GTGCCTAAGTGCATAAATATTGCTTCAGGATCCTTTAAATAATTCTTATTTTGATCTCCTTGATCGCTTTTTCCAGCGCTCGCGCCACTTCTTCAGTGTAACTTATCCGAAAAGGCGTTTCAAGACGGCTGGGAGAATTGGAAGCGGCATTGCCAAGCTCCAGAAAAATTTTTGATTCGCCCCGGTCGGCCTCTCCCAGAATCGCGGAAACTTCCCGGAGAAGCTCGGAACTGGCGCTTTCCGGAAGGCTGATGACAATATGCCTTGAATTTTTTTCGTGCTCCACCTCCGTTTTTCTTTGCTTTTCCAGCGCTTCATATCGTTCGATCTCATCCTGGCTGACTTTCCGAACCTCATCGCAAAGCAGTTTGAGCGTCCCATCTTTGTCGGAGATCTTGCCAGTTGCGAGAACGACGTTTCCTTCCTGCCAAAGCGCTCCGTATTGTTCCATGACTCTCGGGAAAACAATGATCTCCATTTTCTGCCCGCTGGCATCCTCAAGGCTGACAAAGGCCATATTCTTCTGCGATTTCAAAAAGATCTTTTTTATCTTGTCGATTATTCCGCCGATGGTAACGGTTTGTCCGACTTGACTCTGGTCGATCTGGGAAACCGGCGTGGAGAAATGGCGAAAAAAATCAAGATATTCCTCTAGTGGATTATCGCTTATATAAAGCCCAAGAAGCTCTTTTTCCCAGGAGAGCCTTTCCATCTTTTTTGCCGGTTCGGCCGGAGCGAGGCTGATTTCGGGCAGTTTCATTGAAGCGCTGTCTGAGCTGAAGAGGCTGATCTGATTGGAAGCAAGGTTGCGCTGAAAATCTTTCGAATAATTCAGAATACTCTCGACATTGGCCAAAAGCTGGTTACGTTCGCCCAATTCGTCCATCGCGCCGGCCTTGGCCAAACTCTCGAGCGATTTTTTGTTGAGATCTTTGGTTTGGATCCTTTCGATGAAATCCGTGAGGCTCTTGAACTTGCCGTTCTGTTTTCTTTCTTCCACGATAATGCGGGCCACATTTTTCCCGACGTTTTTGATGGCACCCAATCCGAAACGGATATTATCCTTTACTCCGGTCTTTGAGATAGCCGTGAAAGAGACAAAACTTTCGTTGACGTTCGGAGGAAGAACTTCGATCCCCATAATGCGGCATTCTTCCACTTCGATCGCGATCCGATCGATATCCTGCTGGTCGGCGGTCAAAAGCGCCGCCATGAACTCGGTCGGGTAATGGGATTTGAGATAAGCGGTTTGGTACCCAATGAGGGCGTAGCAAGCGGCATGGGAGCGGTTGAACCCATAACCCGCAAACGGTTCGATAAAAGCAAAAACCTTTTCCGCAATTTTCCGTTCAATGCCATTTTCGAGGCAGCCGTTGATAAACTTTATCTTTTCTTCCCGAATCAGCTCCGGGATCTTCTTTCCCATCGCTTTTCGCAGAATATCAGCTTCCGAGAGGGAAAAGCCGGCCAAGGCTTGGGAAATTTGCATCACTTGCTCTTGGTACACGGCCACTCCGTAGGTGTTTTTGAGGATTGGCTCTAGCTTTGGATGAACATAGGTTATTTTCTTTCGGCCGTGTTTTCGGGAAATGAAATCGGGGATCCAATCCATCGGACCGGGGCGGTAAAGAGCCACCATCGCGATCACATCTTCAAAGGTCGTGGGTTTGAGCTGTTTGAGATATCTTTTCATTCCGCCCGATTCCAGCTGAAAGACGCCGGTCGTGAGAGCGCTTTGCAAAAGTTCATAGGATTTTTTGTCATCAAAAGGGATTTCATCAATATTGATCTTCACGTTCCTCGTTTTTTCGATGATCTTGATGGCGTTCTGGATGATGGTCAGGTTCTTGAGACCCAAAAAATCCATTTTGAGAAGGCCGATCTTTTCTACATAGCTGGATTTGGTCGAGGCTGAATATTGGGTCACGACGTTTTCCGTGTCGCCGGCAACATATTGCAAAGGAGAATAGTTCACGACCGGTTCCGGCGTGATCACCACTCCGCAGGCGTGCATCGAAGCGTGCCGGCAGACGCCCTCAAGACGCGCAGCGCTGTCAAGGAGCTTCTTGGCGGCCGGATCGGCGTTATACAGGCTAGCCAGCTCCGGAACACCTGCCACGCTGTCCTTGATGGTCATATTGGCCGGAATGAGCTTTGCGGTCCTATCGCAGAAATCATAAGGATAGCCGAGAGCCCGTCCGGCATCGCGAACGGCCGCGCGAGCCGCCATGGTTCCGAATGTGATTATTTGAGCGACGTGGTCGTTGCCATATTTTTCCCTTACATAAGCCAAAACTTCGTCACGGCGGGTGTCCGCGAAATCAAGATCTATATCCGGCATCGAAATTCTTTCCGGATTCAGGAATCTTTCAAAAAGAAGATTGTATTCGATGGGGTCGATGTTGGTGACACTAAGAAGATAGGAAACAAAACTTCCGGCGGCGCTTCCTCTTCCCGGACCGACCACGATTCCTTTTTCTTTCGCCCAATTCACAAAATCCTGGACGATGAGGAAATAAGAGGCGAATCCGGTCTTCTCGATAACAGAAAGTTCGAAATCCATTCGGTCCCGATGTTCTTTTGTTATATCTTTTCCGAATCTATGCGCAAGGCCTTTTTCGCAAAGCTTCAAAAGATAAGAATCGGGAGTATACCCTTCCGGAACGGTGTAAAAGGGAAGTTTTGTGTTGCCAAGTTCTATTTCCAGATCGCACATTTCGGCGATCTTGACCGTGTTTTCAATGGCTTCAGGAATATGTCCAAAGCCTTTCTGGATCTCCTGGGGACTTCGCATATGAAGCTCGAAATCCATCAGATTCATGCGATTCGCTTCGGTGACCTTGCGGTTCGTCTGCACGCAAAGCAAAATATCCTGGATCGGCGCGTCATCAAGATTGACATAATGAAGATCAGTGGTGGCAACGAGCGGCACGCCGGTTTTTCTGGATATTTCTATCAAGGCGTCGCTCGCGATCTTCTGATTTGGAAATTTGGGGTGATCTTGGATCTCGAGATAAAAATGGCCTTTGCCAAAAATATCTTCATATTCAAGGGCGGCTTTTTCCGCTTCCTCTCTTTTTCCGCTGAGGATCAGAGAGGGGATCTCGCCTTCAATGCAAGCCGAGAGGCCGATCAGTCCCTCGGAGTGCTGCCGCAAAATTTCCTTGTCGATCCTCGGTTTATAATAAAATCCCTCCAAATGGGCGATGGTAACCAATTTCATCAAATTTTTGTATCCTTTTTCATTTTTAGCGAGCAGGATCAAATGATTTCGGGCATCGTCAATTTTTGGACGTTTGTTTTTCCGGCCGTTCGGCGCCATATACATCTCGCAGCCGATGATCGGCTTCAAACCCCGGTCTTTCGCTTTTTGATAGAATTCAATGGCGCCATAAAGCACCCCGTGGTCGGTGAGCGCCAGCGCGTCCATGCCGAGCTCTTTGGCACGGTCAAGAAGATCGTCGATTTTGGCGAGTCCGTCCAGGAGGGAATAGTGGGAATGGACGTGCAGATGGACGAAATTAGTTTTGTTTGGCTTATTTTCTTCCATACTAAAAACAAAAACCTCCTTAAGGATTTGGATTGTCTTTTTCTGTATTATAGCTTAATTGCGGATATAAAAAAAGGGCTCCGCATAATCGCTTTGCCCCTTTTAAAATTCGTTAAATATAAACAAATACCAGATACTAAATACTGGCTCAGTCCAGCTTGCTATAATCATCTTTTACAAGAATATAGAATTTCTTCGTTTTGGTAATGGTTTTTTTGGAAGAACTCCAGTTTCCGGTCACCAGAACCTTGTCGTCATCGCGAATGTCCGCGAATTTCCTTTTCTTCCCGTCATATTTGATTTTGGTTGATTTCGAAATGGCGACCGTTATCTTGCCCCGCTTGGTCGAGACGATCTTGACCGTTTGGGTGGCTGAGCTGATCGATTCTACCACTCCGTAAAAACTGGCCGACTTGGTGGTCGATAGATCCCGAACTTCGGTGGCGGTCACATCCCTATCATCAAAAGAACCTTTCACGTTGATAACATCTCCATCCTTCAGATCTGAAAATTTCATGCTCTTGCTGCCCTTGCTCTCCTTTTTCATTGTGGCACTCGAAGCGTCTATTGTATAGGTGTCGCCGTCCTTCACAGCCTTGATCGTTTCTTTGCTGTCATCAGTGCTTTTCACGATCATATCTTTTACGGTTTTGTTTTTTGCCGCCGCCTGCGCTGCTGGATTCACGGTCGCGAAAAAAAACAGAACCAGACAGCCGGCCAAAGCTACGGCAGTTATCTTTTTTGTTTTCACTTTATTTTGATTAAATATTTATTAGCTATATAATACAGCAAAGCATAAAAAGCAACAAATGATTTATCCACACCTCGAAAAGGAAGAATATTATTGGAACCAAGGGCTCCAGAGGATTGCCGGATTGGACGAAGCCGGGCGCGGACCTCTCGCCGGACCGGTGGTGGCCGGAGCGGTGATCGTGCTTCCTGATCTCATAGAAAGCCTCCAAACGGCGCCGGAGTATAAATTGATCCGTGACTCAAAAACCGTTTCTTCGAAGCAGCGAGAACTTGCCTACGATTTCATTACCCGACATTTCGAGTGGGGGATGGGCTGGTGCGACCATTTGACCGTGGACCGGATAAACATCCTCCAAGCTTCATTTTTGTCCATGAAAAAGGCTCTTTCCGACCTGAAGCGCAAGTCCAGAAAGGATATAGATGTGATCCTTGTGGACGGAAGAAGCCCGCTTCCCAATATTTCCATCCGGCAGGAAAATATCATTGCCGGCGACCGCCATATTTTTTCTATTTCCGCCGCTTCGATCATCGCCAAAGTGACTCGCGACCGGATGATGACGGATTGGCACGAAAAATTTCCCGATTACGGATTCGCGAAGCACAAAGGATACGGAACGAAATTTCATTTTGAAATGATCGCGAAATACGGACCGTCAGAGGCGCATCGAAGATCATTTCGGCTCGTTCGGAAAGGATCAGTTTGATTTTTTCCAATTTTGCTATTGACAAACTTTTCAAAAAATCTACAATCAATATTAGTAAGAATAATTTTTGATAAATTCCGAAATTTATGTCTGTACCAAAACAGCATCACACGAAAGGAAGGAGAGATCGCGCCCGCGCCAGATTCAAAATTTTGAAAAAAAATTTGGTTTCCTGCGCGCATTGCAAGAAGATGATAAAGACTCACGAGTCCTGTCCTTATTGCGGATTCTATAAGGGGAAAGAGGCCGTGAAAATTGCCAAGAAGCCGAAGAAAAAAACCACGAGCGGAAAAGAAAAGAAGGAGAAAGAATAAGCCTTGAAAAGCTATTGCGCCGGAAGAATATTTTTTGTAAAATATTATTGGAATTTACCCTGTTGAAAATTTTTTCACAGGGAAATAAATTTAATAATTAAGCCAAAAGTCGAAACAACAAAAAATGAAAAACGTAAAGAAAGGGGGCGGGGAAACCTGCACCTTTGGGGTACACCTTACCCTTGATGGTTACGGGGGAAGTCCGGAAAAGCTCAATGACCCTCAGCGAGTCGAAAAAGCGCTGATCGAGCTTACGGATAAACTGGGGATGGAGCGAATGACGGAGCCAGTGGTAAAATACGCCGAGCCGAGAAACATCAAAGACAGCGGCGGATATTCGGGCTTCGTGATGATCGTAGAATCGCACATCAGCATCCACACTTTCCCCAAAAAAAGGTTTGTAAGCATCGACGCTTACACCTGCAAGAGCGATATGGATAAAGAGGCAATAATCAGTTACTTCAAGAAAATGTTTGATCTTGAAGACACCGAAGTTCAGTTTTTCAAGCGCGGACTCAAGTTTCCTCTGCAGGATTTGGTTTAAGTTAAATTTCGCCCAGCGGCCTATTTCGGGTTTTCAAAGCTGGGAGACGGAATCAGTCAGCCGCAAAGAGTTTCTGCTAAACGGGAGCTTTTTGCCTACTCCAGCGCAGAAAATTCCTCAACATAAAGATAATAATGGCCAAAAGGCACGAAAATTATTGGGAATTGGTCTGGGCCTTGGCCCGCACTGATTTTAAGCTGCGTTATCACGGATCATTTTTGGGCTACGTCTGGGCGCTCTTGAAACCTCTTCTCACCTTTTTGATCCTCAACTTTGTCTTCTCAACGATCTTCAATCCGAGGAACTCCGGCATTCAGCATTTTTCTCTTCAGCTCCTCACTTCCATCATGCTCTTCAATTTTTTTTCCGAAGGCACCATGGCCGGGCTCAATTCTTTGATGGGAAAAGCCTCGCTCGTGACCAAAATATACGTTCCGCGCTGGACAATTGTTCTCGCTTCCACCTTGAACGCTTCTCTCATTTTCGCGATGAATCTGATTATCATCGCTGTTTTTTTTACCTGGTACGGATTTTGGCCGTGCATTCCGGCGATTCTGATGTTTGCCTTTTTTATCCTTTTGACATTTATCCTGATCCTTTCTTTTGCCTTCATTGCCGCGCCGCTCTATGTGAAATTCCGGGACCTTTCCCAGATATGGGAAGTGGCCGTCCAAGCCCTCTTTTATGGCTCACCGATCGTCTATCCTTTGCAGATCATTCCTGACAAATATCAAAAGTTTCTTTTAGCCAATCCGATCGGGTATATCATTCATTTCACAAAAATGGCGCTCACGGAACACCATTATCCGCCACTTTGGCAAAACGCCGTCTTCACGACGATCATCATCGCAGTTTTCTTTGTGGCTCTCCTTATTTTCCGCAAGCTTGAACCGAAAATAGCCGAAAATATTTAAAAAATAGTGTTAAAACACAAATACAAAATTTCAGCTTTCGTGATCTGCCTTGTCTTTTTCTTTCTGGCGCTTTTTTCGAGCGCCGGTTTCAGTTGGAAAAACCTCAAATACTCGGGTAACGGGATCTTGGCGGACGAGATTCCCCATATCGCCAGCGGATATTATTATCTCAAGACCAACCGCTATTTTCTCAATCCCGAACACCCGCCCCTGGTGAAAGACATCGCCGGGCTGGGGGAGCTGGCCGCCCGCCCTGTTTTTCCGGAAATCACTAATCAGGAAAATCTGCCGCCTGATTATCATCGCGCTGAATTTCCTTTCAGGAACGCAACTTTTCCAAAAGCTCTGGAATGGCAGAATAATCAGGATCATTTCGGAACGATGTATTTATTCAATCCGCAGAACGATCCGGACAAGATCGCTTTTTGGGCGCGTCTCACAGTGATACTCGCCAACACATTTCTGCTTTTCGTTCTTTTTTGGCTGCTCAAAAAAATATGGAGCGAACGAGCGGCTTTGCTTGGGCTTTTTTTCTTTGCAGTTTCGCAGTTTTCCATTGCCCACGGCTCTTTTGTCGTCATTGATTTTATGTCGGCGGTTTTGAGTGTGATCGCCGTCGTTTGTTTCGCGCTTTATCTCAAAAATTATGCCACTTATGAAAAAAAATCCCGCTATTTTTGGCTGGCTTCGGTCACTTTGGCTTTGGCGCTTCTTTCAAAATTTTCATCAGTGGTTCTCGTGCCGGCGCTGTTTCTCGGCGGATTGGTTTTCATTTCAACCGTTCAAATTCCGGACCGGAAAAAAATAGGCAGTATTCTGAAGTATTTTTTCGCTTTTTCGGCCATTGTCCTCACAGCGCTGGTTTTCATTTCAGTTTTCTATGCATTTCATGTCTACAAAATGGAGGATTCCGTTCTGGTGCAGAAGATCAACGATAATTATCCCGAGGAACAATTGCCGGCCGTCGGGCATAAGATTCTGGAGCTGATGGTATATTCTAATCCTCTTCTCAAGGGCCTGGCCGAATATGCCAATGGTGTTTTCATGGTTATGAGCCGGGTGGTCGTGTCCGCCCAAAACACCTATTTCCTTGGCCACGTCTATGGCAACGAAGGCGCCGGCGGCTGGTATTTTCCGGTGCTCTATCTCGCAAAACTCCCTCCGGGACTGCATTTTTTCAGTTTGTTGGCGCTCTTGATCTTGCTTGCCGGACTATTCTCCAAAAAAGACCGTTGGAAGGACCGCTTCAGCGATTTTATCGCTAATCCACTGGCATTTTTGCTGTTCGTGTTCGCTTTTTGCTATATGATCGTCACTTTCTCTTCCACTTTCCAGATTGGTCTCCGCCATATTATGCCGGTCATTCTGTGCGCCGCGCTTCTTACCGGCAAAGGCGCCAATTCTTTCTGGGAGCAGGGCATTTGGAAAAAGATCCGGTTGAAACATCTCTTTCTGGTCGTTTCGGTTCTGATGGCGATCTCGGTTTTTTGTTCTTTTCCTTATTATCTTGAATATTATAATGTTTTCGCCGGCGGGACGGATAACGGATACAAGGTCGCGACGGATTCCAATTATGACTGGGGCGGATCGGACGTGCGGCGATTGGGCGAATGGCTGCGGGAGCGAAATATCAAGGGAGTCTACACTCAGATATTCGCCGACGTGCCGCTCAAATATTATCTCGGCGACGACCAAAAGTTCTTCAATCTTCAAGACGAGGGCAAACTTCCTCCGGAAGGAACTTTCGTCGCCGTGTCTATCTTCGAATATATGAACAACATCGCGTCGGACAACATCCCCCCGGAGCACAAATATACCATACTTAAGGACGATCTGGTCGCAAGAGTAGGGAAGACCATCCTTGTTTTCCGAGTGCCGTAAAAATAATAATTTATCAACAGCCGATGTTGGTAGGGGATAATAATTAAAATAAAAAAATATGTTTTTTGGAAGCTCGACTATGGATCTTAATATTACTATTTTTTTGCTAATTGTAGCGTTTGTTATTTCTCTTGTTGTTCTAGCAGTCACAAGATTGAAACTCTTATCGGTGATGATTTTTTCTATTTTGGGAAATCTGGTCTTCTTGATGGATATATTTACTCGTTCTGAATTGTTTGACTATTATGGAATAAAATGGCTCGGATATTTCTCGCTTTTCATCTGGCCCATTCTTAATATTTTGCTAATTTATTATTTTTATAAGCCTAAAAATAAATCAAAAAAATGAGGAGGACTAAGCCGGCATTTTGTCTGGCTTTTTTAATATTTTGTTTTCAGCTCTTTTTGTATCCGTCCAAAGCGGCCGGTCCGACGATGGTTATGTATTCAATCGATCAGCCGACGACGTGGACAAAAGGAAACAGCCCCTATATTGTCCTGGGACAGGTAAAGATCAAAGCGCCGCTCACCATCGAAGCCGGAACCATCGTGAAGTTCGGCACCGGCAGCAATGACGGGCTCAATATCCAGAGCGATCTTTTTGTTAATGGGACTTCGGAAGAGAAAGTGATTTTTACGTCCCTTCGCGACGATGCAGTCGGCGGCGACACAGATGATGATCATGGATATTATAAGCCTCACACAGGAGATTGGACGTCATTGAATTTCAATCCGTCTGAGGATAAAATTCTCGATGTCGAAAACGCCGCGATACGGTATTCGAATTTTGGAATCTCGATTTCTTCGTCAAATAATTATTACAAGAACAGAACCGTAAAAAAATGCGAGCTTAGGGAAAACGGCTATGGGATCCTGGTCTATAACGCGGAACCGGTCATTGAGAACAACATTATAGCGGAAAACCAAACCGGAATATTGGTCCAAGCTTCAACGAGAAAAGCCAAAATATCCAACAATGCCATTTTCCAAAACAAGTTTGGTGCTCAAGGGATCAATAGCGCCAATCCGGCTCTGGGAGCGATTGATGCGAAAAATAATTGGTGGGGAGACGCATCCGGCCCGCAAAACGAAAACAATCCTAGTGGCAAAGGAAATTCCGCCATAGGGCAAGTTTCGTTTGATCCGTGGCTCAAGCAAGATCCTGCTCATATCGGCGATCCAGTGATAATCATTCCCGGGATTTTGGGATCCTGGAAAAAAGACGGGGAGTGGCAACTCGATCCTATTCTTCACACCTACGACAATCTTTACGCCGAATTCGAAAACGCCGGGTATATTCCGGAAGAGGATCTTTTCACTTTTCCCTATGAATGGCGGGACAGCAACAAAGTGAACGCCGTGGCTCTCCGGGGAAAGATCCAGCAGATAAAAAACCTGACTCATAAGGCAAAAGTGGATATTGTCGCGCATTCAATGGGTGGTCTTTTGGCCAGAGAATATATCGAGTCCGGCTATTATGATAACGACGTTGACCAACTGATCACCGTTGGTACTCCGAATTTGGGAGCGCCGAAAGATTATCTTACGTGGGAGGCAGGCGAGTTTGACGGACCTTGGGCATATTTGTTTAAGTCTATTTTTAAGCATGAGGCGGAAGAAAATGGTTATTATGGCTATTCCAGCATTTTCGATTATATTCAGGGAAGACCGATTGTATCTGCAAAAGAGCTTCTGCCGGTCTATAATTATCTCTACGACGCTGAAAATGATTCTGCTTTGCGCGAAAGTTATCCTAACAATTATCCGCGGAATGAATTTCTGGAAAGTTTGAATGACCAATCTAAAGTTAAATTACTCGAGAATGTTGAGACTACGAAAATTATTGGTAAGCAAAATAGGTCGACAACAACGATTTCGGGTTTTAATGTTATAAACAATGTCGGGGCAGGTGGAATTTGGGAGCACGGTTATCCACAAGGATATAATATTCCGTTGATTGGGGAAGGAATGAAAAAAAGCGACGGCGACGGCACCGTCCCTCTCATCTCCGCCGAAAGCATTTCGATTCCCGCCAATCGGACAATCGCTTTGCCATTCGAGCACAACGCGCTTCCTACCGACGCCCAAAAGGACATCCTCGAAATTCTGACCGGAAAAACACCAACGAACGAGATAAAGAATACTTCTATACCCAACATTCTCCTGATCCTTGTTCATTCTCCCGTTGACATTCAAATCCAATCTCCGAGTGGCCAGAAAATCGGCAAAAATTTTGCCAATGGTTCGGAATTTGACCAGATTCCCGGCGCTTTCTATTCGGGTTTTGACACCGACCAAGAATTCATCACCATTCCCAATCCCGAAGACGGGGAATATAAAGTTTTGGCGGAGGGGACGGGGACGGGAGAATATACGATCGAAACAACAAAGATCACGCAAGACGAAAGCAGCTCGCAAGGAGCCGCGGAATCGACGGCGACGATCACGGGGACGGCCGTGCCAAAGGTTCAAGAAGAAAATAAGATCGAGATTTCCGGCGACAGTGTCAAAAAAGTGGAACCGCTGACTCTTCTCTCCAAAAAGAAGGAAGAAGAGAAGACAAACGCCGAAGTGCCCAAAGTTGCTCTCACAGACGCTCAAACTCAAGTCGAGCCTGCTGTTGATGCATCCCCGCAGCCATTCGGATCCCGGCCTAAAATAGGGCAACTGGACAACCTCAAAAATTCGGTCCGCAATTATTTCAAAACAAAGCTCATCAGGAAAAAGGGCGAAAGGGATTATCTTCTCGGCTGGATGGGGAACATTCGCGTCCATCTCAAGAGACAGCAAATGCTTCTCGAAAAATCCAAAATAAGCCAAAAAACATACGATAAACACCAAAAGGAGGTTATAGGGCATTGCGATCACCTGATCGCTCACATCAGGAAAAATTCGCCACAAAATGTTGATCCTTTGGCCGCTGAGATACTGATCGCGAGCATCAGTGAGTTGAAGAATTAATTGAAGGTATAAAATTCAAGTGCCTTAAAGAAAGAGGGCTTTTTCTATTGACTTATATCGCGAAAAGATTTATAATATAAAAACAACTTTAACAAACAAATCAATAAACCTTGGATTCCAAGGTATGACAAATTTCTCAAGGAAGGTGGCCGATGGCGAAGAACCAGAATATTATGGGAATTTTAGAGCAGCTGGCGGTTAGAATTACCCCTCTTTTCAATGGGCAAGAACTTGCGATCGGCTATTTCGAAAACGAGCTTGGGACGGGGGGATCTTCGTATTATATTCCCCCACACTATTACATTTCTCTTGGGTCGGTTGAGGATTTGAAGGTGAGTTTCCCTTTTTTACCTCAAAGGAAAGCAGACATCCTCAAGATTTTTGATCCAAAATATTTTAAGGACAAAAATTCCGTTCCGGTCAGGGTGCTTGCCCAACCTGTCATTATCGAACTGGTGGAAAGCGCTCTTAGGGAGATCGTAAGTGCCTATCGGCAAAGAAGGAAAGAAATAGGCTTTGCCATAGACTTAGTTGAAGAAGGCAGCGCATAAGCATGTTCTGTTGGAAAGAAAAGGGGACGGACAGATTTCTGCCGCCCCCTTTAAAATTGGCAAAATCCAAAAAAACCCGCTCAAGCAGGTCTTTTTCGAAATTTTTAACACTATAAAAAAAAGTATATTTCTAATTCAAAAGTTCTTCGACTACCCGGTTTTTGCAGACTTTTTTGAGTTTGGCGTCGCCAATCTTGTCACACAGGTCGCTGTCCAATTTTGAAACCGCGAGGTCTCGCCAGCAACTGTCTTTCTCGAGTCCCGAGAGATTTTCACATTGGCTTTCAGAATCTTTCTTCGTAACGGGTATATCTCCGCAAACTTCCTGGCAGTATTTCAGATTATCGGGACTCCCCTTGAAGTTTGCGCAATCGTTGTCGCAATCTGCGTTTTGAACATTTGGCCGGCCGTCTCCCGGGGCGGTATTATTGATATCGGGAGTTGTGGTTTCCTGATTATCGCCAGACTGATCAGTCGAAGGATTGCCAGTCTGATTGTCCGTTTGGTTTTGCGTGTCGCTGTTTATTATAGTGGTTGTTTTTCCAGCGCCAAAATAGCGTTTTTTGACCACGCCAAAGGCAAAATAAAGAATGGCCAAGGCGACGACCGCAAAAATGACCAGCAAGATTATTTTCGATTTTTTCATAAGCCTAATAAGAGCCTTCGATTTTCACGCCCGTATAATAATACTTCAAGATCCAATCCCATGCCTTGCCGTCCTCAGCAAAGCCCAGCGCGCCGTGAGCGGAAAGTCCCCACATATGATTTCCATTGTCTCCGGGCTTGAGGCTTTTGATGATTCCTTTTCTATGATCCTTCACCGATTTGAGATAGGGATAATCATGGCCGGGATAATCTATTGTTTTTCCGTTGGTATAGGAACAATAGGGAGTGAGCGCCACCTCGCCTTTGTATTTGATGATCTTTCCGCGAGTGTCTCCGGCCGCGCTTTTGATCTTCGGATGATCCTTCTCCCAGTCGTATCCGCCGTATATCTGGGAGCCGGAATCGCTGCGGATCTTGAATCCCAAGGGCTTATATTTCGTGGCATTCTCGATATACCAGTCCCCATAAGTTCGAAAAATCGTCGTCATCACCCGCACATGGTCGGTGTCTCCGGTTCCGGTGGTTTCTCCCATTCCCCAGACATACTGCTCGAGCGGAAGCTTGTTGATGACCCAGATCTGAGTGACCGAACTGGAACTGCCGCTATAAATATCGTCCCCGTGATAATAATTCACTTCGATCTTGCCTCTAAAATGGTCATAGTCATCACCAGGCTTATGCGTATTGAATATGAGCGTGGAGTTGTCGCCGTCGGTGGCGTCAAACAGAACTTTGTCCGAAACCGTTGTCGAAGCAATGGAGCCGGAAACCTTCAGATCGCCATCGTCGTCATATTCCACTTTGGTGGTCGAATCGGCCGCGACTTGGGCGATGACGTTTCCATCGCTGTTTTTTATATTATAGCCTTTGTTGGCATCGATCTTGAAAGTGTCGGATTTTGAAAAGTTCCACAGCCCCACCGAGATTTCCGGCCCGAGCGATCCTGACGTATCCGTTGCAGGCTTTTCCGTTCCAGAGCCCGCTGCAAGCTTCATCACTCTTATATATTCCGCCCGGCTGACTTTTGGAAGACAAGCCTGATAAAGAGCCGGATCCACACCCATTGCTATAAGTTTTTTCTGCCATTTCGTGACGGATGATTTGGCCTGGGCAATATTTTGAGAAAAGGAAAAAATACCAAACGCCGAAATGAAAAATGCGATGATAAGCGATATGAATACCATGTTCTTTGTTTTTCTTTTTTGCATAAGCTTATCAGATATATTAGCATATCTCCAAAATGGTGTCTAATTGTATCAAGGGATTGAAAAAAAGACCTAAATGGGCTATAGTGGTAAACATGGAAAGGGACAAGAAAATTAACCAAATTGAAGAAAACCGCAAGTCGGCGGAAACAGCCATAAAAGTCGAAAATGTCTCCAAAACCTTCCGCATTCCTCATGAGAAAATCTCGACGATTCGGGGGGCTTTCGTGAACCTCTTTCACTCCAATGGATACGAAGAATTCAAAGCGCTGGACGACGTCAGTTTTGAGGTGAAAAAAGGGGAATTTTTCGGGATCATCGGCCGCAACGGCTCGGGTAATTCAACGCTGCTCAAGATCTTGGCGGGGATATATATTCCAGACAAAGGCAAGGTGAAGGTCAAGGGTCTGATTTCTCCATTTCTGGAGCTCGGCATCGGCTTCAACCCGGAACTCTCCGGGCGGGACAATGTCTATCTCAACGCAGCGGTGCTAGGACTCTCTCATAAGCAAATTGACGAAAAATTCGACGACATTGTGGAATTTTCGGAACTGCGCCGCTTCATTGACCAAAAGGTGAAAAACTATTCGTCCGGAATGCAGGTGCGGCTGATGTTTTCAACGGCTGTTCATGCCAATCGGGAAATCCTGCTGATGGATGAGGTGCTAGCGGTAGGGGATACGAATTTCCAGAGCAAGTGCATGGAGGAATTCAATAAATACAAAGATGCTGGAAAAACGGTGATTCTCGTCACGCATGACATTGCCACCGTCCAGCGATATTGCGACCGCGCCATGCTTCTCCGCGAAGGGAAAATTGAGATGATCGGTAATCCGGAAGAAGTGGGGAATGAATACATTTATCAGAATATGAGCGATGAGGAAAAACGGATTTTTAATGAAGAGAGGCGCAAAAACGCAAAAGCGGAAAAGGGTTTGGAATATATGAAAGGCAAAGAGCTTGAGGACGAAAAAATGAGAATTGAAGATGAAAAGAAAAGACAGGAAGAAGAGAGGAAAAATAAAGTTGCGGAAATTACAAAAGTAGAGTTTTTAGATAAGGACGGAAATGCGAAAAATATTTTTAAGACAGGAGATGATATGTCTGTAAGAATTTATTTTAATAAAAATAAAGAAATTCCTGTTATTAATTTTGGCATCGCAATCTATAACCAAGAAAATAATTATATTTTTGGCATAAATACAATTATTGATAAAATTGACGCGAAAAAGTATATTGAAAGGGGTTATTTTCATGTTGATTATATCGCAATTCCATTAAAGACAAATACATATTTTATAAAATCAGGTATTTTTGGTAAAAACGATTCAATCGCCTATGATTTTGTTGACAAATCAAAAATATTCAAAGTGATTTCAAATAATGAAAGGGGAGGATTAGTAGAGCTTAATTATAAATGGAATTGAATTATATGGAATGGAAATTCTATCAGCCAAAATTTGAATATGAGGAAAAATTCAAAGATGCTGGATGGCCCTGGGTGGGACACAAGTATTTCGCCTATGATTTGATCGCCAACATCAAGCCCAAAAGGATCGTGGAGCTTGGAACGCACTACGGTACTTCTCTTTGGTCATTTGCACAATCAGTCAAGGATCAGAAAATCGACGCAGATGTTTATGCNNACAATCCGTCAAGGACCAGCAAATCGACACCGAGATCAATGCCGTTGATACATGGAAAGGCGAGAAGCACGCCGGATTTTATGGCGAGAAAGTTTTTGAAACAGTTAAGCAAATAAAAAACGAGTGCTATCCAAAATTGAAAATCAATCTAATTCGAAAAACATTTGACGAAGCCGTTTCCGATTTTGCAGACGGATCAATTGACATTTTGCACATAGACGGCCTGCACACGTACGAAGGTGTGAAGCACGATTACGAAGCTTGGAAAAATAAAGTTAAGGACGATGGCATCATTCTTTTTCATGATGTTTTCGTGAAAGAAAATGATTTCGGAGTATATCGCTTATGGGATGAATTGAAAAAAAATCATTCGTTTATTGAATTTTCACATTCCTACGGCCTGGGAGTCTTGTTTCTGGATGAGAAAAAAGGTTCTGAGATCAAGGAAATTATGGAGAATTTGCAGATGCATTATGCTTATTTACACGGGTTAAGGCAGTATGAGGAAATTCAGAATCTTTTGTCGACTGTCGAAGAAAAGAAAGAAGAGCTGAAGAAAAAAGCTGACAGCTGCAAGTATGAGATTGAAGAAGCGATGGTCTCTTACCAAAATTTAGTAAGAGAAGAAAAAGAAAAAAACAAGCAAAAAGAGCAGGTAATCCAACAAAAAGAGGAGGTAATCCAACAAAAAGAACGGGAAATCCGGCAAAAGGAAAGAGAAATCAAGGCGATGAAATCTTCCAAATTCTGGAAAATGAGGAACAGATATATCAGCTTGAAGAGTAAATTGGGAATAAAATGAAATTTAGCGATCTTTTTCTGACAATAAAGAATCTATTCAAAAAAAAGTATGACAAAAAAAAGGATTATTCCATCAGAACGGTGGATATCCGCTTTTCCGATATCCCACATTCCGTATACCTGGTCATAAAAAAATATGGATGGATCGTTTTTTTTCGAAAATCCGTTATTTTTTTGAAAGAGTATCCATTCAAAAAGAAATTTACTTATTGCAAAGGAAGGACTAAGGGGTTTTTTCAAAAATATTCAAAAAAATTATCTAGTTTGTACAGAGAAGCTGCTTCCTCCCTTCAGCAGGAAGGGCCCAAGCGAATGATTTTGAGAACATTTAATTACCTTCTTCACGGAAAAGGTGTATTGAATAAAAAAGAAATTATCAACAGGCAGAGATATTCCCAGGGCATTACTCAACGGGACGCTAATGTAAAAAATGTGCCTGCATATTACCCCTTTAAAACCGTTTTCTACGTTTCGAATATTCCAGGAGGAGGGGCCAAAAAATATATTGCTGATTTGATTGATGCCTTTGAGAATTATCGCTTAAGATTTGTACCGATAAAAAATAGGGAAGATCTGAATCTCTATAAGAGATTATTCAAAAAAGATGACGTTCTCTTATTTCAGTACCTATTTTTTTCGAATCTTACATTTGAGGATATTTTAGATGCCAAAAAAAAGTATGGAATAAAGCTGGTAATCCCCATACATGATTTTTATTTCCTCCAAAAGAAAAAAATAGATTTCTATCAGTGCCATAATGGCATATATTCAAGTTACGATAATAAATTACCCCTAAGCCCTTCTGCTTTTGATTTATTGAAAGCAGCAGACACTATTATATACCCGTCAAACTTTGTCAAAAATATCTTCGATTCCATTTTTGTTTTCGAGAACGCAAAATTATCAAGGCATATTGATTATGAGGTTCATGACATTTTTGAAATTCCCAAGGTAGAAAAAAACATAAACATCGGAATTATCAACAATATAACTGTTTATAAGGGGGCGGATTATTATCCAAAACTGTTTTCTATCAAGAATTATAAAGGATATCACATCCAATATCATGTGTTTGGGATGAATGAAATGGAAGCACTAGGAGTTGTTTTTCACGGATCATATATCGAAGACGAGATATTTTCGCTGCTTAAGCAAAATGATATCCACGGATTGGTATTTTTGAATAAATGGGGAGAAACCTATAGCTACTCCCTGACAAAAGGCATTAATTCAGGCTTGCCTATCCTTTTTTCCAATATCGGCGTATATGAAGAAAGACTGCGCGACTCGCAAAAATATTTCCCAATCCATGACATGAGCAACATTGAGCTTGATCTGCAGAAAATGCTGGATATGATAATCGCTAAAAACGGCACAATGCCGAAAAATACAATTCTCCAGCTCGAAAAGGATATTCCAGAATTATATGAAAATTTGTTTTCAGGCAAAAAAGAAGGCCATCTAAAAAAAGCGGACGCCAAAATTTCGGTCGTGGTCCCAAGCTATAACTATGAAAAGTTTTTGGAGGATAGACTTAATTCCATAATCAATCAAACATACAAGCCATTTGAAATAATATTTCTGGATGATAATTCGAAAGACAACAGCATCGAACTGGCAAAAAAGATACTGTCTTCTTCCAATATCCCACATAAGATTATCGCCAATAAAGAAAATAAGGGAACTTTTGCCCAATGGGCCAAAGGGGTTCGGGAAGCCAAAGGAGATTTGATTTGGATAGCCGAAGCTGATGATTCCTGTGAGTTGAATTTTTTGGAGACTATGGTCGCAAAATTTGCTGATTCGGAGGTCGGGCTGGCTTATTCTCAATCCGTGAGAATTGACGAGCATGGCGTGAAAGGGGAGACGTATCTGTCATATTTGGAAGCCATTCCGGCCGAGGAAGGTCGATGGCGCAATGACTATGTGAATTCCGGCAAGAACGAAGTCCGGAATTATCTTGTCATAAAAAACACGATTGTTAACGCGAGTGCCGCGTTGATGCGGCGTGATCTGCTCGCGCAGCTTGGTGATGAAATCGGCGGAGGTCTCAAACAGGCGGGGGATTGGCTCACGTATGTGAAAATTTTGCAAAATTCAAAAATTGCTTTTAGCGCGGCGCCCCTGAATTTCCATCGGTTTCATAAGGACAATGTCGTTTCTCGATCCGGCAAAAACACGGAAGAAAAAGGCAAACAGCTTGTTTCCGAATCGCTTGATGTGCAAAATTTTATCCTTTCCAAATTTCGTGTCAGCGATCGGCGTTCTGCCCTGGCATTAGAGCACACGAATTTGGTCTGCCGGAACAATTTAGGCAGAGAAACGGAACATTTTCCTGAATATCGGGAAAGAATCGGAAAATTTAAAACCGGCGAGAAAGCAATGCGAAAAAAAATCCTTTTTTTCTCGACGAATGACGGGTGGGGCGGCAGTGAGATCAGCTGCGCGAAAATCGCCCAGGGATTTTCCAGCAGAGATTTTTTGGTGGGCCTTTGCATGAAAAAGCATGAGCCGCGGCCGGAAATACTCAAGGAAATTCTATCCGAAGGACTCATCCAGCTTCTTGAAAGACCTGAAATGGCCGACTATTGCAAATCAAAGGAAGTTAAGAAGTTTGTCGAGGATTTTGCTCCGGATTTGGTTTTCATTTCCCAGGGCCACGTTTTTGAAGGGAGAGAAATGATGAAATGGTGCCAATCGAACGGTTTTGATTATGTGAATTTCATCCCTCTGATTACTGAAGATCATCTGCAGATCATAGGTCCGGATGAAAATGCGATAGTCGAGAATAAGGAGTTGCTGCAATTATCAAAAATGATTTTTTCCGACAACCATCCGGCAAAGGATGTCATGGAAAAGATATTCGGCATGACAGTCGAAAATTTTTCCGTAATTAGAAATGCCTTTGATGTTCCGTATAATCAGACTCTGGTTTGGCCGGACGGATTGGACGGCATCTATAGACTTATGTATATCGGCCGATTGTATTATATCCACAAGGGCTTGGATATGCTTCTGGAAGTGATGGCAATGCAAAAATGGAAAGACAGGCCGCTGCAAGTCATGGCATACGGCGAAGGCGTCGATCGTCCCAAGATGGATGAATACATCAAAGGGCATGGAATCAAAAATTTCTTTTTTTGCGGATATGTCGAAGATATAGCCAAAGAAATAATCAAGTATCACGGCGTGATTTTCCCTTCTAGAATGGAGGGCATGCCGATCGCGCTCATCGACGGTTTGCTTTGCCATAGAATGGCTATCGTGACTCCGGTGGGCGGAATGGTTGAATTTGTGAAAGACGGCAAAACAGGATTCGTCACCGACGAGCCTAGCGCGAAGGCTTTGGATGAATGCATGGAGCGATCCTGGGAGAAAAGGAATGACTGGCAAAAAATCGGAGAAGAGGCGGGAAAATGGGCAAGAAAACTCGTGCCCGAATTTCCGCAGCAGCAATGCATCGACGAAATTGATAAAATAGTAAACTGAACATTATGAAAAAAGAAAAAATATTGATTCTCGGAGCGGACGGATTTCTTGGTAGTAATCTCGCGAAATCCATGCTCAAAGATGGCAAATACGAGATCAGGGCTTTTGATCTTTTTACGGACGGAGTTAGCCGCAACTTGACAGGACTGGAAAAGAAACTAGAGATATTTCCGGGAAATTTTCTCAATCGGGTGGATATTGAAAAAGCGCTCAAGGGCGTGGACTACGTTTTCCATTATGTTTCTCTCACGACGCCCGGTTCTTCAATGAAAGACCCGCTTATCGACGTAGAAACGAATATTCGCGGCACAATTGTTCTGCTGGAAGAATGCGTCAATGCGAAAATAAAAAAGATCATATTTTCTTCTTCCGGGGGCGCCATATACGGGAATCAAGAAAAAAAGAAGTTGAGTGAGAATGACTTGCAAAACCCGATTTCACCATACGCCATTTCAAAATTGGCGATTGAGAAATATCTTGAATATTTCCGCCTTAACCACGGACTTGACTACCTGATCCTGCGCTATTCCAATCCGTATGGCCCCGGACAAAATGTCGTCGGCAGCCAAGGAATCATTCCGATTTTCCTGAACTTGATTCAGCGGGGAAAGCCCATAACAATCTTCGGCGACGGAAAAAACATCAGGGATTATATTTATATCGACGATTTGATCAACATAACTAAACTCATTTCTTCAAAAAAGACGAAATATAATTTATATAACATTGGCAGTGGAAAAGGGGAGAGCATCAATGAAATCATTTCCGCGATGAAAAAAGTTACCAAGAAGAAAATTGCAATCAAGCGCGAACCGGCCCGCCCAGTTGATGTCAGGAGAGCCGTGTTAGATACCAAAAGAGTGTCGCAGGAAATAAATTATGCTCGGAAAACTTTACTGTTAGCCGGCATTCGGATAACCTGGGAATGGTTGGAAGCGTCCGCCAAAAATGAATAGTCGCAAAAAATATTAATATAATTCAACTAAATAATACTTATGCCAAAAGCAAGCCGAAGAAAAAAACTTTTCAAGTCGTTTCCGAAATATTCCCAAGTAGGCTGGACGTTGCTTCATCCGATCGCGTTCTCGAAGAAATATTTCTTTTACGACAAGTCAAAAAGGGACATCTGCCAAATTATCGCCGAAAAAGATGATATGTATGCCGGAGATAAAAACAACTATTTTGGAGTGGGGGAATCGGCCCTGAAAAACGTCCTCATCTCGCTGGATCTCGCGAACAAGAAAAAAGTGACGTCAATCTTGGATTTTCCTTCGGGGTACGGCAGAGTTATGAGATACTTGAGAGATGAATTTCCGGAAGCCGGCATAACCGCGTGTGAATTGGAAAAAGACGCAGTTGATTTCTGCGTGGAAACATTTGGAGCCAAAGCTTTATATTCCGACAAAAACCTCGACAACCTCGAGGTTGACGATAAGTTTGATCTAATCTGGGTCGGGTCTCTGTTTACGCACCTGGACAAGCACCAGTGGCCGCCCTTCTTTGATTTTTTCTATGAGCATCTGGCTGAAAACGGCGTATTGATATTCACCACACACGGAAGGCGCGTCATTAAGCGTATGGTTGAAAAAATTTACGATTACGGAATTCCCAAAGAAAAAATACCAACGGTTATCGATAACTACAAAAAAACCGGCTTTGGTTATGCCAGCTATCCTCACACGGATGATTATGGCATTTCCATTTCCACGCCAGCCTGGGCTTTTGCGGAGCTGGAGAAGTATAAAGATTTTAGAATTGTATTGTTTTCCGAGCATGCCTGGGACAATCACCAGGATGTCATCGCCTGCAAAAAAGAACAACTCCGTTAAAAATAGGCATCATTCCAGTGAGGCTAAAAAGATTCAAAGAAAATTTGAGCCAATTCGGATCTAGAATCAGCAACAAAAAACTGCTTGTTTTTGATTATCGCTCGGTTCTTTTGTTCATGATCTGTATTGTAACCTTTTTCGTTCTAGTCGCTTTTAAAATAAATTATTCCTCAATCAAGTGTTGGGACGATGTTTTTAGCAAAGACCCCAATAACGCCGCTCATAGGGAAATTATTTTCGGGACTTCCAAGAGTATTCGGAGCGATGAGTATGACGTCATCACGCCGGCCATGCTCTCACAAGCCAAGCAAGACCCTCGATTTCCGGCCGAAAACAAGACGATTGGGGTGGGGAAAGCGCCGCTTTTGATGAGTCTGCCGGTGAATGATGTCTCAACCATTTTCCGACCCCAAAATTTGGGTTTCTTCGTTTTTGACTTCGAAACTGCCTTTTCTTTCTATTGGAATTTCAAGGTTTTTTCCCTTTTTTTGGGAATGTTTCTGCTCCTGATGCTACTAACACGCAATAATTTCTGGCTTTCGATTTTCGGGTCACTCTGGGTATTCTTTTCAGCATTCATACAATGGTGGTTTTCAACTCCGGCCATGTTGCCCGAAATGATCGCGTCATTCGCAATACTGATCGTTTCAGCGGCATATATTTTTTTCGCGAAAACCAAAAGGGGAATCGCCCTGGCCGGAATAGTCTGGCTTATCTCTAGCATCAATTTCATATTGTTTTTTTATCCTCCTTTCCAGATTCCTTTAATTTATCTGGCAATATTTCTTTTTGCGGCCTTTGCGATAAGAAACTTTTCGGCTGACGACATAAAAAATAGATTGGCTTTCCGCATCCTTTGCGTCGCCGCGATTGCCGCGATATTTTGTTTTGTCGCGCTTCATGTATATCATGAAATAAAAGACACGGTCACTCTGGTCAGGAGCACCGTATACCCGGGAATCCGCTCCACAAACGGGGGCACCATGGATCCGATTGTATTTTTTTCCGGATTCTATGGAATATTATTTACTGAAAAATATTTCCCCCCGGGCATGATAAATGTGTGCGAGGCCAGCAATTTTCTTCTTTTTTTTCCAATTCTGTTGCTGTTTGTCGTTTTCGATTTTTGGAAAAAGAGAAAAATCAACCCGCTTTTTGTCGGCTTATTGGCGTATTTTGTGCTCATGGGATCGTGGTTTTTTGTAGGATTCCTCCCCGATTTGGCGAAAATCAGCCTGTTCAGCACAGTTCCTCCGGGTCGCGCCATAATCGGCACGGGATTGGCGAGTATCATATGGGTAATTATTTTTTTCAGCGAGAAGAAGCAAGAAACGAGCCGAAAGATCGCAAAAAAACCATTAATCATCTCTTTGGTTTTCGTAATTTTCGTGCTGCTCTTTGTTCTTTTGGGATATTCGCTAAATCTCAAGTATGGTTTTTTCACTATACCGCAGACAATTTTCGTGTCGGTCATTTTCGCTGCCATGTGTGCGCTGCTCGTATACAAAAATAAATATTTTTTCCTCTTGCTGCTACCTGTTTTGATCATTCCGAATTTTCCGGTGAATCCGATTGCGCACGGAATTTCTTCGATAGAAGAAAATGATCTCATGAAATTTGCCGAGGAAATTAACCACAAGCAAAAAAACTCCACTTGGATCGTATATAAAAGCGCCGCATACGCGAATTTTCTCAAAGCGTCAGGAGTCAATGTCATGAATGGCGTACATTATTCGCCGGATCTACAAACGAACAAATTGCTCGATCCGCGGGGTGACTATACGCAAATATATAACCGCTACGCGCATATTGATTTTGAAAACGCGGACAATGCGGATGAGATAAATTTTAGGCTGGATTCCGTGGACGCGTATACGGTATACGCAAATCCTTGCTCAGATAGGGTGAAAAGCCTAGGGATCGACTATGTTGTCTTGCCTCAAAAGTTTCTTTCAAGTGATTTTCCTTGTTTGAAAACCATAAACAAAAAACCGATTGACGGCCTAAACATCTATCGGTATCAAAATTAAAAAATAATAATTTATTTCCCTTGAGAAACAAAAAATATTCCTGAAATGATCAGAGCGATGCCTATTATTGTGTAGGCATTTATTTTTTCGCCGAAAATGAAATACGCGAGAATCGCGACAAGAATATAGGCAATGCTTTGCATCGGATAGACCGAAGA
>PMJF01000003.1:2270-3605 GCA_003157295.1 Candidatus Moraniibacteriota bacterium | reverse complement strand
CCACTCCCACTCCCACTCCCACTCCCACTCCCACTCCAACGCCAACTCCCACACCAACACCGATTTCATCAAATCTAAGACCAATTTCTGAGCCGATCTATGGTGTCACTATTGATGACATCGCCAGTCTTTCAAACGAAGTGACATCTCTCAAAAATTTATCCCATATGCCAATGACGAGGATTGTTTTTGACCAAGGCATGAATCCAAACAACTATAGCCAAGCTGTTCAGCAAATTCAACCAGTAAGTTATATCATGGGCCAAATTGCTGATTCCACGGCCATGAAATCCTACAACCTTGATTCCTACAAGACTCGAACCACCCAATACCTTGACGCTTTTGGCACCAAAATTGATGTTTGGGAAGTGGGCAATGAACTGAATGGGGGTTGGCTAGGCAACATTACGGATGTGACAGACAAGACGGCCGCCGCATATGACTTAGTGAAAGCTAGAGGCTACAGAGCAGCTATTACGCTAAACTGGTGGACTACCGACAATTGTTCTGAGGGATCGCAATACGACATATTAACTTATGCCAAGAACAATACTTCTGCTGCCATGAAACAAGGCCTGGACTATGTATTAGTCAGCTATTATGAAGATAACTGCAAATACCGGCCAAGCGCTTCTGAAGTTAATACTCTGTTCAATAATCTCCACTCAATATTTCCAAATGCCAAGATCGGGTTTGGCGAAGTCGGGACGCCTGAGGCAAGCGGCTATACCGATGCTCATAAAACAGATTTGCTGAATTACTATTACAAATTGAATGTCAATGCGCCCAATTATATCGGAGGCTATTACTGGTGGTACTTCGCTGAAGATATGGTGCCTTCTACAAAAACGCTTTGGACAACTTTGAATAACGCGATAAAGTAATAGAACCGGGCGATGTGCCAGGTCAAAATCGAATATGCCGCCGAAGCGGACTAGTCTTTCGACATCCTTATGGGAAGCGAAGTCGAANNTGAACAAACTTCTACAGTTTATAAAAGAAGCTCGCATTGAGCTTCGGAAAGTCAACTGGCCGACCAGGAACCAGACCATCCGATACACCAGCTTGGTGATCGGTCTCAGTCTGGCTGTGGCCGCTTTTTTGGGAATGCTGGATTTTAGTTTTGAATATATCTTAAAGACGTTTATCATAAAATAAGCTTATGGCCAAACAAACTCAACATCACGGACGCGCCTGGTACGTGGTTCGCAACACTCCGAACGTGACCGGATTCATTGGCCTCGGAACCACTCCGACGCCGATTGCCGAGGCGGAGATCGAATCAATGAAAAAAAGAATGGGAGTGTCCGAGCCGAAATACAAGATTGACGTGGC
>PMJF01000003.1:215-2259 GCA_003157295.1 Candidatus Moraniibacteriota bacterium | reverse complement strand
TCACCTCGAACGCGTTCGAGGTGAGACCTCGAATAAATATGGCGAAAGCAATAAAAACAGTCGTCAAGCTTCAGATCAAAGCGGGCCAAGCCAATCCGGCGCCTCCGGTCGGACCGGCGCTCGGCCAGCATGGCCTCAATATCCAAGATTTTTGTTTGAAGTTCAATGACGCAACCAAAGAAAAAAGCGGAGATGTCATTCCGGTGGAAATAACAGTATATGAAGACCGCAGTTTTGATTTCGCGCTGAAAACTCCTCCGGCCGCCGAGCTTCTCAAAAAAGCGGCCAAGGTTGAAAAAGGAGCAGCCGATCCGTTGAAGCAGAAGGTTGGGAGCGTCACCAAAGCCCAAGTGCGTGAAATTGCCGAAGCAAAAATGGTGGATCTCAATGCCAATGATGTGGAAGCGGCCATGAAGATCGTCGAGGGGACAGCGAGATCGATGGGCATCAAGGTTGAATAATAATAACCTGAAAAGAAAACAATGAATCAATCAGAAAACAATCAAATATACCCGATCGCCGAAGCCATTACGGAAGCCAAAAAAAGCGCCAAGGCCAAGTTCGACGAATCTGTCGAAGTTCATGCCAAGCTGAATATCGACCCGAAGAAGAGTGACCAGCAGGTTCGAGGCGTGGCCGAGCTTCCGTTTGGAACAGGAAAAACCATCAAGGTGGCGGTTTTTACCACGACCCAAAAAAAAGAAGCCGAGGCGGCCGGAGCTGATCTTGTTGGGGGAGAAGAACTGATCGATAAAATAAAATCTTCCGGAAAGATCGACGCGGATATGGCTCTTGCCACGCCGGAAATGATGCCCAAACTCGCGACCATTGCCAAGATCTTGGGGCCAAAGGGCTTGATGCCGAATCCGAAAAATCAAACTGTCACGCCGAAAGTAAAAGAAATCATCGAATCGCTCAAAAAAGGAAGAGCCGATTTCAAGAACGATAACTCGGGGAACGTCCATCAGATGATCGGAAAAGTATCTTTTGAAAACGAGAAGTTGGAAAAGAATTTTGAAATATTTTTGGAAGCTTTGAAAAAAGCCAGACCCGAGGGGGCGAAGGGCAAATTCATCAAAAATATCTCGATTTGCTCGACGATGGGGGAATCGTTTGGCGTCAGTCTGTAGTATGAAAATAAATTAAGAGGTGAAACTCTCAATTTTTGTTTGCTCCTATGCAAAAGGGAACAAAAAAAACAATCATCGGTCTCGTGGGCGAAGCCGGTTCCGGAAAAGATACCGTTGGAGATTATCTCGCGCGAAAATATCAGGCGATCCAATACCGTTTTCATGAGCCCTTGAAAGAAGCGCTGGGAATATTCCTGGGTCCTGAAAATATATCGCGAGCCGACCTAATCTGGCTTTCCAATAATATTAGAGCGAAATACGGAAATCAAATAATCTCTGAAGCCCTTAAGAGAAGAATCGATAAGATCGAAAGCGGCCTTGTCGTGCTCAACGGATTGAGGATAATCGAAGACCTTGAGTTTATCCAAAGTCTTCCAAGCTCAGCGACCATATACGTAACTTTGAGTCAAAAAAAACGCTGGGAAAGAATATACGGGCGAGGCGAAAGAATAGACGACGCGGTCAGTTTTGAAAAATTTCAAGAATACGAAAAAGCCGAAACTGAGGTCCAAATTCCAAATATTGGAAAAAAAGCCGATTTTAGGCTTGAAAATAAGGGTTCGAAGGAGGAGCTAGGCGAAAAAATTGAGGCAATAATGGCGCAAATAAGAGGCATGGCTTGAGTCCCATTTTTTAGCCATACAAACGCTTGACAAGGATTTCGAAAAATAATATGATGTTAGAGCGTGATAAAGACAAAATAAAATCTAATTTGTAGCGAATTAAATGAGAAATATTTCCATAAACCTTAGAAAAAGAAGCGGATAAACTTTTGGGTGTTTCTATTTGCCCTTGCTCCGCTTCCCAAGAAGCGGTTTTTTAGTTCTTGCGCCGAGATATTGGTCGATAAATCAAGCTTAAAGATCAATATTTCCGCGCCAGACGGACCTTGACAAATAAACACAGAAGAAGTC
>PMJF01000003.1:0-205 GCA_003157295.1 Candidatus Moraniibacteriota bacterium | reverse complement strand
GAAGGACGTAGCGATCTGCGATAAGCCTCGGGGAGCTGATGAGCAAGCTTTGATCCGGGGATTTCCAAATGGGGAAACCCATCCCAATTTGCGTTGGGATATCATCAACTGAATACATAGGTTGATGAAGCGCACCCAGGGAACTGAAACATCTTAGTACCTGGAGGAAAAGAAAACACAATGATTCCGTCAGTAGTGGCGAGCG
>PMJF01000024.1 GCA_003157295.1 Candidatus Moraniibacteriota bacterium | reverse complement strand
GCCGATCAAGACCAGGTGGATGAGCAGTGCCAAGATGAAGGTCGTGGCATAAAAATATAATTTTTGCACCCAGAATTTCTTGATTTTCCCCGAGCCAAGAAAAGAGAAAGGCAGTTTTTCCCGGCGGGCGAAGATATAGAGCAAGAGGGCGAGACCAAAGACCGGAAACATCAGAACCGAAGAAAATTTGGCCAGTTGCGCGAGGCCCATAAAAATTCCGGACCAAATAATTGTCTTGTAACTCGGCTTCTTGAGATATTTGATGAAAAAATAGAAAGCAAAAAACAGAAAAGCGGCGATACCTAAATCAGTCGTGACATAATGATTATGTCCCAAGATATTGTCGTCGAAAGCGTAGAGAGCCAGTGCCAAAAGACCCGCTTTCGTGCCGAAAAGCTCTTTCGTCCAGCGATAAATCATCCAGCCTAAAAGTAAAGAAAGGAGCAAGATGGGGAGGCGGGCCCAAAAAAGGATATGTTCCGTATTGTTTTGCGGCAGATACAAAAACTCCCAGCCGGCTTCCCATTGGCCGTTGGCGTCGGTGGTCCAAAACTGGTGGTCGACCGGAAAATCGAGTTTCAAAAATTGGAGCGGAATGCCGGCCAAGTCTTTAAGGAGCGGCGGATGCTCGGGATTGAGGCGATAGTCGTGAAAGTGGATATATGAATATCCGGACGGAATATGGGCCACTTCGTCCATGATGGCGGCGTCCCCCAGCGCAACGCTGATGGAAAGGACCAGCATGATTCCAAGTATGCCGGCGACGATATAATATTGGTACTTTTCGAGCATAGATTTTGTTTATTTTTTTATTTATCTCAAGAGTGCTTATGCCTATATTATACAACAATCAAGAAAAGTTATCCACAGCCATTCTGTGAAGTTTGTTTTTGTGGTATAATTTGAGTAAGATAAAAAGAAAATTTGGGAAAGCCGAAGCGTATTCAAAGCGCCAGTTTTGTTTGAGTTAAAAAAATTTTAAAATGGGAAAAGGAAATCCACATCGCCAATCAGGAGTCGGGAGAAATGCAGGAAAGGGATGGAAGATGGAGCAAATTCTTGAAAGCGGAGAACTGGCTTTGCCGAAGGTTTCAACGCGTAAAGAAAAGGGAGATAAAAAAGCTGATATTATAGACCTAAGTTCAAAGAGACCGGTTGATGCGAGTAGTATCCATTTCGGTCCGAACATTCCGAAGCCTGTTGAGAAAAAAAGTGAATCCCATCCCGAATCGGTGAAAGCGGAAAATAAAAAGTCATATTATCCCAAGGATGATTTGAAATACTGGTCAGGTGACGATAATGAGATGCTGGGAGCTGTGGTCGAGACGCTGGAAAAGACCAGAGAAGCAAAATTGGCTGAAGTCGAGACTAAGATAGAAAAAGAATTTGATCCGGCTGAGAAAAGATTTATCGATCCGATGATTGATGACTATCCTTCGTATTTTTACGGAGAAAAGGAGAAGGCGGACAGGAGAAAAGTGAGAATTGATGAAAACTGGGTCGAAGCCATTCGGCAATTTTATTTCGACGAAAGAAAGCGGTGGGGATTGAACAGAAAAATTGCGCCGGAAAAAGCGGAGCTGTTGGGAAATTATCTTGAGCTGAAGCTGCCAGTTGGTTTTCCGGAGAAAAAAATAAAGAGTATGAACAATAAAGACAAAAAAGAGACAGAATTTACTCCAAATCAATCGTCAGAATTGCTTCAGTGGATTGGTTTGACCAGCAAACGTTTCAAAGAGTGGGTCAAAGAATCAGAGAAGTGGGGATCGGAATTCGGAGATGAAGAAACAAAAAAGAAGGCGATATTTGAGCAAATAAAGGAAAAAATGAATAGTGTGATGAGTAGTGATTCAGAGATGAAAAAGTTATTTTCAGAAGAAGNNAACTTTGATACTAAAAAATAAAAATATGGAAAAAATACCAGAACTCAACATTGAGGAACAGCTCAAAAAAGACCGCGAAGAACTGAAAGAGGCGGGAATGTTGCCGAAAGATTCTTTTCCGACAGGAGCTGGTTTTATGGGAGCGGAAGTGGATCTTGATGCAAGAGAAGCCGAGGAAGTGAAGGCTCGAAAGACGGGGACAGCGGACAAAAAAGAAAAAGAGCCGGAATTTTCTCCCGAAGAGCTGAGGGCAATCCAAGATACGGCATACTATATCCAACAGCATCGAATGAGCAATGATCCTGAAAGGCAGAAATATTGGGCCAAAAAATACGGTTTGGATGAAAATATCTTTTTGAAGGAAAATATCAAGAAAATTCTTTCCGGAAAAGGTGAATGGAATGACGAAGCCCAAAAATTTATGCAGAACTGGGACATGGAAACGGCAAAGAAAGCTTTCAAAAATATGAAAAAAGCGGGCGAGCAAATGCTAGAACCGGATTCGGGGAGCAAAACCGGCACTCTGCCGGACAAGACACCGATGGAGGACGCCCTGAAAAAACAAGCGAAAGAAAATCAAAGGCAGATTGATAATGTGAGCATTGAAGACGCAAGGATGAAAGGAGCAGAGAACGCGGAAGAGGCGAGAAAATTGGAGTTTGAAGCGATGAATAGCTTGGAGGCGCTGAAGGCCGACTTGGAAGCAAAAAGAATGTTAGCTGCTCGATATGATGTGGATATGTCGGGACGTTGGAACAAATTGAAAAAAGTTCTTGGTTTCAACTCGAAAGAAATCAAAGATTCTGGTGTTGAAGAAAAGAA
>PMJF01000007.1 GCA_003157295.1 Candidatus Moraniibacteriota bacterium | reverse complement strand
ATATTTTTGTTTAACCTTTTTTAGCTTTGGTTCAATTTCTGAGATTTCGTCCTTAATAAGCCTGCCCTTCTCAATGATTTCGTCTTTATCCTTTGCATCTTTGATCTCATCATTTAAATTGTTTTTTTTCGCTAACAATATTTCCAGCTGTTGAAGCAGCTGCACTCTTTCTTCGTCAATTTCAAGCAATTTTTCCAAATCCAAATCAATCCGCTTGTTTTTTATCGCTTCTTTTAGAGCATCTTTATTTTCCCGGATGTATTTGATGTCTAGCATAAAGTAATTTGTTAACTAATTTCTATTTGAGGAGGGGCATCTGAAACATCTGTTTTATCAGCTACGGATGGTTCAATTTTTTCCTTCATCGGCGGGAAGATGACTGCTTCCCGCACCGATTTGTTTATCAAAAACGCGAATAGTCTTTCCGAGAATCCAAAACCGAAAGCCGGCGGCATACCGTATTCCATCGCTTCCACATAATCCTCATCAAGCATTTGCGCTTCCTTATCTCCTTCGGCGCGTAGCTTCATCTGTTCTTCAAATCTCTTTCTTTGATCGAGCGGGTCATTCAATTCCGAAAAGCCATTGCCAAGCTCCGAAGCGCAAGCTACCACCTGGAGGCGCAAAACTTTTCGCGGGTCTTTCGGATCTTTTTTGGCGAGCGGCGATACTTCTGCAGGATGACCGACCAGAAAACACGGTTCAATCAGTTTCGGACGGATGACTTTTTTGAAAAGAAGATCGATCATCCTGCCCTTTCCAAAGCCGGGATCGTACTTGATCTCCAGCTCATCGGCTTTCTTTCGAAGCTCCTCTAGATTAATTTCTTTATCGAGATCAACTCCCGTTTCACTCTTGAATAATTTAAAATAATCTTTTTGGGGCCATTTACCATCCCAGTTTATTTTTTGTCCTTCGTATTCTGTTTCCAACTTTCCCGTGACGCTTTTGATCAGCTCCTTAAAAAGTTTTTCCACAAATTTAATTCCTCCGCGAAGATCTTGGTAGGCTTCGTATGTCTCGAGTGTATCATATTCTTGCAAATGTTCACGATCGATACCTTCATTTCTGAACACGCGACCAATTTCAAACACTTTTTCATATCCCCCGACTAAAAGCCTTTTCAGCCCTAGTTCGAGCGATATTCTCAAATAGTAATCGCGATTAAGCGCATTATGGTGTGTAGTAAAAGGTTCCGCTTCCGCTCCTCCTGGGATATTTTCGAAGACCGGTGTCTGCACTTCAAGAAATCTATGTTTAGCGAGAAATTTTCTTGCAGTTTGCCAGAAAATGTTTTTCTTGATAAATATCTGCCGCGTTTCCGGATTGACCATCAGATCAAGATAACGCCTGCGCAAGAGCTCCTCCGTGTCTTTAATTCCAAAATATTCTGTGGGAACAGGATTGAGGCTCTTGGAAAGTATTTTCCAATCCGACACTTGAAGCGTGATTTCACCAGTTTTGGTTCTAAATAATTTTCCCTGCGCTTCAATAAAGTCTCCCACTTCAACATTGTCAATGAAGAGTTTGTGCTTTCCATCGCTGATATTCTGTTCATTTAAGAAAATCTGAATTTTCCCCGATTCGTCTTCGATGTGCGCAAAAGCTGATCCGCCCATCGGCCGAAGCGAGCGAATTCTACCAGCTAGGAATATCTCCTTATTTTGAAGTGCTTCAAATCCAGCCAGAGCTTTGGCATTCGCGACTGTCCGCTTGGTTTTTTCAGGATAAGGATCAAAACCCGCCCTGCGAAGATTTTCCAGTTTTTTGAGCTTTATTTCCTTGATTTCTTCAAGCATACAGGTTTTTTTAGCTTCCTTTATTGTATAGATTTATCGCAAAAAAAACAACCCCGTCTTTTAATGAAGACAGGGTTGCGAGAATATCCCAAAAATTACTTCACTTCCAGAATCGTGTATTCTTTTTCTCCGCCGGGAGTTTGAACCTTTATCTTGTCATCGGCCTTCTTTCCCATCAGCGCTTTTCCAAGCGGTGATTCATTGGATATTTTGCCGCCCAATGGATCGGCTTCATTCGATCCGACAATATCAAAAAGCTGCTCTTCTCCGTTGCATTTTATCTTGGCTTTCGAACCCATTTGAACGACCCCGCATCCCTTTACAAAGCTTGCTATTTGGGAAGTGCGGATCTGATTTTCAAGTTCCATTATACGCCGCTCATTGTCCGCTTGCTGCCGTTTGGCTTCCGTATATTCGGCGTTTTCAGATAAATCTCCCTGTTCCTTAGCTTCTTTGATGATCAGCGCGATCTTCAGGCGCATTTCCTTTTTTCGCATCTCGAGTTCTTCTTCCAGTTTTTTTCGACCTTCGGGAGTGAGATATTTTGTCATAATATTTTTTCTCTGAATAATAACGACGACAAGACAAATAATAGTTGAAAATAAATAACCTGTCAATTATAAAAGCTATTTTTTATTCCTGTCTCCGAAATACCATTGATACACTTCCTTTGTAACCGGTTCAGCAGTGCTGAAACCCTCCCCCCCGCCTTCCACCAAGACAGCCAATGCGATTTGCGGCTTATCGTAAGGGGCAAAAGATGTAAACCAGCCATGCGTTTTATTTTCGCCTCCGAATTGAGCTGTTCCGGTTTTCCCCGCCACTTCGACAGGAAGATCCTTTAACGGCTGGGCAGTACCTGAGGTTACTGTCTGCCTCATTCCTTCCCGCACGACTTCCAGATTAGACTCAGAAATGAAATTACGGCTTAATGTTTCTGGCTCTATTTTTTCTTCCGTTCCGTCATTTTTTTCAATCGAAGTTACCAGATGCGGCTTATAAACGGTTCCGCCATTGGCAACAGCGGCGGTATAATTCGCAATTTGGAGAGGCGTGGCCGTGATGAACCCCTGCCCGATGGCGCAATGATAATCGTCTCCCACATACCAACGCTCTCCAAGCTTGTTTTGCTTCCAAGCCTGGTCGGGAACAAGCCCCGACGCTTCTCCCGGGATATCAATGCCAAGGGTGTGGCCCAAGCCGAACTCATTGGCATATTTTTTGATCTTATCTATTCCAATCCCGGTTATGCCATTCCAGCCCCCGCCAATCGCATAAAAAAATATATCGACGCTTTCCGCGATCGCTTTTCTGACATCGGTAAGACCATGCGTTTTCCAATCCGGAAAACTATAGCTGCCAATATTGATAGCGGCTGGACAATCCAAGGTGGTGCTAGGAGCGATCGTTCCCTCTTGAAGAGCTGCGGAGGCAACTAAGGGCTTGAAAGTCGAACCGGGAGGATATTCGCCGCTGATGGCCCTATTGAACATCGGTTTGTCCGGATCCGTTATTAACGCCTTGTAGTCATCCAAGGATATTCCCTTGGCAAACATATTATTGTCATAGCTCGGCAGATTGACCAGCGCAAGGATTTCACCATTTCTTGGATCAATAGCCACGGCAGACGCTGTTTTTGTACCAGTTTCTTGGAGCTTTGACTGGAGAGTATCTTGAATTTTTTTCTGAAGATCGGCATCAATGCTCAAATGCAGATCGTTTCCGTTAACCGGGCTGTCGATACCCAAATTTTTCTTGACATTTCCGGAGGAATCAACTTCCACTTTTTCTTTTCCGTGGATTCCCCGAAGATATTTTTCATAACTATACTCAAGGCCTGTTTTCCCCACGTAGTCTGTCATAAGATATTCGGGGTATTTTTCCAGTTCGTCTCTCGCGATCTTGCCGCTATATCCCATAATGGAAGAGAAATATTGTCCGTCCTCGTAAAATCGGACGGCTGTTTGGTCGAGCTGGAAACCGAGCAGTTTCGATTTTCTTTCCGAAAATATCAATGTTTCCTCCTCACTAATATTTTCTTTGATAAGGATCGGGCTAAAGGAATTGAGATCCTGCGATTCAACAATCGTGCTCACGCTTTGATCGTTCATTTCCAAAAAAGACGCTATTTCTTTTTCCTCTCCGATCCTTTCTCCCGATTCCCGAGGAAGATCCGCCGGAACCGCAACCAGATCGAAGCTTGGAACATTGCTTACCAGCTTTTTTCCGTTTCGATCAAAAACCAATCCTCGAGGAGCTTTCACCACCATATACCGGGTACGATTTTCCCGAGAAAGATCCGCATAATGGGCTCCCTTTACGACTTGGAGATAAAAAACGCGCGCAGTCAATAAAATAAATATCAAAATCGCCAAATATTTCAAAAAACTTATACCTTTTTTTGAAATGGGCTTGCCTAAAGACGGCGTTTCATCGAAGTCATCCGCCATGGGGGAGATTTCTTCGATCTCCAGGCTCCTTTTTTTCCTTTTTTTAAATAAATATTCGCTAATCATCGCCAAATCAATAAAAATTTATTCAGCCTTTTGGTCAGATAATAAATGACGAAAACAAAAAGAGCCGTAAAGACGATTTTCAAAAAATAATCCCAGCTGAAATAATTTATGCTGGCAACTATGCCGAGGCTATTGAACCAGACACCCGAGACACGAATGAATATTCTATCCAATATATCAAACAAAAATGCCAGGCTGGCCGAAAGAAAAAAAATAACAGGCAGGAAAAGCATCCTTCTCGATTTAAAATCAACCGCGGTCGAAAGAGCGCTAATGATCCAGCCCATGAGCACCAAGAGAAGAGCGCTTGTCCCAAAAATATGCCCGGAAACGGCATCAAGCAACAATCCGGCTAGAACGATCCAAACCAAAGACCTCTCTAATCCCAGAATGAACACCAGGCTTATCACAAACGCCAAAGTGATGTTTGGGACTCTTTCGGCCTTGAAAAAAACACCTGCCGCGGAAATATGCAGAATCACCACTACCGCACAAAATATGGCAATGAATAAATTTCTCATGACATTATCCTTAAAAGCGCTAGGACTTTCGCGTTTGAGTGCAGTTCGCTCGCTTGCGAGGAGTGGAGTAAGCTTTACTGCGGGTATAGCGTCGAGCACCGGAGCTTGTAACGAAGAAATGTGCCAAGCGCGAAAGTCCGAGACTAAAATCCTTTCACCGCGAACACGACTCGTAGAGAAGAGAAATCAACCGGCGAGATAAGGCTGGCTTGTTGAAAAAGCTTATCGGCTGATTGCCCGGCTTCTTTTATTTTTCCTACATAGAGACCTCTCGGCATATCGCCCCCCAGTCCGGAGGTGATAACCGTATCTCCTTCTTTCACTACTTCCGATTGGGATATCATATCCATTACAAGACCCAGTCCGTAAGCTCCTCTCACGATGCCCCTTGCTCCGCTATCTTCAATTTCAGCGTTAACGGCGCTATTTTTATCGCTTATCAGCACGACTTTCGCGCTGGTCGGATAAACATCCGTTATTTTTCCCGTCAAAATACCGTTTGAAATAATGACTGGCATTCCTGTTTTCAAGCCATTTTTTTCTCCTTTATCGATAATAAGATAGTTTCCAAGGCTTTGAGGATCTTGGGCGATGACAAAACTGGCTTCCAAATCATAATTCTTGCGGGGCAAAAGACCTATCTCTTGTCGCAAAAGCTTATTTTCAGTTTCAGTATCCCCAAGAAGAGCGTTTTTCGCGAGAAGTTCCCCATTTTCCTGAAGCAATTTTTCATTTTCAGATTTTAGCTCTCCAATTGATCCCAAAAAATGAAAAAAACCCTCAGTTCCGCCGGAAAAAATTCGAAAAGTTTTGAGAAAAGGGCTTTCCATCCTCAACAAAAATCCTTTTAGGGGATTATCCGCTCCTCGCCCGCTGATAAAAATAACAATTATTAAAATAACGATTGTCGAAAGATATTTTAGGTTTTCGCGAAAAATAAATTTCATATTTTGTATCTAGTATGTGGTATTTGGTATATTTCTATTGCTATTTAAAAGAAAAATACCAGATACGAGATACCAAATACCAGCTACTAAAATCTCACTTTGTCATACTGCGTGTCCGTCAAAACATCCTTGAGCTCATCAAGATGTTCCAAAATTATCCCTGTTCCTCTCGCCACAGCCGTCAGCGGATCGTCCATTACCCTAACCGGCATATCGGTTTGCTCCGCGACCAGCCGGTCGAGACCCTTTACCAAGCTGCCTCCGCCGGCCAGAATTATTCCTCTTTGCATTATATCAGAGATCAACTCCGGCGGCGTCTCCTCGATCGTCGCCTTGATATTATTGATGACCACTTTTACCGAGCGAAAAATGGCTTCTCGAATTTGGGCGTCGTTCACGATCACTTCTTTCGGAAGTCCAGTGACAAGGTCTCTCCCTCTCATCGGCATTTCAAGGATTTCATCCAGTTCATACGCGCTGCCGATGGCAATCTTTATGTCTTCGGCTGTTTTTTCTCCCAAAAGCAGATTGAATTCGTCGCGGGCATAACGGATAATATCTTCGTTCATCTCGTCGCCGGCGATGCGGAGACTTCGGCAAACGACCACTCCGCCTAAAGAGATCACCGCGATCTCGGTTGTTCCGCCTCCAATGTCAACGATCATATTACCCGAGGCTTCTTGCACCGGAAGGCGCGCTCCGATCGCCGCTGCCATTGGCTCGTCCACGAGATAAGCTTTTCGCGCTCCCGCGTTGACCGCCGCGTCAACCACCGCTCTTTTTTCGACTTCCGTAACACCCGAAGGCACGCCAATGACCACCTGCGGACGAGGGAGAAGCGTGAAGCTTTCTTTGTGGACCTTTTCGATAAAATAACGAAGCATCTGCTCCGTCACCTCAAAATCGCTCACGACCCCGTCCACCAGCGGCCGCGTCGCCACTATATGAGAAGGCGTTTTACCCACCATCTTCTTGGCTTCGCTTCCGATTGCCAGGATCTGGCCGGTCTTTTTATTGATCGCCACCACGGACGGCTCGTTGATCACAATTCCTTTCCCGCGCACATAAACAAGGGTATTGGCCGTCCCCAGGTCAATCCCCATGTCTTTTGAAAATCTTCCGAAAAAATTTGAAAGCATGCTCGATGATTAGATTAAACGCAAAATAAAAGACAAATCCATCTTTAAGTGAATCATTTTACCGCGTTTTATTTTTATTTTTCCCTCTCCGTTGATTAATCTTACCTGACAAAAAAAAGCCTGTCAAAGCTCCTTTTTCACTTCAAATTTTATTAGAAAATTGTCTTGATCTTTTCGATCAGATCCAGCCTTATGAGATCCCTCGCCGTGACAAAAACCATGAGAGAGATAAGAAGCGCAAACCCGATGTTATGGGCGCGCTGTTCAAAGCGCTGGCTCACGGGAGAACCTTTGATCTTTTCGATAAGTATAAAGAGTATCCGTCCGCCGTCGAGCGCCGGAATGGGAAAAGCATTGATGATGGCTAAATTAATAGAGAGCATGGCCGTGAATTGCAAAATATAGACAAAGCCCAGCTTCGCCACCTGGCCTGTGAGCACCGCGATCCCCACCGGACCGGAAACATCAAGTCCGGCCGGCTGCCTGACAATGAGGCGCCAGATTATCATTGCGAAAGTGGAAATAATGAGCCAAGCGACCCGAAAAGCGTAAGTTACTCCTTCATATATCGCCCGATACCACGGATAGGAAACTTGCGCCGTTTCGACATAGCTGATCCCAAGAGCTCCCTGCCCGTTTGGTGAATCCGTCCGGGGCGTTCCAGTGAGCTCCAGCGGCTCGCTTCCCCTCTTTATTTCGAGCCTGATCTCCTGGCCTTTTCGATCATTAATAAAGCTTTGGACCTCTTTCAGGTTCTGGAACTTGATAATTTCCCCCGCAACCGAATCTTTCCCGCCCGCCAATTCATCTCCCATTTTGATGCCCATATTTTCGGCGGGAGAATTTTTCGCCACTTCCATAACTTGTATTTTTTGATCCTTGGTTTTGCCTCCGGATCCCTCTTCGACCACTTGGGGAACGCCAATGAAAAAAGCCAGCGAGAAAAGCGCCATCGCCAAAATAAAATTCATGATAACGCCGGCGGCTAAAATACGAATACGGGAATAAGCCGGTTTTCCGGAAAAACTCTGGGGATCATTTTTTTCTTCGCCGTCCTCTCCTTTGATTTTCACAAATCCGCCCAAAGGAATCCAATTGAGGGAATAGAGAGTGTTTTTTGTCTTAACCTCGCGGCTCCCGCGGACAAATTTCCACTTTTTGTTTTGTTCGCTCCAAAAAAAGCCAAAAAGGCGAGGTGGAAATCCAAACCCAAACTCCTCCGCCCTCACCCCGTTTCTTCGCGCCACGATAAAGTGGCCCAACTCGTGGACGAAAACCAATATTCCAAGGACAATAACAAAAACTAGGACTGTAAACATAATTAAAAAAATGTCTAATTTCTAAATCTCCATAACTTCTTTTTCTTTCTTCTCTCTCACTTCTTCGATCTTCCCGTTATATTCGTCCACGATTTTTTGCAATTTTTCTTTTCCGGAAAATTTGCTGTCCTCGCCCAATTGGCCCTCCTTCACCATTTCCTGGATTTCATCCCAAGCCTCTTCGCGCGCTTGCCTCACCGCCACCCGAGCGACTTCTGCGTATTTTCCAAGAACTTTCACAAGGTCCGTTCGGCGTTCTTCATTGAGCGCGGGAATGGCAATGCGAATGACCTGCCCATCATTTGTCGGATTGAAGCCCAGCTGGGCTTCGTTGATCGCTTTTTCGATGTCCACCAGATTATCCTTGCTCCACGGCGCGATCACGATCAAACGCGGTTCGGGAATGTTTATACTCGCTATCTGTTTGAGCGGGCTTTTGGACCCGTAATAATCCACCGTCAAATTTTCCACCATGGACGGATTAGCTCGTCCCGTCCGCAATTTTCCAATTTCTTCCTTGAAGCGCTCAATCGCTTTTTCCATCGCTGGTTTGGTCTTCGAGATAATTTGTTCTAGCATATTATGTTATATGTTATATGTTATATGTTTTATCTGCTGTTCAAACCGGCATATATAACCTCCGGCTTATTCTGATCGTAGGCCACCACTTCGAGCGAGCGATTGGAGATGATTTGGACAGTGCTCCAATTGGCTCCTCCGTCGTTTGATTTATAAAAAGCTTTCGAAACCGCATAGACAATCTCTTCCGAATTTTGGGGATTGATGGCGATCGATCGAATGGCCTCCTCTTGCGATTTGTTCAGTGTCTTGACCGTTTCCCAGCTGTCTCCGCTGTCCTTGCTTCTCAAGAGGCCTTCCGATGTCCCGGCATAAATCCATTCTGGCCGATAAGGATCCGTTGTTAAAGCCGTCGGATTTTGAAGAAGTTTGCGTTCCGAAAAAGGCATATTGTCTCCAAGTTTTTCAAAGGTCTTCCCTCCGTCTTTTGTCCGCAGCATTCCGCTCTGGAAAATGGCAAAATAAACCAGTTGGGAATTGAAGCGATCTACGGCGATCTTATAAACCGCCTGCTTGTTCTCGGGCCAATACAAGCTGCGCCAGGTCTCTCCTCCGTTTTCGGAAAAAAATATTTGCCCCTGATCCGTTCCCGCATAAATATTCTGCGGGTTTTGAGGATCAAGCGCAAGACAGAGAACGAGCGATCCATCCGTTGGCTCGGTATAAACTGGTTTCCAGCTTACGCCCGCGTCTTCCGACTTGACTATCATGGCTCTTTTTCCTTCAAGCGCTGTGGCATACACAATTTTCGGATCATTTTGGTCAATCGCCACGGCATATACTTTCTCCGGAATAAGTTCGGAAACCTTGAGAGATTGCCAATTTTCTCCCGCGTCGGTTGTCTTCAGTATCCCGCTGGCTTTGGTGCCGATATAAACCTCATCGCCGTTTTGCGAATTGACAGCGATGCTCAAAACATCCACTCCGCTGATGCTTCCGGGCTTTCCGCTCTGATTAATACTGTCCTTGGGCGAAAAAGTTTTCCCGCCGTCATCGGATCTATACATTCCTCCATCGTTCCCGTTTGAGCTGAAAGAACAGCCGGCGAGAAAAACAAAGGCGAAAACAATTGAAGCAATCTTCACGTACCTCATTTTTTTATTATATCATAAAGCGCTTACAGACTAAAGGCGCCTTACTTCCATTCCATATCGAGCGCCAGCTTCTCACAGGCCGTGCGGGGATTGGCATTGGTTTCCCGGAGCCTATTTGTTGTTTCCCTCAGATTATCGAGAAAAAACAAAAGCCTTTGGATCGGCTGCCGAGCTCTCGCTTCCAGATCACCGCTTCGGCTTTCCGACATTATTTTCCTGATGCTCTCACCCGTCAACATTTCCCAATCTTCCAGAATCGAGATCATCTCGTTTCTGTCTTTTGACTTTTCTTCGACATATTCAAACCGCTGATAAACTTCTTCCGTGAATATTTTTCTCAATTTATCGCGATTCTCTTCATTCCATCTCGGAAGATCAATTTGAGGAAAACGAAGAATCGCGCAACGAGATTGAATGGTCGGAAGCAAGGAGTCGAGATTGGAGGAAAGCAAGATAAAAAAGGTGTCTTTCGACGGCTCTTCCAAGACCTTGAGCAGGGCGTTCGAAGCTTCTCGGTTCAAGCGATTGGCATTTCTAATAAGGCAGAATTTTTTCTTGAGCTCGTAGGGGAAAAATTTCAAGCGCTCGCGCGCGTCCTTCACCTGAGAGATGCCGATTTCCTTTTCGCGCTTCTTGCCTTTTTTTTCTTCCGTTTCCGGCTCAATGATAACTACATCCGGATGGACCTTGTCTTCCAGCCTCTTCCTGAATCCGGCGTCGCCGTCTTTTCCGGCCAGTTTTGAGATGAAATAAATAGCCGCCTCTTTTTTCCCGGTTCCTTCGGGACCGATGAACAGAAAAGAGTTCGGACTCTTCTGGGAATCCGCCAGGCGATCAAGATATTTTTTTATTCTGGAACTAAACGAATCCATAAATTATCTGCTAAATTCGATGTAAAAGATATTATTCTTCGCCATGAATCTCGATGATCCTTAATATTTCTTTTTTCATATTTTCCACAAAAATATCTTTCGAAAATTTTCCAGCCTGATGCTTTATTTTTTCTCTGTCATATCCCTTTTCATTTTCCATGAGTCTTCTTGCCCCATCGGCCAGAGACTCAATTGTCGGATCATTGAAAAATTCTCCCGTCTCGCCCTCAACGACAGTTTCAGTCGCTCCTCCTTTCCGAAGCGCCAGCACCGGCGTTCCCTCTGCCATCGCTTCCACCGGCGTTATTCCAAAATCGTCTTCGCCCGGAAAAAGAAACGCCCGAGCCTGCTTATAACACTTTTTCAGCTCTTCATCGCTTTTCCATCCGGCAAATTTCGTCTTCGGTCCGGCAATTTTTTTGAGATGTTTCAGATATTTATCCGATCCTTCCCCGACAATGACCAGCGGCAAATTCAGTTTGTTCATCGCTTCGATGGCGATCTCGATCTTTTTGTACGGCGCAAGGCGGGAAACGATAAGAAAATATTTTTCGGGAGACACCGAATCGCCTGCCTCAAGAGAATGCTGTTCAGCCTCCGCGCTTCCAACTTCCACCGGCGGACAGACCACAACGCTGTCGCGCCGATAATATTTTTTGATCCGCGCCTGGGTCGTTTTGGAATTGGCGATAAAATGGTCCACTCTGTGGGAGGCAACTTGATCCCACAGCCGGACATAATTCAGAAGCATTCTTCCGAAAAGTTTTCTGCTTTTTCGGAGTCCTTGTTCGACCAGATATTTTTCGTTCCAGTCCCAGACGTAGCGCATCGGGCTGTGACAATAGCAAATATGCAGCGTTTTCGGCTTCACAACGATCCCTTTCGCGAAAGCGCTCGAAGAAGAAATGACCAGGTCATATTCGCGCAAATTGAAAGTCTCGGGAGCCGTTGGCATGAAAGGCAGCAGCCACCTGTGCCTTTTTTGCAGAAATTTCGGAAATTTGCGCAGAAACGAAACTCGGACATCCGCGTCCTCAAATTTCCCCCGCATTTTTTCCTTGTCATAAAGCAACGTAAAGATCGGCGCTTCGGGAAACATCTCGTGCAGCGCCTCAAGAACCCTCTCTGCCCCGCCGTATTGGTTCAAAAAATCATGGACGAGGGCAATTTTGATATTTTTTAACATATTCTTATCATATTTGAAATCTCCCCCGCACACTTTACCCAAGAAAACCTTTTCACATTCTCATATCCTTTTTTTATTATATCATTTTTATAGCTTTCGTTCGAAATCAGTTTATAGACCGCTTCGGCTATCTTTTCGTTGTTCTTTGGATCGACCAAAATTGCCCCCTCCCCCGACACTTCCGGCATCGAGGAAACATTCGAGGTCACCACCGGCGCTCCCACGCTTTGCGCCTCAATGATTGGCAACCCAAATCCTTCATAAAAGGTCGGGAACAAAAACACATCCGCGTTTTTCATCAGTTCAAACTTCTCTTCGTCATCAACATATCCAGGCAAAATTATTTCATCCTTATATTTACTATCTTCTATTTTAATTTTGATATCATCTTTCCCATATCCAAGCTTACCAGCCAATACCAATTTGTGAGAAATGTTATATTTGTTTTTCAATATCTCAAAAGCATCAACTATACCGCAAATATTTTTCCTCTCTTCCAATCTTCCTATAAATAAAAAATACGGTTTGGAAATTTTTTGGAAATTGCCACCCTGCGGGTGGTCCCCCGTAGGGGGAGAAATTTGGAATTTGGAATTGTCATCGTTGTATCCCTCATAAATCACCTCAATCTTCATCTCCGGCACCTTGTATAACTGCATCAAATCCTTCTTTGTATTCTCGCTCACCGCAATGATTCTCTTTGCCCACCGGCAAGAATTTTTGATCACCCGCCGCATATAAAATCTCTGCCAGAAAGAATAGGCCTTGGGGCAATATTCATATTCCAGCCCATGAATCGTGACGATGGTTTTTTTGGAATGGATCAGGGGCACTGTATGCGCCGGAACGAACAGCCTGTCCACCGGATGAAAGATCATTTCAAGCGACAATCGAACCTGGGTCCAAAATATCGGCGAACGTAAATATTTTATTTTCCAATTGGAAGGCAGATCAAAATCAGGCCGAGTGTTGATCGCCGGATTTAAATACAAAATTACCTGCTCGTCTCGCAGATAATTTCGAATATTTTTTATCACTTGATAAGAATATTCTTCTATTCCGGTTTTTTGTTTTTGAAACGCACGTGAAGCGTCAATGCCGATTTTCATTTATTTTATAGGACTTACGCGTTTGAGTGCAGTTCGAGGCGCAAGCGAGGAGCGGAGTAAGCTTTACTGCGGCGTATAGCGTCGAGCACCGGAGCTTG
>PMJF01000045.1 GCA_003157295.1 Candidatus Moraniibacteriota bacterium | reverse complement strand
CGTTCCGGGGCGCGCAACTGGCGCAGGGCTTTGGCTTCGATCTGGCGGATTCGTTCGCGCGTGACGCCAAACTCGTGCCCCACTTCTTCAAGGGTATGCGTGACTCCGTCCTCGAGGCCGAACCGAATTTTGAGAATTTTCTGTTCCCGAGGAGTAAGATCCCTCAGAATTTCGTCCACGTGGTCCATTAGAAGTTTTCTCGCAGCCGCTTGGTGAGGCATTACGGTTTCCGTATCTTCAATGAAATCTCCTAAGATGCTGTCGTCCTCACTGTCGCCCACCGGCGTTTCGATAGAAACGGTTTCTTGGGATATTTTCATAATGTGGCGGACCTTGTCCACTTCAATGCCCATTTCCGCCGCGGTTTCTTCCGGCAGAGGATCGCGCCCCAGATCCTGAACCAGCCGGCGCGTGGCTTGGGTATATTTGTTGATCGTCTCCACCATGTGAACCGGGATCCGAATTGTTCTGGATTGGTCAGCTAGCGCTCTCGTAATGGCTTGCCTGATCCACCAAGTGGCATAGGTCGAAAATTTATAGCCTTTCCGATAATCAAATTTCTCCACCGCCCGAAAAAGTCCGATGTTGCCTTCCTGGATCAGGTCGAGAAGCGACAAATTCGTGCTTCGTCCGACATATTTTTTGGCAATGCTCACAACAAGGCGCAAATTGGCTTCGGTGAGTTTTTGTTTGGCCGCCAGGTCTCCTTTTTCGATCCGCTTTGCCAGCGAAACCTCTTCCTCTCCCTTGAGAAGCGGTACTCGCCCGATCTCTCGCAAATACATTTGGACCGAATCCGAAGAAACATCGCCCAGATCGAGCGGGATATCGATGTTTTCCACTTTTTTTTCTTTCTTTTCGGCTTCTTTCTCGATCTCTTCCTTTAGGACTTCATCCGAGCTTATGATCTTTATGCCTTGGTGCTCCAGTTTCTCATACAGTTTTTCAAGCAAGCTCAAATTCTTCTCCACTTCCGGAATTATGTGCAAAATTTCGTCTTCGGTCACGAAGCCTCTTTGTTTTCCCAGCCTGATGAACTCATCGGTCCGGCTTTTTTCTTTTTCTTCTCCGGGCGACATTTTCTCGGCTTTTCCGGGCTTGGCCTTGCGAAGAATTTTCTTTTTCGGCTTTTCCTTTTTCTTCACTTTGACCGGCTTAGAGATCTTCTTTTTTTTCTTTGGCGCGCGTTTTTTTGACGAAAAAGATTTTTTTCTTTTCTGCTTGGATTTCTTCACTTCTATTTTCTTCTTCTTTTTCTTTTTTCTGAGCATGACAATAAAAAGTTAATTTTCAAAAAAATTTGATCTTTGATTTTCTGCTATATTTCTATCCCTGAAGCCAGATCCTGAAATTCGTTCACCAGTATTTTGACCGTTTCTCGATCGCCCGCTCTCTCTGCTTCCTTTATATTTTGAGTGATCTCAATGATTCTTTCTTTGATATAATTTTTTTTCAATCTCTCAAGAGACGCTTTCAATTCCAAAGCCGGATCAAAGAAGCGCTGGCTTTCTGCTCTGGATTCCGCTTCCACTTCGGCTTCAAAAATCGCCTCATCGATAAGCCTGCCAATTTCATGATCAGAGAAAATGCTTTTGATCTTATCGGGACCATAGTCCCCCTTTCCTTCGATCATCGCCGAAAGAATGCTTTTTTCTTTTTTTCCGGAGAAAAAATCCAGCCTTATTTTTTCTATCTGACGGCTTCCTTCTTTAGGGAAAGCCAGAAGGAGGCCGATAATTCTCTTCTCATGGGGATGGCCTTTCTTTTCCGGCTTTTCCTCCTCTCTCCTCCGACCATCTCCGATCTCTTTCTTTTCTTTCTTGGCCTGCTCCAGCACCCCGGCGAGAACTTTTTCTTCCGTACCCAATTTTTCAGCCAAGACCTTGAGCCAGTGGGACTGCTCTACCGGGCTGGAAACATCTTTGATGACATTTAACAGTTCCTTGGCAATTTTTTTCTTTCCTACCGGTTCTTTAGCGTCGTATCGAGCGAATATGTCTTCGAAATAATATTCAACCAGCCCCCGGGATTCCCGAACGGATTACTCCCAAATTTCTTTATTTTCCCGAATGACATCGGCCGCATCCTTGCCGCTGGACAGCAAGACTATTCTAACATTTAAATCATTCTCAAGACAAACGCGGGCGCTTTTCTTGGCCGCCACTTGTCCCGCTGAATCCATATCAAACGCCATTTTGATATTTTCCGTGTAGCGCTTGATAATTTTTATCTGATCATGCGTCAAAGCGGTTCCGGAAACCGCGACTGTGTTCGGAAAACCAGCCTGATGCGAGGCGATGACGTCCATATTTCCTTCAACCAGAACAACCTCGTCTTTTTTCTTGATTTCCGCCTTAGCCAGATGGAGGCCATAAAGAGTTTTGCTTTTATCGTAGAGTTCCGATTGGGGCGTATTGATATACTTAGCGTTCTTTTCGTCGCCTCCCGGAGCCACACGAGCCGAAAAGCCAATAACCCAGCCTACCACGTCTTGAATGGGAAACATAATGCGGCCTCTGAATCGGTCATAATGTCCGGAATTTTGAACTTGAGAATTATTATTAGCTTCTTTTTCAACCAGTAATCCCGATTTCGCTATTTCGTTAATTTTATAATCCCGTTTCTGCAAAAATTCCAAAATATTGCGCCAGCCGTCCGGAGCCCAGCCAAGACGAAATTTTCGGATTGTCCCGTCAGTCAGTCCCCGCTCCCGCAGATATTGCAAAATTTTATCCCTTTCTTTTCCCTCCCAAAGATTTTTTTCGTACCACTTTGTGGCCAGTTCTAAAATATTGAACAGTTTTGGTTTCAGGCTTTCCTGCTCCCCGTCTCCTTTTTTGAATCTCTTTAGCGGCACTCCCGCTTTTTGCGCTAATTGCTCCAAAACTTCCCGGAAACCAATCCCTTCCATATCCATCACAAAGGAAAAAGCATCTCCGCCCTTGCCGCAACCAAAACAGTGCCAGCTTCGACGCTCTTCGCTCACCATAAAAGAGGGGCTTTTTTCGTTATGAAAAGGACAAAGGGCTCTCCAATTGCTCCCCGCTTTCGTAAGACGGATATATTCCCCGACTAATTCCACAATATTTATCCGGCTTTTTACCTCTTCGACATCGGCATTCATTAGGTCAAACTTGCTTATTAATAATACCAAATCAGCAGTGAATAAGTTTCACCCTGACTTTTTATTCATAATTTTGTTTTCTTCGTTTTCTCCTTAGGCAAGAATAGCGACCGCGGCCGGATGTAATTTTGTATTTTTTGCGATTTTTATTGGCATAAAGTGGTTGCTTTAGCTAACAATAGCTTAGCGGAAGATCTCCTTTTTGTATAGTTTTCGTTTTTTACTCCTTTACAGGGAATCAGTTTAGGAATAATAGGTCATAAAGCTCTTTCCGATACTTTTTATTTAAGCGGGCTCGAAGAAGAGAGTTTTTGAGCTCTCCCTCATAAAAATCGGGATCTTCCGAAAGCTTCAGAAATTCGTCAAAATTGACCAGTCTCGCTTCGATCTTCTCGCCCGCATCCGGTTTGGAGCCTTGTTTTTTGACGCAGTCTCGCGCAACAAAACTGTATACGGTCCAAATGATCTTTCCGTAAGGATTTATTTTTTTCCATAATATCCATTTATTCGAAGCATACCCGCTCTCCTCTAGGAGCTCCCGCTTGGCAGCTTGAAGAGGCGATTCTCCTTCGTCCACTCTCCCGCCGGCCAAAGTATTTTTATATTTTCTCCAGTCGGGCTGTTTTTGTTTGAGCAATAAAATTTTCTGCCCGGCTAAAGCGATCACATTGACCGTATCTGCCCGCTTCAATTTTTCGAAAGTGACAAGGCTCCCATCAAACATTTTCTGTTTCCATTGCCAGACGTCAAAAATAACGCCCTTAAAGACACATTTGGCGCCAACCGGAAGGCTTTTCCGTTTTTTTATTTGTGTATCTGAATTCATGTCTTAGCTTTTCCAAAGTCCATGCACATTGCAATATTCCCTCGCCGTCACATTTTCCGCGCTGGTTTCGAATTCCGCTTCCGGCGCATTGCCGGGTTTCAGGAATTTCCGGCAGATCTTTCCATCCGCGATCAGTTCGATCCATTCGATATAGTGCGCGTCTTCCATCGGATGAGGAATTGACCCGATCCTAACTTTATAACCTTTTTCCATTTTTTCGATCACCGGGACATGTTTTTCATTGCCAACATCATTGGTCTTCTCCGTTAGAAGTTCCATCGGTTCGCCACAGCAAACCAACTGCCCTCCTCCGACATGCAGCCCCTCGACAATAATCCCGCACTTACTGCACTTGTAGATTTGGTTGAGTTCCGTCATATGCTTTTATTTAATGCTTATTCATTAAATACTACGCCCTAAAGGAAAAGATATTTTTACCGAACCTTAAATTCGAAGCTTAAATGTATCAGCTTATTTTATCCATATCGCCACAAAGTCCGTTCCGAAACCCGGCTGGGGATCAACTCTAGAAACTTGGCTTTCGGGAAACGCCTCCTTTATCCGGCCAATAATGCCCTCGTCAAAAGACATCAAAACCACTTGGGAAGAAGTTCTCAAGTCATTCGCGTTAAAATCCGGATCAAGATACAAGACATTAGCCGCTTTTTGATAGGTAAAAAGTTTTACCACTTCCGCTGAAGTTTGAAGTCCGTCTTCCATCCGAATTCCGGGTCCGTTGTCGACCACGTACTTAGGGGTTCCATTCGGAAGCCCATTGAGATAGATAGCCATGTTCATGTAGCTCTGATTGAATGCTCCATGGACATCCTTGCTGCCGCCCCAATCGACGAAATATTGTTTCACGGACCAGATTCCGCTTGCAGCTAAGAGCGCAATGAGAACCCCCAAGATCGCTTTTTTATATTTTTTTCCGCCAGCTGGCAGGTTCGCCTTCTCGGCCCACTTCCAAATGCCTTCGATCGAAAATACCGCGAGCAAAAGCGCCGCCGGCATGACTCCGATGCTCCGAAGCGCGTGGGGAAGGCCCTCAAAGCTGATAGCTTCAGGGAGAAGCATCACGAAAAACCAAGAAAGCAGCAGCACGACCAAAATGAATCGCTCGCTTCTTTCGCCCGCCCGGATTCGACGCCAGAGCAAAAAGAAAAATTCATAGATAAAATAGAAAAGTCCCGCGAGAAAAAGTATTCCTATGATCGGAAAAATTTCCGGCCAAGGAGGCAAATTGTGCCTCCAATTTTGGTCCCCGAAAAAAGCGAGTCCCGCGAAAGACAATCCGAAGCTTTTCCCGAGAGTGAGCAGTAGATGGCCCTGGTTGACATCCGGATTGAAGACCGAGACCTGGTTCGTGCGCCCGCTGAAATGATCTGGATGGTGGTAGAAATCGAGAAGCATCGGAAGAGCCACGATCGCGGCGGCTGCGGAAAAAGCCAGAATTTCCTTCCAGTGGGTCGCGAAAAATCTTTTGCGGCTGATGATGAAGGCGACCAGTAATGCGATCAGGATGAGCGGAGCAATGCGAAAGGCAATATATGTATGGACGCCAAGGCCAAAGAATATTCCAGCCAGTACATAATCGATTGTTTTTTTCTTCTGGATGGCGCGAATGAGAAAAAATATCGACCAAACCAAAACAAACGGGAGCATGATGGCGCGAAAACCGATCCGGCTGAAATTGATCGCCCAAAAAGAGGTGGCGGTCAGAAATCCGGCGATGATCCCGGCGCGCCGGCTCGCGAAAAGCTCCTCTCCGAGCAAGATCATGCCGAGCACTGTTAGTGTCCCGAAGATAATCGACCAAAGCTTGAAACTTGCGACGCTGATCCCGAACAAACCGAAGCTTAAAGCAAAGAGGTTCATAAATAGGCCTTCGCGTCCATTGTTGTTTTCATAAAAAGCCTTCCAGGTGTGCGCTGCATTGGCCGTGATCGCGTCCACGCCGTTCACTGCCTCGTCAGGATAGATTCCGGGAGGCAAGGTGCTGATATGATAGCTGCGGAGTAGTAGTGCCGCCAGCACCACCAGCACGGCGAGAATGATATATGTTTTTCGGCTGATATCGCTCTTTGGCGCTTCTTTGCTTTTTTTACTTGGTTCTTTGGCCCTGCCCGAAATGCTTTGACCTCGTGTTTTTCTAAACATAGTTTTATTTTTATATTAATATCCAAGTTAATAAACACAAAACATGACACATTTCAAAGCAGGCGGGCATATTTTTTGTTTTAATGATTTTGTATTTTTATAATAATATACTGGCCGCTAATTCACAAAGACGTGGATAATGATCTATGCTTTTCGGTTCCGGGAAATGATCCACTACTAATACCGATAATATTCCGGCTTATACGGTCCGCTGTCCGAAATCCCAAGATAATCCGCTTGTTCTTTGGTGAGCTTGGTCAGCTTCACTCCCAGTTTTCCAAGATGGAGCCGAGCCACTTCTTCGTCTAGTTTTTTGGGCAGAAGATGGACACCGATGGGATATTTTTTCGTCCAAAGTTCGAGTTGCGCCAGGACTTGATTGGAAAAGCTCGAACTCATCACAAAACTAGGATGCCCCGTGGCGCAGCCCAGATTCATAAGCCGCCCTTCGGCGAGGATATATATCTCGTTGCCATCGGGAAAAATATATTTATCCACTTGCGACTTGATGTTCACTGTTTTCACGCCTTTTGCGTCATCGATCTGTTCCATTTGCATCTCGTTGTCGAAGTGTCCGATGTTCGCGACGATGGCCTGATCTTTCATTTTTTTCATATGGTCTAACGTAACAACGTGCCGATTTCCCGTCGCGGTTATATAGATGTCGGCTTTTCCTAGAGTATCCTCTATTGTCGCGACCTCATATCCCTCCATCGCCGCCTGAAGGGCACAAATTGGATCGATCTCTGTCACGATCACTCTCGCACCCTGTCCGCGAAGCGCTTGGGCGCACCCTTTTCCGACTTCTCCGTATCCGCAAACCACCGCCGTCTTCCCGCCTATCATCACGTCCATGGCCCGATTAAGTCCGTCAATCACCGAATGGCGGCAACCATAAATGTTGTCGAATTTACTCTTGGTCACCGAGTCATTGACATTGATGGCAGGAAATAATAACTTGTTTTGTTCAAAACGCTGATAAAGCCGATGTACGCCGGTCGTCGTTTCCTCGGAAACGCCTTTGATCTTTTTGGCAACGCTTGTCCAGCGCTGCGGATCTTTTTGATATTCTTTTTTCAATATTTTCATGATTTCCTGAAAATCTTTTTCCGCGTGGCTGTAGTTCTTTTTGAGAAGTTCCGGATCCTTTTCAACATCCGCTCCTAGATGAACCATCAGTGTCGCGTCTCCGCCGTCATCGACGATAAGATCCGGACCTTGGCCATTTCCGAAGTCTAATGTTTTCTCAAGACACCACCAATATTCTTCAAGCGTTTCGCCTTTCCAGGCAAAAACTGGGATTCCCACCTTCGCGATAGCCGCCGCCGCATGATCTTGGGTAGAAAAAATATTGCAGCTCGACCAACGAACTTCGGCGCCAAGTTCTTTCAGCGTCTCAATGAGAACCGCCGTCTGAATCGTCATATGAAGTGATCCTGCTATTTTTGCATTCTTAAGCGGTTTATTTCTCGCGTATTTTTTCCGAATCGCCATCAGCCCCACCATCTCCTTCTCGGCAATGTTAATTTCTTTTCGCCCCCACTCGGCGAGTTTAATGTCGGCCACTTTGTAATCTTTCATAATTTTTGATTTGTTAATTGGGATTTGTTTAGAAATTAGAAATTAAATTACGTTAATCATAGTTTCACATCTTCCCTGTAAGAAACTTTGTATCTTTCTCTAAAGCTTGCCAGCGAAAACTTGTGTTCCTGCGTTCCATATTTCTCAATCGCAAAGCTCGCCGCGACGCTCCCGAGGCGTCCGCACCCGCGCAAATTATATCCCTTATCAAGCCCCAAGAGAAATCCCGCCCGATAAGCGTCTCCCGCTCCTGTCGGATCAACAATCTTTTTCGGCCGGCAGGCTTCGACGAGTATTTCTTGGCCATCGCGAGTATCAATTCGAGAACCCCGTTCTCCATAAGTTGTCACGACAATTTCTATTTTTTTCAGAATTTCTTTCTTACCCAAGCCAGTTCTTTTCATTATCATTTTTATCTCATAATCATTCCCAATGAGAACATCTGCTTGGTTTATGGCCTTTTTTAATTCTTTATCGCTATAAGCCGGAATTTGCTGACCTGGATCAAAAATTGTTTTGATGCCAAGACCAACGCACTGCGATAAATGCTTGATCATTACTTTCTTTTGCGTCGGGGAAATAATGGACCACTTCGGTTTTTTATCTTTCTTTTTGAAAAAAATATCCGGAGCGCAGCCGAGAGCGCCGTTATAGAAAGCAGTGATTTGATTGTCATCAAGATCGGTTGTGATGTAGCAGGAAGCGGTGAAAAGTTTTTTGTCTTTTGTAATCTTATCCGTTCCGAGGCCTAATTTATTCAGATATTCAATATATTCTTCTCCATCTTGCCCGACAGACGAAACGACAATTGGATCCGCGCCAAGCAGTTTGAGGCTATAGGCAATATTTCCAAGCGTTCCACCTTTGCTTTTGCCTAATTTATCAACCGTAAAGCAGACATTCAAAATATGGATGTTATCCGGCAAAATATGATTTTTAAAGCGGTCCGGAAAGTCCATGATATGGTCGTATACCAACGACCCAGAGATAAGGATGGACATTGTTCTTTTATTGTAATATTTAATATTAGGATATTTCAATTTCTTTCTTCCTTTTTTTGTCAGCATACATACCTTGATCTGCTTGGTTGATTATTTCTTTGAAAGCGGAATCAATGTCATCTTTTATCTCTCCGCTGAATGTGGCGTATCCGATACTTACCGGAGATCGTCCTCTTAAATAATCCGGACCAAGCTTTTCATTTTCATCATAAACTTCTTTTATGGCAGCCTCCAATTTTTCTTTTGCTACCTTAGCGCCTTCTCCATCCGTACCAGGCAGACACGCTGCAAATTCATCTCCACCCTGTCTGCAAATAAGATCGTTTTGTCTCAAAGTTTTTCTCAAAACATCCGCTATTCCTTTGAGAATATCATCCCCAAATTCGTGACCCCATGTATCGTTTAAAGACTTGAAATAATTCACATCTAAAAACATTACGCTAAACGTAGAATAGCCTAACTCTTCTTTTCTCTTTTTGCCTTCTCTTTGATTGTGGACTATCATCTCCATGAATTTTTTGACTGTCGTATCGAAATCCTTTCGGTTCATTAGACCAGTTAGCCCATCCTTTTTTAACTCCCTGTTTTCGCCCTCCAGCTGCTCTATCTCAAAGTCCTGTCCAACAAGGTTTCCTAGCCAATTGAAATCAGAATCTTCTTCTCCCTGTAGACGCGCATACTCCTCCTTACGCAGTTTTCTAACTTCTTTTTTATATTTTTCATCCTTATTTAATGGGGGATGAATTTCGAGGCTTTTTGTCATATTTTGATTTATGATTATATCTCCTTTTTCCATCTTTTGAGATTCGGAATAGTTTTTTTGGCCATCGCGCGGGCTTTGTCTTCTGGAATTCCCAGTTTTTCGACCGCGATTTTTGTCTGCATTTCGATATATTCCGGCATCTCCATCTTAGCAGTGAATTCGCCTTTTTGGAAGCAAAACCGACAATATTCGTGGCTCGGACTTCCATCCATGTTTGTCCCAAAATCTTCGAGTTTTGTCATCGGCATCCCGCAGCTTTGGCAGACTTGCCCGCCGTCTGGCGTGGTTGGTGTTTCCATATTATTTTTCTTAACTTTTTATACTAGAGATCAAGGCTTTTAGCTTATCCTTCGATTTTTCAAAGTCGATCCGGAACCCATGACAAAAATTTTCGGAAGATGTTTTTAATTCATTTTCAATTTCTTCAAAACTCATTTTTCTGAATTCCGAGAGCTCGTGATTCAGCTTTGGGGTCTCATCGGAAAAACCCACGAAAACTCCGCAAAATACTTTAAATATCCCGCCCTTTGTCGCTTCAACCTCTTCATAGAATTTCCCCAACGTCTCCAGCTTGCAATCAATATCGAGTTCTTCTTTCAACTCTCTCCTCACGGCTCCTTCATAATTTTCCCCGCTTTCAACATTTCCGCAAACGGCCAGATCCCAAAGATCTGCCGCATCGTCTTTATGCGATGCCCGCTTGCACATCAAAAATTCCTTTTCGGAATCGAGGATATAAACAGCCACAACTCTTGAGATAAAGCCTTTTTCGAGCTTTTTTCCTTTCAACTCTTTTCCGATGACCTCGTCTTCTTCATCGACGACATCGATATAATAATCAGCCATAACACAATTTATTTTATCGCAGCCAACACAGAATAAGTTTTTTTTCTATAAACTACTTTAATATCCTTAAATCCAATTTTTTTCATATCTAGCACAGCTGGTTTCAATTTCATGATCACATCAGGCCGGGCGTCGTATTTTTCATGATCTATCCATCTTTTAATCAGATCCGGTTGTTTTAGCTCCGAAAATACTTTTTTATACATTCCAATTTGCCATTTTGTCCATTCCGCAAAAACCTTGGGATTATCATGAGCGTAACGATCCATATTGGCAAACAGGCTTTTCGGTTTCAGCAATCGATACACATTTTTCATGAACTTGTTTCTATAGACAGTCTTGAAATTATGGATCGTAAGTCCAGAAACAAACGCGTCAAATTTCTCTGCGGGACATTTGCTGACAAAATCCAGCGCATCTGCCTTAAATATTCTAACTTTTTGATTTTTAACATATCCCTCCAACTTCTTTTTTATTTGCCGAATCATTTCCGGCTCATTATCGACGGCCGTGAGATGGATTCTTTTGTCGGATTTAAAGAAAATTTCTGAAGTAACTCCGCTCCCGCAGCCAATTTCAAGAACATTAAATTTCTTTCCGGCTTTCCTGGAAAAATATTTTTTTACAGTCTCTCCAAGTTTTCGTTGACAATCTAAATAATGCGGCGCTGCAAGAGCAATCAAACCGTATTTAGCTCCCATTTTTCCTTGGAATCTTTTGTTGTTCATAGAAGATACTATTTAATTAAATTCCAAAAACAGTGGCAGATGGTCAGATACAGTGTCCTGCATAACCTCAAACCTTTCGATTTTAACTCCCGGCGAAACCATAACATAATCGGCAAATTTCGTTTCCCCTTTATGTAGATGGCTCCGCGTGGAATCAACCCAGTTTTCCTTGATTAAATTTCTCATTGAAGTTTCGAGGATGGCCATGCTTTCTGTATCGGGTGCCACATTGAAATCTCCGCAAAGAACTTTCGGGCCATCGAAATCATCCAGAAATTTTTTGATATTTTTCGATTGTTCCAGCCTCGCCGGATTGTCCCCTTTGAATTTCGGCGTCCAATGCCCGTGCAAATTGCAGACTAGATAGTTCTTCCCTTTTTTTGAAAATTTCAGGTATTGAATATTGATTCCATAGGTGCTGGCATCATTACCTTCCATTGCATTTTTCCAACGATAGACATAATGGTCTGCAATTTCTTGAACGCCAAAACCTTTTCTAATCCACATGCACAAACTTTCCTCGCCTTCTTGCGAAGGAGCCATATACCCGTCAAAATCAACAAGAATTTTTTCTAGGTCTTTGTAAATATCTTGTTTCTTGTCGTGTTGCACTTTGCTTTTGATGTGTGGCGGGTTGTTGAAAACTTCCTGTAAGCAAAAAATATCCGTATTTTCTGCGTGTTTCTTGAAAAAGTCCATTAACGGCTCGAATACTTTTCCGCCCCAGATATTGAGAGTTATAAGCTTCATAAAATTGTTAATATTAAATTTTCTTCCTCAACCTCAACGTATATTCCCGAAAACCGTATTTTTTCCAGGCGTTTCTCGCTTGTTTATTTTTTTCCAGTACGGTGAGCTCAACTTCCTTGATCTTCTTTCCCTTGAACCAATTGTAGATTTGGGAGAGAAATTTATCCGCCAAGCCCATCCTTTGGTATTTTTTCTCAATATACATATGACTGATATCACCATACGGCCTTTTGTCCCACATAAGCGGGGTTTTTTGAATTTTTGCTAAGGCAAAGCCAAATATTTTTCCGCCTTCGGCCGCCACCAGCAAGAGACTCTTGCTTGAATAGACATTTTTCCTGAAATAATCGAGGAACAGTTTCTTCAGATTTTTGGAGAGTGGACAATATCGATCAATGCCGTCGAGATACCGATTAAAATCCACCGCCATCTCGGCAATTCTCGGAACATCCTTAATTTTCGCCTTTCGAATTTGCATAGTTATTTTATTGATGAAACCATTATCATCAAGCGTCCTTTACTGATTTGGAATAAACTAATATCCACTCGCCATACGGATGTAGTTTATTTTTCATAAAATCATCATTTGCAGATTCTATAAGTTCAGGAGAAGAAAATTGGTATAACATATATCTTATGTTACGTTCTTTATTATATTCAGCACTAGAAATAATAATTTTTATTGGTGCAAAATGCATAAAAAATCTTGTTTCTTTGCAGTCCTTAAGATGGAATATCGCTGTTTCGCCTATGGCTAGTTGAGCCCGTAATATTGGCTCTTTATTCCAGCTAACAGCTTCAAAATTTGATATTTGTTGTCTCTTCTCTTTATAGTCATCTTCTGTTGCAGCCGTATACTTTAAGAATTCTTCATTTTTTATTGGATTTTCAAAATTATTTGGTTTATATATTTTTACAAACAGATTTGATCCATCCACAATGGACGTGTTTTTTATTTTAGCAACCGCGTTATTATCGACATCCGTAATCGAAATACTCGATAAATTTTTTATTAACGTATTTCTTTCTTTTTCTTTCCATTGTAGCCATGCAACAAGAATGCCTAATATGCCAAGTGTAGTTATCCACTGAAGAATATGTTCAAAGTCCTTGTCTAAGATCTTGCCCGCAATTACGAAAAAGAGTAATAACAGCAGAAACAAAACAAAAATTACAACTATAAAAAAGATTACTCGCGTTTTTTCTTTTCTCAGGTTATTCATATTTCATTCTTTTCCAGCATCTAATATTAGGAAAACTAGATCATCTAAAGAAAACCAATTTAATCCCAAAAATTAGCGCGACAATAACAAAGGCTGCTCTCACCCAACGGTCTCCTTTTTTCACGGCTACGTGCGCTCCCAGATAGCCGCCGATCAAGGTGCCGGCAATATATATTATGCCGTAATAATAGTTAATCAGATGATGAAAGGCGAATATTATCGTCGAAATCAAAACATTTAAAAAGACAACGACCTTGTCAGTCGCGTTGGCTTGCGTGTAGGTGAAACCAAATATCATAACAAAAAGATAAGCGACCAAGATTCCCCCACCTATTCCCAAAAAGCCGTCATAAATCTCTAAGAAGAAGTAAAGCGCAAATCCGACAACGAGAATCTTATTATTCCAGCGATCTTTCGGCTTCAAACCCAATTCTTTTTTCCATAAAACGATAGGCACCAGCAGCAGGATCACGAAACCGATTATTTTAGTCAAAGCATCTTTGTTTACCTCGAGCAGCAGATTTGCGCCAACGATTCCTCCGATCGTGCTCACGATTATCAAAGGAATCATAAATTTGTAAACAATCTTGTCCGTCTTCAAGAATTTGGCGAGATTTCCGACATTACTTCCCAGAGTCCCAAACCTGTTGGTAGCTACTGCGACGTCAACCGGAAGCCCAAGGAACACAAGGACGGGAAGTGAAAGTAACCCTCCGCCGCCGGAAGTCACCCCTCCAATAAAACTGGCGGCAATTCCTGTGATAAATATTGCAACAACGATTAAAATATTCATATTACATATCTCCATTCACCCTAAAATTCAATGTTAGTGTGAAGTAAAATTATTTTCCTTTTGGAATCAATCCGATTTTTTGGAAATATTCTTTTCCGCCGGGGATTTGTTTAGCGCTGGGCAATTCTTCCGGACTGAACCAGCGAATTTCCACCAGGTCGCCGTTTAGCTTCGTTTTGATCAAGCTCGCCGGTTTATCCTACATGTCGACCCTGAAAATATTGAACTCCATCCGGCACAAAACATTCTCGCCCGATGGCAAAGTTTTCTCCGCGACCCCGCTGCCTTTTTCCGGGATGAGAATGGGATTATACAAAGATACATCAATGCCAACTTCTTCCTGAATTTCCCTTCGCACGGCTTGTTCCAATGTTTCCCCTTCATCCGATCCCCCGCCGGGAATATGACAGCAATCGGGATACACACCGCCCTTGGCTGGGTCTTTCCTGCCCATTAGTAGCTTGCTGTCCTTGCTAAAGATCAACGCGGAAGCAATTTTTCTTTCAATTTCTCGCATATGTAAAATTATTTTTCTAATTCCCTAACTGCCTCGTCATACCATTTCTGCGCTATTTTTTTGGCTTTTTCGGAATGGATTCTTTGAAAATTATAATCGATCTTTTTTCTTATTTCATCAAGCGGTTTTCCGTCAGCTTTGTCTTTCTTCACGTGCCTCATCGCCTTTTCTTCAAAATATGCCAAGCAATCGGCATCGCAAAGAACATTTTGGTCCACGTCCCCACCTTCTTCGTGGCACGCAACCAAATGTTTCACCCTCACGATAAGTTTTTCATCGTATTTTTCATCTCGCAAAAATTTCTCAATTTCCGCCGCGCTTAAATCCTGATGTTTTCTTAAGTCTTCAGGATCGTCCGATCCTTTTTTCCAATCGCCATAAAAAGCCCGTTCAATATCATGAGCCACGCCAGCAATCAGCAACGACTCATCGGCATCTGGTTTTAATTCTTTTACCCAATAAACGGTCCTCTTGGCATGATTGACATCCGTCGGTTTGCCCGCTTTTGCGAACGCATCAGTAACAAACTTTTCAGTTTTATTGTATACATTCATATTACATTCCTAACTTATCGCTGATCTCCAGCAGCGCTTTGAGTCCGATTTCGAGGAAAGTTTCGAGGGGAATTCCCGCTTTTTCGCATTCGCGGATGAGTCCGCGGTCGCATTTAGCGGCAAAGGATTTGTCTTTGAATTTTTTCTTGAGCGATTTTAGCTTCACACTGGCCAGTTTTTTGTCGGGCTGGACCAAAGCGGAAGCGACAATGATTCCCGTGAGCGTTTCAGCGGCCACCAGGCAATGCTGGATTTTTGTTTCGCGCTTTTTATCCATGAGATCTGGAATCATTTCGTTCACGTAGCCATGTGAAGCCACTGTTTCGATCAAATAATCGCTTGCTCCACCACTACGTAAAATTTCTTGCGCTTTAATACAATGTTGGCTCTGATTTTCCTTGGTCAGATCCCAGTCAATGTCATGCAGGAATCCAATAATTCCCCATTCCTCTTCATCCTCGCCCAAATGTTTCGCCACTGCCCGCATGATCGCTTCCGATTCGAGAAGATGCAATTTAGTCACTGGGTCTTTGATATATTCGTCGACCAATTTATTGGCTTGTTCTTTTGTAATCCCGAGTTTATTCATAGGCGGAAGGGGAGGGAGTCGAACCCTCGATACCTTGCGGTATACCCGCTTTCCAAGCGAGCGCACTAGGCCACTATGCGACCCTTCCTTGCTTTTCTAGAATAACCCACAAATAAAGCAAAATCAAGCCTTTCGGCTTGATTTTTGCCACCCATGAAATATTTTGTTTTTTTACTTCTCGATCTTCCCGATCTCAATCGTCGTCTTGATAACCGTATCAGGATTCAAAGAAATTGAATCTATTTTTTCGACTACCAGGAATTTGGCAAAATCCAAGAAATCTGACGGAGCTTGGCCACAGATCCCGACTTTGCGGCGGGCCTTATGCGCCTTCGTGATGACCTGACGGATGAGCTCTTTTACGGCTTCGTTACGCTCGTCATAAACATGCGCTACTTTGGCGCTGTCGCGATCCACTCCAAGCGTGAGTTGCGTCAGATCGTTCGATCCGATCGAGAATCCGTCGAATATTTTCGAGAATTCTTTGGCAAGGATCACATTCGCTGGAATTTCGCACATCACATAGACCTGTAGTCCGTTTTTACCTCGTTCAAAGCCATGCTTTTTCATCTCGGCGAGAACTTTTTCACCCTCCTCGACCGTTCGGCAAAACGGGATCATGGCTTTCATGTTCGTTAGCCCCATAACATCCCGCACTTTTTTGAAGGCGAGACATTCAAGGCGAAAGCCTTCCATATAATCGGGGTCGTAATATCTCGAAGCTCCGCGCCAGCCGATCATCGGATTTTCTTCCGCCGGCTCAAAGGCTTTTCCCCCGATCAGGGTCGCGTATTCGTTTGTTTTGAAGTCGGACATGCGGACGATCACATCTTTGGGATAAAAAGCGGCGCAAATCCGCCCGATTCCTTCCGCCAATTTGTCCACGAAAAATTCTTCTTTGTTTTTGTACCCTTGAGTCAGTTCGTTTATTTTTTTCTTATCTTCTTTATCTTTCACCCGATCAAAGTGGATGAGGGCCATCGGATGGATCTTGATATATTCAGTGATGATGAATTCTTCCCGAGCCAGCCCCACTCCATCGTTTGGTATGAATGAGAGATCAAAAGCTTGATCCGGATTGCCCACATTCATCATTATCTTGGTTTTCGTTTTTTTGATCTCTTTCAAATTCGTCGTTTTTATTTCATATTTCAGGCTTCCTTCATAAACTTTCCCTTCTTCACCCTCCGCGCAGCAGACTGTCACCGGTTTTGTGTCTTTGATGGCGCTGGTCGCGTTTCCGGTTCCGACAATGCAAGGAATTCCAAGTTCCCGCGAAACGATCGCCGCGTGGGAAGTGCGTCCCCCAGAATTAGTGACGATAGCTGCTGCAATTTTCATGATCGGCTCCCAATCCGGGTCGGTCATTTCCGTCACGAGCACCTCTCCTTTTTTAAAATCGGCAATTTTCGCCACGTTTTTGATGACATTCGCTTTCCCTTGTCCGATCTTTCCTCCCACCGCCGCGCCGACGCACAAAATTTTGCTTTTATCTTTCAAAATATATTCCTCGAGAACATTTTTCTTTTTTTGCGACTGGACCGTTTCCGGCCGAGCCTGAACGATAAAAATCTTATTCAACCGGCCATCCTTGGCCCATTCGATGTCCATCGGTTTTTTGTAGTGCTCCTCGATCAGCATTCCCCACTGGGCCAGTTCCAAAGCCTCGTCATCCGTGAGACAAAATCTTTTTTGATCTTCTTGGGAAACCGCCACATTTTGAGTGGAAGCGCTCCCGCCCACCGAATAAACAAGCTTCGTTTCCTTGCTCCCCAGTTTTTTTCCAATTATCGATTGAAAGCCCTTTTTGATGGTCGGCTTATGCGCGATAAATTCATCCGGATTCACCTTTCCTTTGACGATGTTTTCGCCCAGTCCCCAGGATCCGTTGATGACAATTGCGTCCTGAAAACCCGATTCAGTGTCAATCGTAAACATCACACCGCTCGAAGCCTCGTCCGAGCGCACCATTTTTTGCACTCCGACCGAGAGCGCGATACTCAACTGGTCGAAGCCCTTGTCAACGCGATAGGATATGGCCCGATCGGTAAAAAGAGAAGAAAAGCATTTTTTGATGGACTCAAGAAGCCGGTATTCCCCGGTGACATTGAGATATGACTCCTGCTGTCCGGCAAACGATGCATCCGCGAGATCTTCCGCTGTGGCGCTGGAGCGAACCGCCACATCCACTCCCCCCGCAAAATGATTGGTGTGATCTCTTTTGTCCCAATAAATGTGGAAGCTTTTGCGAAAATCATATTCTTTGGAAAGCTTAGCATAACTTTCTATGATCGCGTTTCGAAGATCGACCGGAAATTCCGCCGAAAGAATGGCCTCACGAACCCGATAACCATGTTCGGCTAAATTCCGCATATTCCCCGTATCCAGCCCCTTGAGAATTTTCTTGATCTCGCCGTCCAGGCCGTTTTGAGTGATGAAATAGCGATACGCCTCGGCTGTGACCGAAAAACCGTTCGGCACGCGAATGCCTTTCTTCTTGAGATTTGAATACATCTCTCCCAGCGACGCATTTTTTCCGCCGACGAGT
>PMJF01000033.1 GCA_003157295.1 Candidatus Moraniibacteriota bacterium | reverse complement strand
CATCGCTCACCAACCTTTTCCGTTTATCTTCGCTGCTGGTCCCGGCTTTCGCGCTGGCCTCTTTCTATTTCTACTACTATACGGGTATCCATAAATTCAAGATCCAGGCTTTTCTCAAAACGACGCGCGGCATTTCCAGGATCGTTTTTATCATTGGTTTGGCTCTACTTCTCAAGAAACATGGCATGGCGCTTGAAGGAGCGATCCTGGGTTATGTCGCCGCTCCCCTTTCAATTTTCATTGAGGCTAGAGCGCTTGATCCCTATAAAAAAGTTGTAAAAAAAGGAAATTTTGATTGGAAAAAATTAGCGGTCTTTGCCTGGCCGGTGACCATCTTTTTGATCGCCTATCAATTTTTGAACACGATCGACCTGTATCTTGTGAAGGGAATTTTACACAGTGATTTTCAGACAGGCATATATAATGCCGCGATCACGGTTGGCACGATCCCTTACAATCTTTTTTATGCTTTGACGATCATTCTTTTGCCGTCGGTCTCGAAGACCACTTCGGCCAATGATCATTCCGAAACCAAAAAGATCATCGGCCAGTCTCTTCGATTCATGGTGATGTTTCTCGTGCCGATGTGCCTTTTGATGTCCTATTTTGCAGGGCCGATCATAAATATTTTCTATACTTCAAGATACGCCCTTTCCGCTCCGGTGATGGCGGTATATGTGATGGCGGAAGGCTTCCTGACGGTTTTTTATGTCTTGACCTTCATCTTGAACGGCGCCGGAAAAGTGAAGGTCCCTATGACTGTCGCGATCTTAGGCTTGGTGCTCAATACTATCCTTACTTATTTCCTGATAAAATCCTATGGCCTGATGGGAGCGGCGGTCGGGACTTCGATCATGGCCTTTATTGTCATGGCAGTCGGTCTTTTCTATACATATCGCGAATTTGGTTATCTTTTCAAGCTTTCCAGTTTTCTCAAGATTACTCTGGCTTCGGCTATAATGTATTTTCTTTCCCTTCTTTTTTCGAAAGGCCATTATATTTTTATTCTCTGGTCGGTTATTTTGTTCGCGGTGTATATGCTGATCCTATTTGCTCTCAAAGAATTCGGCTCTGATGACATTGACACTTTACGGCATCTTTTCAAAAGAAAAAAAGCTCCCCAGGAGGAGCTGAAGGAAGAAGTTGTCTGATCATTATTTTTTTGCCCGCTTCGCCAGCCTCGACGTCCGCCTCGGATTGACCGAGTCGAGACGGGAGTCTAGGTGGGCCAGCTGCACCGTGTTCCAAAGCAGAATGGCGATCGTGGTAGGCCCCACGCCTCCCGGGACGGGAGAGATAAAAGACGCTTTTTTAGAAACTGAAGGGAAATCCACATCACCAAATATTTTTTTGCCGAAGCGATTCATGCCAACGTCAATTACCACTACTCCTTTTTTCATCATGTTGCCGCGAATCAAATTCCTCTTTCCGACAGCCACAACAAGAATATCCGCCTGGCGCGTAAAAGCGGCCAGGTTTTTGGTGTGGCGATGGCAAATGGTGACGGTGGCTCCGCGGCTGAGAAGCAATTGGGCGGCTGGTTTTCCGACAATGTTCGAACGGCCGACCACCACTGCGTGCTTCCCCTCGATCTTTATTTTATATTCTTCGAGAAGCTTTATTATTCCGAAAGGCGTGGCGGGAGCGACAACAGAGTAGTTTTCATCAACCTGCGCAAATTTTCCGTAATTTGCCGGATGCAGGCAGTCGGCGTCTTTTCTGGGGTTGATCGCTTCAATAATTTTGTTTTTGCTCATATGTCCGGACAAGGGCAACTGAACCATTATGGCGGTAACATTTTTATCCTTGTTTAGTTTGTCTATGATCGCCAAAAGTTTTTTTTCAGAAGTTCGGGCGGGAAGTTTCAGGGTCTTTGAAATGATTCCCACTTCTTCGCAAAATATTTTCTTGCGTCGGACATAGATAGCGGATGCGGGATCATCCCCGACAAGGATCATTGCCAAAACAGGCTTCTTTTGCAATTGCGAAACCTGTTTTTTGAGTTGAGCTAAAATTTTCTCTGAAAGTTTCTTTCCGTCGAGCAGGATCATATAAATCTAAATCCCTTTATGGAAAAGCCTTTATCTGTTAAGATTGTATCAAATAAGAAAGCAAAAGGCAATTTATCGATCTAATCATGATTCGCTATGCCGCTATAACTCCCCACCCGGCTATAATTATTCCGACCATCGGCCGGAGCAATTTGAATTTGTGCCGAAAAACGGTGAATGCCATGAAAGGCGTCGGAGAAAAATTCCGCGCCGTTAAGGCGGAGACGGTCGTTCTGATCTCTCCGCACGGGCCCGTGCAGTATGACAAGTTCATTATCAACTATTCGCCGACGCTGCGCGGTGCCTTGAGCCAATTCGGCGATGAAAGAAGATTTGTTTTCGAAAATGACAGGGAAATGGCGGACGAAATAATGGCCAACCTCAGAAAAAAAAATATTCCGGCCGGACTCGCGCGGGAGCTGGAGCTCGATTACGGGGCTCTGGTTCCGCTTCATTATCTGATCAATGAAAAAGATGCCGGCTATAATCCGAAATTGATCCATATGTCTTTTTCAATGCTGCCTCTTGATTTTCACTATCGCTTCGGTGAAGCGATGGGCGAAGTCTTACAAGCATCTCCCAAAATAATTTCTCTTATCGCCAGCAGCGATCTTTCTCATCGGGTGACGACTGACGCGCCGGCCGGATATTCCCCGCAAGGAAGGCTGTTTGACCGCCAGCTCCAGGATTTTATCCAGCGAAAAAATATAAAGGGCATTCTGGGTCTTGATCCCCATCTGGTTGAAGAGGCCGGAGAATGCGGCCTTCGCTCCATCGTGATGATGCTGGGAGCGATCTCTAATTTGCGCTGGGAAATAAAATCTATCAGTTACGAAGCGCCATTCGGCGTCGGCTATCTGACGGCGAGCATCAATATTAAATAAATAAAATTTGGTAGTTAAAAGCGTGAATAGTTTAGTCCGTGGTTTTACCGAATAAATATCACGAATAAATGAAAGAAGAAAAGTATATTGTTCAAGTCGCGCCGGTGACACCCTTGCCTGTTTCCAAAATGCAGATCTTTTCGTATCTCTGTCAAGAAACGCTAGCAAAAGGAACGCTGGTCTCGATCCCCTTCTTTCATAGGCAAATAGAAGGCGTTGTTATCGCCTCGAACAGATACTTTTCCCATTCGGGGTCATTTATACTGAAAAAAATTACGAAAGTGATCGAACCGTCTTTTTTGACGGAAAGACAAATAGAACTGGCAAAATTTATTTCCTCCTATTATTTTTCTCCCTTGGGAATGGTTTTAAAATCGATGATCCCCAAGCGGGTGAAATACCGCCTTGAAAAAAAGAGCCATCCGGAAGAAAGAATGCTGGCCGAGAAGAATGGTCCAAAGAAGATATCGTCCGGCTCAAGCCGCAATATTTTGCTTCTTGGGGCGAAAAAAAAGAGGCGGGAATATATTTTGAGGCTTATCAAAAAAACGATCCTGTCCCGGAAGCAGTGTTTCATCCTTGTCTCGGAGATATTCTATGCATACAATTTTTCCGAAGAGCTGAAAAAAAGTTTTCCGAAAGAAAATATTTCGCTTATCCATAGTAAAGTTGCGAGCGGAAAACTATATCACGAGTGGAAAAAAATAAAAAATAACGAGATCAAGATCGTGGTCGCCTCAAAAATAGGCGCATTTTTGCCATTTTCCGATCTGGGATTGATCGTTGTGGAGCAAGACCAGGATTTGTCTCACAAGCAATGGAATTCCTCTCCCCGCTACAACGCGGTCGAGGCGGCTGAATTTTTGGCTCGAGAGTTTAGGGCGGATCTGGTTTATGACAGTGCTGTTTCATCGCTTAAAAATTTTGTCAAAAATAAGAACGGAAAGTTGAAGGTTATTGATTTTCAAAAATACGGCGTTGAACCGCAAACGGAAGTGGTCAATCTGGCTCTCGAGCGAAAAAAAGCGGATTTTCCGATCTCTGAAAGCCTTTATAACCATCTTGCGCGGGGCATAATATCAAAAAAACAAGCCATCCTTCTTGTTAATCGGCGGGGGCTTTCAACTTTCTCCATCTGTCAAAATTGCAGCCAGATCCTCAAGTGTCCCAAGTGCAAAAAGGCGCTTGTCTATTTTGAAGAGCACGAACAGTACCGTTGTTTACATTGCTCCCATAAGACCGACCTTCTCAGCTCTTGCCCAAAATGCGGCGGATCCCAATTTTCTCACTTCGGGATCGGGATCCAGATGGTTGAAAAGAAGATCCGGAGATTTTTTCCCACGGCCAATATTGCGCGGCTTGACTCGGATGTGATGAAAAGCGCCAAAAAATATCAAGAGATAAGCGATCTCTTCCGAAAAGGAAAGATCGACATACTGTTGGGAACGCAAATTGCCATTCGTGACATTGCCGGAAAAAATATCGGACTAGTTGGGATCATCTCAGGCCATGATCTCCCGAACGCAGGCGATTTCAACTCGCGTGAGATCGCGCTGCTCAATTTCATCCAGGCCAAGCAACTGCTGGATAAGAAAGGACTTTTGCTCATCCAGACATTATTGCCCTTCGATCCGCTGGTCGAGAGCGTCAAAACAGGAAAAATGGATGATTTTTTCGCTCAAGAGATCAAGTTCCGGAAAAAAATGAACTATCCCCCGTTCAAAAAACTGATAAATTTGGTTTATCGACGGGATTCAAAGGAGCAGGGAGAGAAAGAAGTCCAAAGAGTATTTGACGATTTGTCCGCAGGCAGCGATAATGGGCTTGAGATAAGTGATCCGTACAGGCCTTTAAATTCAGAAAAAAGGGGCTTATATCACACGAATATTCTTATTAAGCTTCCGCCGGATCTCAGCGTTGCCGATCTTTCGATCTTTCCGATCCTGGCAAATCTCAAGAAAGGCTGGTCGGTGGATGTCGATCCTGTTTCCACGGCCTAAAAGTAGCTTTATAATTTATGGATCTAGCTAATAATATTTCACTCAAAATTCTCAAGTACCCTGATGATTTCCTGCGCCAAAAGTCGCAAGCCGTTAGGGATTTCAAAGACCAGCGTTTATCAGACCTGGTTTCTAATATGATCAAAACAATGGAAAAGGAAAAGGGAGTGGGCCTGGCGGCGCCGCAGATCGGGTCCGATCTTCGAATTTGCCTAGCGCGGGTTGATAACACGCTTTTCGCGCTCATCAATCCGGAGATCAAGGCCTATTCGCGAAAGAAAGAGATCTTTGAAGAAGGGTGTCTCAGCTTTCCGGGAAAATTTTTTCCAGTTGAGCGGCCGGTGAAAGTGAAAATAAAAGCCCAGGACATAAACGGAAAGAAAATAAGAATAAAGGCCGATGGGCTCTTGGCGCGGGTGCTGCAGCATGAGATCGATCATTTGGATGGAATTTTGGTCATCGATCGGGCGATGAAATAACCTAAAGAAAAAGACTTGGAAGCTAAAAAAGCAAAAATTATCTTTATGGGTACGCCGCCCTTCGCGGCGGATATTTTAGGCGAACTTCTCAAAAATGGATATAATATCATTTCTGTCTTTACCCAGCCGGACAAAAAGATCGGGCGAAAGCGGGAAATTTCTTTTTCGCCGGTGAAAAAAATGGCCCTTGATAACAAGATCAAGGTGTTTCAGCCGGACAGCCTGAAAGACGAAGAAGCCGCGGTGAATATAAGAGAAATTAATCCGGATTTGATTGTTGTCGCGGCCTACGGAAAAATTCTTCCCCAGGAAATTTTGGAAATTCCCAAATTCGGATGTCTCAATGTTCACGCCTCCCTTCTTCCGAAATTTCGGGGAGCATCCCCTATTCAAAACGCGATATTGGCGGGAGAAAAAGAAACCGGCGTGACGTTGATGCTGATGAGCGAAAAAATGGATGACGGAGATATTTTGAAGCAAAAATCGATACAAATTTCAGATATGGATACAACTGAAACATTGACGAAAAAATTATCGTGTCTCGGAGCGAAGATTCTCGTCGAAAATATTCCTCAGTGGCTTTCCGGAGAAATAAAACCAGAGAAGCAAAACGAGAAGTCGGCGTCTTACTGTCATCCGATCAAACGTGAAAACGGACTCGTCGACTGGAAAAAAACGGCTCGAGAAATATTCAACCAGTGGCGGGCTTTTCAGCCCTGGCCGGAAGTATATGCGGTTGTAAAGCTGAAAAATGATACCCGGAGGATCAAACTGGTCGAGATCGAGATCGATCCAGCCGCTCCAAGTGGCGCAAAACCGGGAAAAGTTATAGAATATAATCACAAATATGCCGTTCAGACCGGGAAAGGGGTGGTCTTTTTGAAAAAAGTTCAGCTTGAAGGAAAAAAAGCGGTAGGCATAGATGATTTTCAAAGAGGATATCCGGATTTCACGATGGCCGGCTGAATAAGCGTATTTTACCAGCATAATGAAAGAAAAAAAACAAAATAAAATCTTCATCATTGGTTTTGTTCTGATCGCTCTCATTATCGTCTGGACGTTAGCGCGTCCTTTTGTCGGCGGGATCGGCAGCAAGAAAAATGACCCTGAAGCGAAGATAAATGCGGAGATCCTGCAGGCGCCTTCGATAACTTCCGAAGATCTTTTTAGTAAATTAAAGAATAAAGAAAAAATATTCGTTATCGATATGCGCTCAGCCGGCGATTTTGAGAAAGGTCATATTATTGCTTCAGAAAACACAAGCGCCGAAAAAATAAATGGCGAGAGCCTGAGATCATCCGGAGCGGAAAAGACCTCAAGTGTCATTCTTTTGAATCAGGGCGATAATATTTATGAAATGGCCCAAAAAACCAACGAATTGATAGCGGCGGGTTTTCCCAACGCAAAATATCTTCAGGATGGAATAACCGCCTGGAGAAATCAGGGATTCCCTCTCGTTTCAAGCAGCAGTTCCGACGAAAACGCAAATAAGGTAAAAAAAATAAGCGTTGGGGAATTGGCTCAGGATTTGAATGCGGGCGGAGATATCGTCCAATTTTTGGATATAAGAAGCGCATCCGATTTTCAGACTAGCCATATTGCGGGAGCGCTAAGTGTCCCCTTCACGGAACTGGAGAAAAATCAGGATGGAATATCAAAGGTAAAAAAAGTGGTTGTATATAGTGGAAATGAGGATGAGGCCAAAAAAGCGGTCGTCACATTGTTTGATCTAAACTTTTTCAACGCTTATTTTCTGGAAGGCGGATTCGATGCCTGGAAAACCGCGGGAGGGAAAGTGGAATAAGACGCGATCATTTCGAATATAGGTGAATGAAAAAAATCCCACATATAAGCGGGACTTTTTTGTCGCGAATTTTATGATCAAACTACTTTATGATGGCCAGGATATCCTCGTTCTTTACTAGCAAATACTCCTTCTCCCCCACCTTGATCTCATTTCCGGAATATTTTGAGTAGATGATCTTCTGGCCCTTTTTGACCTTAATTTTCTTGTCGTCTCCGGTCGCGATCACCATTCCTTCTTGAGGCTTTTCTTCGCTCGTGTCAGGCAGAACGATCCCGCTGGCGGTCTTAGCGTCGGCTTTCAGCGGTTCGATCAAAACATTCTCTCCCAAGGGCTGGATAGTCGGTGTGTTTTTCATCTCAAATAAGGTTAAAAATTATTCCATTGACAGTCTTCATTTTATCCTTTCGCGCGCGATCTGTCAATAATTGCACCTGTCCGCATATATCAAATTATTTTTTTCTCGATGCTATTCTTGACGTCCGCTTCGACAGCCGCCGCAGACTTTTCTCGGGAAAAGAAAAAGACGTAAATGATCTCAAGAAGCCCCAGCGTGTTGATGAGAAAAAGCACCACAAACCATGCAATGCTCCGATTTCTGGCCGCTTTCCAAAGAGCCACTCCTTTCCAGGGAAGGGTCCAAAGGATGACAAGGGCGATCAGCCATTGATGAGCGAGGAGATAGCTGAGAATGGAAATTTTCGGCATAGATGATTATATTTTAATGATTCACCCAATTATTTTAGGGAATTCAAGCTATTTAGGCAAGTTTGGCATATTTACTCGGAATATCATTACCTTATACTCCAGATTCAGGAGGTTATTTGTAATAATCTTTCTTGGAATCTTGGGGTTCCTCGAGAGAATTATAGTCAATTGTGATTTCTTCTCCTTCCTTGATATCGCGCAAGGCATAGTACTCGAAATTGCGATGATAGGCGTTAGGCGTTTTTGAATGATTGAGGTGCCAGCCGACTTCCATGCAACCAAAGTCTTTGGGGCAATATAATATCTCCCCTTCATCAACGCAATACTGCCTGAAAAAATCAGGAACATCCTTTTTATTTCTAACAACTGAAACCGGATTTTTCTCGGTTTCAGAACCAAAAATTCGAAGGTAAGTTTCTGATGCGATATCGTGCGCTGCAAAAACGCCTATGCCGTGTTCAGCGGGCTTAAGAACAAACGAAAACTCTGTTGTTGTGTCATGCATATTAATTTTTCATTTTGGCTGACCAGTCGGGTTGTGGAATTCGTTTTGAGCAAGCCGTTAAAGGGCATCTTGGCTATTTCCAAGTATATGCGCCGAAGGCACTCGGGTCAAGGTAAAATTCGGAAAAAAATGGGACAAATGGGACACAGGAAAGGGTGTGTCCCATTTTACCATTTAAGGCAGTATACCGTCCCATTTACGGTCTAATATGGCTTGTATAAGCGTATTTCATTGGTTTCGGGATCCTGGACGACATTTTCAATCCGTCTCTTTTCACCAAGGGGCATTTGTTCATCCAGTGAATATAAACAAAGAGGCCTCAATCCTCTTCCTCTGTATTCGAGGCAACGGAAAAGATATGTGGTAAATGAGCCAGTGAATCGATAGCGGCGGATGCATGTTTCCAGTTGATCTTCCAGCTCAGATTCGTATCCTTTCCAAGAAAATAAGACGGGAAAGCTTTCGACCCAGTAATCGACCATGAACCTGAGAAGCGAGATTATTTCTTTCTTGGCTGACAGATTGCCCTTTTGGGAAATTCTGACAAGTGCAACAGAAATAGCGTTTCTTGCGCTTCTGTCTTCGGGGGTCTGAGGAGATAAGAAAGTATATATTTTATTTTTGTGTTTTTTTAGTACCAAGTTAACTTCCTTGCGGCTTCGGTACCATTTCAGCGCTTGCCATTGTCTTTTAGTTTTGCTGTGCCGGCAATTCCATTTCTTTTGTAAATCTTTATTCAAGCTACTAACCACTTTGTCCCAATCGATATCGCCGATTTCAGTCCTGACTTTTTTCGAAATGAAGCGATAAATGCTAGGTGCGTTTTTGTAAATCCAGGAGCTGCTTATTTTGGCAGGTTGTTTTGCAAATAATAATTCATTTAAACTTCCAATAATTTCTTTGAAACTTTTCATTTTAACAATAAGATTTTGTTATCGTCTTTTTTTTGAAGCAAATTGGTAGTGGTATGATTTGACTAAACTGATAAAAAGTGATAGAAAATAGAGTTGGAAGTTCTTTAAATCTTGCATAAAGGGGGAAGGCAAATTGGTCGAATATTCGCCTAGCAGCCCGTATTTCCTTCAAAGCGGTAGGCGCCAGGGTAAAGCCATCGAAGTTTTAATGTTCGTCAATTATCCCTGGCTCGTAAATCTTTTGGACATCATTCAAAGAAATAACCCTAGGGTAAAAAACCGCCTTAATCTTCAGCTCGAATGGCTGATTTCAAGAGGTGAAGATCGGACTTCGAAAAGAATGTGCCCGCAATGCCAAACGAATCCGCTTGCCTTCTTTGCGGCACTCGGTAACAGCCGGGACGGCTATTCAATCAGCCATTTATTCGCTTCTTGCACTCAGCAGAGCTGCCAGGAAAAACTGATTGGTTATGCAGGCGGAAAAATGCCGAGCCTCCTGTCCCTTCAATTTTCCTCGCTGCTGCAATTTCCTGTAAGACACGATCGCGACATGGTTGTCCGGGTGTTCCGCTCTGCTTTTGATCTACCCAAGCGGCTCACTCCGGAGACGGCCTTTAATTTTTTCGCAAGCCTTTGAGGAGGAAGGAGTATGAAAAAAAAGGAGCTGAAATATTACCGCTATCTGATTGAGCCGCGAGATCAGCATACAAACGATGTGCTGGCCGCGAAACTTGGAGAAAGCAGCGAATACCTGTGCGCCGATGGCGAACCCCGTTTCATGTATGAAGCTCCTAATCATGCCTGGGTGGCATATTTGCAAAGGAGCAAAGGGGAGCTCAACGCCGATTTCAAAGTTTTTATTCAGGAGAACAACCGGCGTCCCCGTCCCTGGATATTTAACGCAGCAAAAAAAGCTAAAAGACCCCAAAGAGCTGCAAGGAACTAAGCAGCGCCTGATCAGAACCGACAGACAACAAGAGGCACCACCACGTGGTGCCTCAATTTATTGGGATTTACACTTTTTTAATTGATAATTTCTCAATCAAAATATAACCGGCTTCCGAAAAGCCTTTCTCATTAGGGGGATTTTTTGGATAGTTGATGAAATAATTTATGGCTCCATCTCTTCTCATGTATTCGAGAGTTCGGAAAAATTCTTGAGTGAGCGCGTCAGCAGATCCATTTATATCGCGCTGATTCATAACGGAAACTTCCTTGTTGACCGCCAAGGGCAAAAAAGGATAAATATACAGCTTCCCGCCGGTCTTTAAGACCCGCATCGCCTCTTTTAAATTGTCACTTAAATCTTGATCATTTTCCGAATAAAAGAACGATGATAGCATGCAAATTTCCGTGTCGAAATGATTTTCCCGAAAGGGCATATCCTTGCCGATGGCGCAAGCCGCTTTCGGAAGCCATTTTTTTCTTTCCCTTTGTTCTTCAACGCTCTTTGCCGGCTCCGGATATTTTTTCTTGCCCGCCGTCTTCAGAATTTTAATTCCGTCTTCCAAACCGTACATGGGATCAATGGCTGTCACATCGATATTCTTTTTCTGGGCTTCTTTGGCAAAAATGGCGGAACCCGCGCCAATATCAAGAATTCTCTTCCCCCGCAACCCGTCCTCGTCAAGATCGAGAGCCTTTGAATAAAAATCGTAATCTCGCTCATATATCTCACCGTAGATCGCAAACTGCGCCTTGTCGAGAACGCTGTCGCCTTCGGATATTCCACGCTCTTTTTGTATTTTTTCGATAGACATAATAATTTTTTAGCTTATTGTCTCTTTCCCCTAGAAATGGGATAACTTTCC
>PMJF01000071.1 GCA_003157295.1 Candidatus Moraniibacteriota bacterium | reverse complement strand
CGTGATCGCCCGCGAATCGGTGAATCAGCCGCTGCAAACAGGGATCAAGGCGATCGACTCAACAATTCCGATCGGTCGAGGGCAGCGAGAACTCATCATCGGCGACCGCCAAACAGGAAAAACAGCGCTGGCAATCGACGCGATCATCAATCAAAGGTCAGAAGACGTTATTTGTATCTATGTCGCTATCGGACAGAAGGAATCAAAGGTGGCGCGCATCGTGGCCGAACTGGAAAAGCGGGATGCGATGAACCATACCATTGTCGTCGTGGCCGGGGCATCTGATCCGGCGGCGCTTTCATTCATTGCGCCGTACGCGGGTTGTGCGATCGGGGAATATTTTATGGATCAAGGGAAAGATGTGCTCGTGATATACGATGATCTTTCGAAACACGCCTGGGCATATCGGCAAGTGTCGCTTCTTCTCAAGCGCCCTCCGGGACGGGAAGCTTATCCGGGAGATATTTTCTATCTTCATTCCAGGCTTCTGGAAAGATCGGCCAAACTCTCAAAAGATTTCGGCGGAGGATCGATCACGGCTCTTCCCATCATTGAAACCCAAGCGGGCGATGTTTCCGCGTATATTCCGACCAACGTCATTTCCATTACGGATGGGCTGATCTATCTTGAATCGGACTTGTTCTATAAAGGTATCCGTCCAGCCTTGAATGTCGGCCTTTCCGTTTCTCGGGTGGGCAGCGCGGCGCAGATCAAAGCGATGAAAAAAGTGGCCGGAAAATTGCGGTTGGATCTAGCACAATTCAGGGAATTGGAAGCTTTCGCGCAGTTCGGTTCAGATCTTGATGAAGCGACGCGAAAACAGATCGAGCGCGGACAGCGGACGGTAGAAGTTTTGAAGCAAGATCAATATGTTCCGATGCCGGTGGAAAACCAGGTGGGGATCCTATACGCCCTGACCAGCGGATATCTCGACGATGTGCCGGTGGAAAAGGTGCAAAAATGGGAAGCGGAATTTCATAAATATATGAAGGATATGAAGAGCGAAGTTCTGGCAATGATAAAGGAGAAAAAAGAACTGACGGAAGAGGTGGAAAACGCTCTCAAAGAGGCGATCGTGGAGTATAAGGAAGTGTACGGGAATAATAGCTAAGTCGAAAAAATGGCATCCGGAACACGCGAAATAAGACGCCGCATAAAATCCATCAACAATACCAGAAAGATCACCCGAGCGATGGAAATGGTGGCTGCCTCGAAAATGAGGCGGGCGGTTTCGGCTGTGCTGGCTATCCGGCCCTACGCTCACAGCGCCTGGTCGATGCTTGGAAACTTGGCACGGGCTTTTGAAAACTACGAGTTGCCTCTGCTTGAAGCGCGGGAAGTGAGAAAAATTTTGATAATTCTTATCAGTTCCAACCGGGGACTTTGCGGCGGTTTCAATTCGCAGCTGGTGCGAAAAACGATCGAGCAGGTGAAAAATCCGGGAAAACTGAAGATCAATCGGGCGGGCAGCCAGAGTATCCCATCGAACGTCCCGGACAATGAGATCGAAATTGATTTTATTACCGTCGGGAAAAAGGGCGCTCATGCGGTCAAGAAATTCGGAAAAAATATCATTGCGGCATTTGACGATCTCTCGTATCTTCCCTCATCCGAAGACGTGAGACCGCTGGCGAGACTCGCCATGGACGAATATATGGCGAAAAAATATGAAAAAGTGGTGACGATCTTCACAGATTATGTTTCTCCGGTCATCCAACAGCCGAAATTCCGCCAAATTCTTCCTATTTCGAAAGCGGATCTTGAAAAGCAGCTGGCGGATATGGATATGCTAGCCGAAGAAATTGGTCTTCCTGAACCGCCGATGGAATATAAAGTCGAGCCGGATGTGAAGATGGTGCTGACGGAGATCCTGCCGCGGCTCGTTGAAATGCAGATCTATCACGCTATTCTTGAATCGAACGCCTCGAAAGAATCGGCTCGGATGGTAGCGATGCGAAATGCGACGGATGCGGCGAACGATATGGTGAACAACCTGACGCTCATTTTCAACCAGATCCGCCAAGCCGGCATCACCCAAGAGATCGCGGAAATTTCTGCGGGGAGAGCGGCGCTGGAGAATTAATCTTTATTCCATGAACACCCCACGGCATGTCGCAGCGAATATTCTGACCGTATTTCCATTGAGTTATTTCCTGGGATGGAATTGGAAATTGATTGGCATTTTTCTCATTGCCGGGATTGCGATCGATATTGACCATTTATTTTTTTTCACAATTAAGCACAGAACAATAAATCCAGTAGAGTGGACAGAGATCGGAAAAAAGATGAGAGAAAAGATGCAACCCGGTTTATACATTTTGCATTCGCCCGAGTTCAATCTCATTCTGATGCTTCTGAGTTTTTATAACGGGATAGTTTACGTAATTTTTTTATCCAATCTCATACATGTTCTTCTGGATATTTATGAGCACTACCAATACCACAGAAATTTTTTTTGGATGAAAAAATGGAGCATAATATACTCGTCGATATATAATGATTAATAATAAATAGTTATGAATGTAGGCAAAATATCCCAAGTAATCGGTCCGGTTGTCGATGTGGAATTTGAAAAAGATCTTCCGGGAATTTATCACGCGCTGGAAGTCGAACTAGAAGACAAGAAAAAACTTGTTCTCGAAACTCACCAGCATTTGGGCGGGAACAAGGTTCGCGCGGTGGCGATGGGATCGACGGACGGGCTCCGGCGCCAAATGGAAGTTGTGGATACGGGAGCGCCGATCTCGGTTCCGGTCGGAAAAGAAGTGCTCGGAAGGATGTTCAATCTCCTGGGCGAGCCGATCGACGGGATGCCGGCAGTAAAAACGGAAAAAAGATTTCCCATCCATCGTCCGACGCCGAAATTTTCGGAGCAATCAACGGAAGCGGAAATTCTTGAAACAGGGATCAAGGTCATCGATCTTTTTTGTCCTTTTCTCAAGGGCGGGAAAGTCGGACTTTTCGGCGGAGCGGGAGTGGGGAAAACGGTGGTCATCCAGGAACTTATCCGCAATATCGCTTCGGAACACGGCGGATATTCAATGTTTGCCGGAGTGGGAGAAAGAACCCGCGAAGGAAATGATCTCTATCACGAAATGAAAGAGTCGGGAGTGCTGGACAAAACGGCCCTTGTTTTCGGGCAGATGAACGAACCACCGGGAGCGCGCCAACGAGTGGCGCTTTCCGCGCTTTCGATGGCGGAATATTTCCGCGACGAGGAAGGAAAAGACGTTTTATTTTTCATTGATAATATTTTTCGTTTCACTCAGGCCGGTTCCGAAGTTTCCGCGCTTCTTGGACGCATTCCGTCCGCGGTGGGATACCAACCGACACTCGCCGAAGAAATGGGAAGGTTGCAAGAAAGAATTACATCCACAAAGAAAGGTTCGGTGACATCCGTGCAAGCGGTCTATGTTCCGGCCGACGATCTCACCGATCCGGCGCCGGCGACGACTTTCGGACATCTCGATTCAACAGTGGTACTTTCCCGCCAACTATCGGAACTGGGAATATATCCGGCCGTTGATCCGCTTGATTCATCCTCGACGATCCTCGATCCGAAGATCATTGGTGAAGAACATTACGAGACCGCTCGCGGAGTGCAAAAAGTTTTGCAAAGATACAAAGATCTTCAGGATATCATCGCCATTTTGGGTGTGGAAGAGCTTTCCGATGATGACAAGCTGGCCGTGACGCGCGCCCGCAAGATCCAGAAATTTCTTTCCCAGCCGTTCTTTGTGGCGGAGCAATTCACCGGAACGGAAGGGAAATATGTGAAGCTGGCCGATACGATCCGCGGTTTCAAGGAAATCCTTGATGGCAAACACGATGACAAGGGCGAGCAAAGTTTTTATATGAAAGGATCAATAGACGATATAAAGTAAAAAGTAAAATATAAAAAGGAAAAACGACATTTGAAAAGTAAAAACCGGTTTTGAATTTTGCCTCGTGGTTTCTATATTTTCATTTTAACTTTTTTCTTTATCACTGCAGTGAATGACAAAAAGATAAAATTTAAAATAGTAACTCCAGAAAAAACCGTCTATGAAGATACGGTTGATCAAGTCACTCTTCCGACCCAGGACGGCGAGATCACTGTGCTTCCAAACCACATTCCGCTCATTTCTGTTCTGACATCAGGGGAGCTTGTCGCAAAAAAAGGAGGCGAAGAGATCGCGATGGCTGTTTCGGGTGGAATGATCGAGGTTCAGAAAAATGAAATTACGATTCTGGCTGACACGGCCGAGCGGGCGGAAGAAATTGATATCAAGCGCGCCGAAGAAGCCAAGCAAAGAGCCGAGAAACTCAAAGATGAAAAAATCCGCTCCGACGAAACAGATTATGCGACCGCTGCGGCCATACTGGAAAAAAATCTGGCGAGAATAAAAGTGGCAAGAAAACATTTAACGAGAAGGGGGATGAGATTGGAATAATTTTTAGAGTAATGGTTGATCAAATTTTATGAAAGTAGATTTTAAGTTCAAAGATGTTCATAATTGCGAGGCCGTGGTATTGGCCTGTATCGACTTTCGCTTTTGGAAAGAAACGATGAAATTTGCGGAAGAGGAACTGGGGATAAAATCATATGATTTTCCTAAACTCCCGGGAGCGGCCAAGTCCATCAACGATTGCCTCTCGGAAGTGGATGTCGCCATGAAATGCATCGGTGTTCCGTGTGATCTGCACCACGTCGAAAAGATCGTGATCGTGAACCATGCCGACTGCGGCGCCTATGGAGGCTCTTCTCAATTCAAAGGAGACCTCGAAGCGGAGCAAAAATTTCATGAGGGGGAACTCAAAAGGGCCAAGGAAAAAATCCTGGCCCAATATCCGGGAAAAGAAGTGATCCTTGCTTACGCTAAATTAGTGGATGGGGGAGAAAGTGTGGAATTTTTGAGGGTTGACTAATCCTTTTAAATATGCAAGAATATAGACAACATAAAAAGCGCATGACGCTTTTTTTGATGGACATTATTTATCAACAGGAGGAGTAGAGTGTTAAAAAAGTTCTTGCTTATCCCTTGTGCGGATCCTCGAATGAGAGTATGGATGGAGGAGTCATTCGAGTCGGAATTTGGACTGGGTCCGGAAGATTATTTTTGCCAACCATTGCCAGGTGGTCCCAGGCTGATCATTTTGAACCGCGAAATAATCGCGGTAAATCCGCTTCTTCAATTTTATGCGGGGCAAAAATTCACTGACGTCGGCATATTTGGCCATGAAGACTGCCATTATTATGCCGACATGAAGGGAGAGTGGCAAGGAGTTCGAGAAGCCGAACGGACACACCATGTCGGTGATCTTAATGAGGCCGGTGCCATACTTAAGCAACATTGGCCATGGGTGCAAAGACTCCACTTGCGGTATGCTACTGTAACACCGGATAAGCGGAAGTTGGCGGCCGTTGAAAAAATCCTCTGAGAAGGGGTAATTACGCCGGGCAGAATCCAAGGATGGATCCTGCCCTGTTTTATTATATTCAAAAAAAATTTCCCCGAAAAAAAACAGCGCCGGGGCTCGTGTGGAGCCTCGGCGGTGGGGGATTACAGAGATTTGGCGGAATAACTGGCTCCGCCTTTCTATTTTGTTTGGGTGAATTCGGCCTAATCCATATAAGCCTTATCATTATTCATCTCAAACTTATGACTACGGATCGAGGTTGGCCAATTCGCGACCTGAGCAGCTCAGCAAAACCAGGGTAATTCCTCGGGAAAAAGCGAGGTATTTCCACTTTGAACCGGGACTGTTCAATGCTGGTCGAAATTGCGGTCCAAAGCGGCAGCTTTTCCCTGAGCAACTCCTCAAGCTCTGGCCTTGTCATTTTTTCCCGCAAATTTCCTTCTGCTGTCAGTGTGCAGGGTTCCGTAACATCACAATGATCAAAATGATCCAATTTGTTTACCTCCCTCCTTGGGTAGTTTAGCCCAGTTGAGCCCTATTTCTTATAAAAAGTATCGCCGAATTTTCAATTAAAGTCAAAGATATGGCCTTGAAAGAAACACTGAAACAGGCTAAGCTAAAAGAGTAGCTTTATCATAAATATGGAAAAATACGACCCGAAAAAAATTGAAGAAAAGTGGCCCGCCTTCGCTAAAGCTGCGGACGGGCAAGCAGAAGAATATGAATAAATATAATCCAGCGAAAATTGAGCCTAAATGGCAGAAGCAATGGGCGGAAAGTGGCATATATAAGGACTATTCGCGCGATAAGAAATTCTATGCCTTGGATATGTTTCCCTATCCTTCGGGAGCGGGGCTGCATGTTGGGCATCCGAAGGGGTATATCGCGACCGATGTTGTTTCGAGATTCAAGATGCTCAAGGGCTATTCCGTCCTACATCCGATGGGTTGGGACGCTTTTGGTTTGCCGGCGGAAAACTATGCCATCCAAAACAAAATTCATCCTGAGGCGGCAGTCAAAGAAAACATCAAAACTTTCAAAAAACAGCTAGAGCTGTTCGGGCTCACATACGATTGGGATCGAGAGATCAACACGACCGATCCGGAATATTATAAATGGACGCAGTGGATCTTTCTCAAGATGTTCGAGAAAGGTCTTGCCTACGAATCCGACGAGCCGATCAATTGGTGCCCCAGCTGCAAAACGGGACTGGCGCTTGAGGATCTCGAAAACGGTCTTTGTGAACGCTGTGGGTCGCAGGTGGTCCAGAAAAAAATGCGCCAATGGGTCCTCAAAATGACAGAATATGCCGATCGTCTGCTCGAAGATCTTGACAGCGAAGACTTGGATTGGGAAAAATCAATTGTGGACCAGCAAAAAAACTGGATCGGAAGAAGCGAGGGAGCGACCATTAAATTCAAAATTGGCAACGGAAAAGACTGGCTCGAAGTCTTTACCACTCGCCTCGATACTATTTTCGGGTGTACATACTGCGTCGTAGGCCCGGAGCATCCAATTATCGAGAAAATAAAAGATCAAATCGAAAACTACAAAGAAGTTGAAAAATATATTATCCAAGCGCAAAACAAGACGGATCTCGAGAGAACCGATCTGCAGAAGGATAAAACAGGGGTTGAACTCAAGGGCGTAAAAGTGATCAATCCTTTTAATGATGAAGAACTTCCTTTGTTTATTGCTGATTACGTCCTCGGCCACTATGGAACCGGCGCGGTTATGGCTGTCCCGGCGCACGACGAGCGGGATTTTGAATTCGCGAAGAAATACAATTTGCCGGTCAAACAAGTGGTGGCGCCGTATAGCCTGGACGAAAGCAATCCTCCGAGAAAGGGAAAAGAGAATACAGTAAGGAGAGTTGTTCATGTAATATTGGAAAATAAAAAAGGGGAAGTCCTTACATTGAACTTAAAGGGCGATGAATGGGGGAAGGAGAAACCCAAAACCTTTATAATTGGCGGGATAGAAAATGAAGAAACGCCCGAGCAAACGGCATTGCGCGAAATAGCCGAGGAAACCGGATATACCGACGTCGAAGTCTTAAGAATTCATCCGATAGAGTTTCACGCGGAATTTTTTGCCGCGCATAAAGACCTGAATCGATACGTGAAAACCACAGGCGTTGTCTGCAAATTATTATCAGAAAAAAATGAGGCCATAAGCCAAGAAGAAGAAAAACTGCACGATCTCGTTTGGGTCAAGCGTGATCTGCTTTCAAGTTCTGTTACGATTCCGGATGATATTTTTCTGGCCAAAGCCTATGCTCAAAATATTGATGCGTATACCGATTCCGGTGTTCTAATAAATTCCGGAAAATATAACGAGCTGACCTCCGAAAAAGCCCGCGGGGAAATGGTGAAGTGGCTGGAGAAAGAAAGAATAGGCGGGAAGAAAGTGAACTTCAAGATGCGAGACTGGGTTTTTTCGCGGCAAAGATATTGGGGTGAGCCGATCCCGATCATCCATTGCGAAAAGTGCGGAACGGTCGGCGTCCCGGAAAAAGATCTGCCGGTCGAACTTCCGAAAGTGGAAAAATACGAACCGACCGGAATGGGGGAAGGGCCGCTCGCCGGCATTAAAGAATGGGTGAACGTGAAATGTCCAAAGTGTCACCCTGCGGGTGATCACACGAAGGGTGACGGCTGCACGGCAAAACGCGAAACGAACACCATGCCGCAATGGGCGGGATCCTCATGGTATTATCTTCGCTATATCGATCCCAAGAATGCCAAAGAATTGGTGGGAAAATCAGAAGAAAAAAAATGGATGCCGGTTGATCTTTATGTCGGCGGAGCGGAACACGCCACGCGGCATCTTCTTTACGCCCGTTTCTGGCACAAATTTTTATACGACATCGGAGCGGTTTCCACAAAGGAGCCCTTCAAGAAATTAGTCCACGTAGGACTTATCCAGGGCGAAGACGGAAGAAAAATGTCCAAGCGCTGGGGAAATGTCATCAATCCTGATGAAGTAATTTCAGAATACGGAGCGGATTCGGTTCGGCTTTATGAAATGTTCATGGGGCCCTTCACGCAAAACATCGCCTGGAGTACGAAAGGGGTGGTGGGGATGAGGAGATTTTTAGACAGAATATTCGAACACCTAAGAAGGCAAGAAAAAAATGGCAAAGAATGGTTTAAAAATTGGTGCGATATAGAAAAATGGAAAAATGATAAAAGCAAGGGAAATACACCAAAAAATCTTAAAATTATCTTAAATAAAACCATTAAAAAAGTCACGGAAGATATTGAAAATTTTAGATTTAATACAGCAATAAGCCAGATGATGATTTTTTTGAATGGATTATATAAAACAGAAGCTAGCCAGCAATTTCCCGATTCGGTCGAATTAGAATCATCTTTATCAACATTTATCCGTGTAGATGACTATGAAAAATTCATTATCTTGCTCTCTCCGTTTGCTCCTCATTTCTCCGAAGAACTCTGGGAAAGGCTTGGTCATAAAACTTCTGTATTCCTCGAAAAATGGCCAGAACCAGAAAAAGAATATTTAAAAGACGAGCAAATTTCGCTTATTATCCAAATAAACGGCAAAGTGCGCGATCAAATCGAGGTCACGGCGGGTGTCAAGGAAAAGGATGCGAAAGAACTGGCGCTGGCACAGGATAAAATAGTAAAATACATCGACGCAAAGACCATTAAAAAAGTCATTTTTGTGCCCGATCGTTTAATTAATTTTGTGGTTTAACTCCGACGGGAGTTTGGCTCCCGTCAAGATATGTTATGGCAAATGAAAAGAAACAGGTCGTTGTTTTGGCAGCTGGAAAAGGGACTCGCATGAGGCCGCTCACCTATGACCTTCCCAAACCCATTTTACCCGTGAATGGCCGGCCGCTCCTTGAATACATTCTGGACGCAGTGCCAGACCAGGTCGAAGAGATAATTCTCGTCATAAACTATCTTGGCGATCATATCCGCGAGCACTTCAAGGACAATTATAAGGGAAAGAAAATTACTTACGTGAGGCACGACGAACTAGACGGAACCGGTGGCGCTGTTTTCTGCGCCAAGGATCTGATCAAAGGAGATTTTCTGGTTTTGAACGGGGATGATCTCTACTTAAAATCGGACATCGAAAAATTATGCGCTGAGGATTTTGCGGTTCTCGGTTGGGAAGTGGAGGATCCAAGAAAATATGGCGTGATAAAAACGGATGAAGAAGGGAATTTGGTGGACATAATCGAAAAACCGAATTCATTCGAATTCAAGCTTATTAACACAGGGGCAATGGTTCTGAGCAAAGACTTTTTCAATTATGACCTCGTAAGAATCACCGAGAAAGAATTCGGCCTTCCGCAAACGCTAGCCAAGATGGCGGACAAGCATAAGATAAAAGTTATCCCCGCAACTGAATGGATGTCGGTAGGATCTCCTGAAGATCTTGAAAAAGCGCAGACAGAAATCGAAAAATTTATTGTTTAATTAAGAATTGAACTCATAGTATGAAATTATTCGGCACCGACGGCATCAGAGACATAGTCGGCGGAGAAAAAATGAACGTGGAAATCGCAACGAGGTTCGGAAAGGCCATGGCGCTTTTTTGTCGAAAAAGAAATCTACCGGCGAAGATCGTCATTGGGAAAGACACTCGCGAATCCGGTCCGATGCTCGAGGAAGCGGTGGCCGCGGGAATAATCTCGGCGGGAGCAGAGGCGCTCTTGGCCGGCGTGATCCCGACTCCGGGCGTTTCGTTTCTCGTCGGCGAGGAAAAAGCGGGAGCGGGCATTGTTGTTTCGGCTTCGCACAACCCATATGAATATAACGGGCTCAAACCTTTCAAGAGCGATGGAACGAAGTTCAGCGACGAAGAAGAGGCAGAGATAGAAAAATATATTTCGGAAAACAAAGCCAGCGAGAATAGAAAAGAGGTTCCAGGGACAAAAAAAGTTTTGGCTGAAGCGGAGAGGAAATACGTAAAATTTTTGTCAGATAACTTTTCCAGTATTTCTGAAGATGATAATATTTCCCAAAAACCGTTTTTAAGCAATCTTAAGATAGTTCTTGATTGCTCGAACGGAGCAACCTCCGAGGTCGCGCCAGTCGTTTTTGGAGAAAACGTAAAAGAGATAAAATTGCTCAATGCAAGGCACAATGGGCGCAATATCAATTACCGTTGCGGATCGCAATATACGGATAATCTGAGTGAAACCGTCCTCGATAAAAAAGCCGATCTGGGACTGGCTTTTGACGGAGACGGAGACCGGGTGATCGCGGTGGATGAAAAAGGAAACACGCTCACGGGCGACCAAATGATATATATCATCGCCAAATTTTTGAAAGAAAAAGGCCAGCTCAAAAATGATCTGGTCGTGACGACCGTTATGAGTAATCTCGGTTTCATAAGCGCGCTCAAAAAATTGGGCATTGGTCATTTCGCGACAGCGGTTGGGGACAGGCCGGTATTCTTTGAGATGAGAAAGCAAGGAGCGGTTTTAGGCGGGGAGGAATCCGGACACATTATCTACACTAATTTCCATTCGACGGGGGACGGAATTGTCGGGGGACTGATGCTTCTTGCGGCGATGAGTTATTTCCAAAAAACCTTGTCGGAACTCATCGGGGAGATCACTTTGTTTCCCAAGCTCCTGGTCAATGTAGAAGTGAAAAGCAAACCAGATCTCGAAACCATCCCGGAAATAATGAAAGTGATCAAAGAAGTGGAAAGTGAACTGGGTGAAGATGGGCGGGTTTTAGTGCGGTATTCAGGGACAGAAAATTTATGCCGGGTGATGGTGGAAGGAAGAAGCGAAAAAGAAATCGATGATCATGCCGGGAGAATTGCGAAGATCATACGGGAACATTTAGGATAAAATTTAAATTTTTTAATTAGAAAAATATATGTGCGGAATTGTAGCCTACATCGGCAAAAAGAAAGCTCTTCCAATTTTGATGGACGGCCTCAAGCGTTTGGAGTACCGAGGTTATGACAGCGCCGGAATTTCAATTATGGATGAAGGTAAAATTACAACGGAAAGGGCGGTGGGAAAAGTCGTGGAACTGGAAAATAAGATCAATGGCCGGGAAATTGCCGGCAATCTGGGAATTGCCCACACTCGTTGGGCGACGCACGGCAAACCTTCGGAACGAAATGCCCATCCTCATTGCGATTGCGGAAAAAATATTTATCTCGTCCATAACGGGATCATCGAGA
>PMJF01000008.1:23003-23142 GCA_003157295.1 Candidatus Moraniibacteriota bacterium | reverse complement strand
TTACGAACCGGCGCGTGATCTGCATTTGTTCGTTGAGCTCAGAATCGATCAATTTTTTCCGCGTCACAGGAAAATCCGCCAAGTGAACAGATTCTTCGTTGGTCAAGTTCTTATATATTTCTTCAGCCACAAAAGGCGT
>PMJF01000008.1:0-22935 GCA_003157295.1 Candidatus Moraniibacteriota bacterium | reverse complement strand
ATCCATCGATCCAATAAATTCTCTTTGGTTTTGAGTTTTTCTTTTTGCGTTTCAGCCTCGAATTTATCAATATTCGCGTACATCCCAAAAAAATAATACGAATTCCAGAGCATACGGAAAACGCGGTTCATCACATCCCGCATACCTTTAATATCGAATTTTTTGGGAAGTCCCGGCTGATTGATGGAAAAAAGCATCCAGCGCAGCGCGTCAGCTCCGTATTCATCCATGACCGACATCGGCTCGATCACATTGCCGCGGGATTTCGACATTTTCTTGCCGTCTTTGTCGAGAATATGCCCAAGACAAATTACATTTTTATAAGCATTACCCGTTGGTACTTTATCCGAGAGATGGAGGACAGTAGCGATNNAAGGGCATCGCACCCGAATCGAACCAGACGTCGATCACTTCGGGAGTTCTTGCCATTTCTCCCCCGCATTCGCACGGAAACTTTATCTCATCTATATAGGGCTTATGCAGATCTTCCAGTTTTTTCCCCGAAAGCTTTTCAAGTTCTTCGATCGATTCGACAACTTTCTGCGCCCCACATTTTTCACAAACCCAAATCGGAATCGGCGTTCCCCAATATCTCTCACGTGAGATCGCCCAATCCTTAACGTTCTCAAGCCACTCACCGAATCTTCCTTTTTTTATATGTTCCGGAACCCAGTTTATTTCTTTGTTATTTTTCTTGAGCTCCTCGGAGAGCTCGCTCATCCGGATAAACCAAGAGGGTTTAGCATAATATATGAGAGGCATATCGCATCGCCAACAATGCGGATAATCATGTTCGTATATTTCTTCTTTGAACAGCAGCCCACGCTTTTTCAAGTCTTCGACAATCAGCGCATCGGCTTCGTATTGGTTTTTATCATTTTTCTTCTTGACCGGGATACCCTTGCCCGGCACATCGGCGGAAATTTTTCCTTCCTCGTCGACCGTGATCAATGTCGGCAAATTATTTTCCGCGCCAACCCGCGCGTCGTCTTCCCCAAAAGCCGGGGCAATGTGAACTATACCTGTTCCTGAATCAAGAGTTATAAATCCGCCGTATATAATTTTATAAATATTCTTTTTTTTCTTTTCCTCAACAACATCAAAAAGTGGTTCATACTCGACATTAAGCAACTTATCGCTCGAAGAATAATCAACAATACTCCATTTTAATTCACCTAGTACTTGTGAGGTCAGTTCTGTGGCAAATATATATTTCTCATTTTTACTGTCAGTAGTCTCTACTATTGAATATGTTGCATTTGGTCTTACCGCTAACGCGACATTTCCCGGCAAGGTCCACGGAGTTGTTGTCCAAACCAGGAAATAAGTTTTGTCATCCGAAACGAATTCACCAATTTTTTGCCTGGGCTTTAATTTAAATTTCATATAAACCGAATTGTCCTTCACTTTTTGGTATCCTTGCGCCACTTCGTGGGAAGAAAGTCCCGTTCCGCATCGATAACAATATGGGATCACCTTGCTGCCTTGATAGACTAAACTTTTTCCGTCCTTGACGTTCGTTTTGAAGATCTGCGCGAATTGCCACCAGACGGACTCGATATATTTGTTCTCGTAAGTTATGTAGGGATCATCGAGATCCACCCAATATGCCATCCTCTTTGTCATTTTTTCCCAAAGGTCTTTGTATTTCCAAACCGACTCTTTGCATTTTTTGTTGAATTCGATGATGCTCTCACGGACATTGCCCGGAACAATGTTTTCGATCTCGGGCTTAGTATGGATCCCTAACTCTTTTTCAACTTGGATCTCGACCGGCAATCCATGGGTGTCCCAGCCCGCTTTTCGTTCCACTCGATATCCTTTCATGGTCTTATAGCGGGGAATGATATCCTTGAACGCCCGCGCCAAAACATGATGAAGCCCGGGTATTCCGTTCGCTGTCGGCGGACCTTCGTAGAATACAAAAAATTTATCGGCGGAATTTTTATCCACCGATTTCTCAAATATCTTATTCTCTTCCCAAAACTTTAAAATCTCTTCCTCCATCTTGGGAAGACTTTGTTTGGGGTCGATAGGCTTAAACATTTTTATATACTTCTAAAGTTTCTCGCGCGCACTTGGACCAGCTGAATTTTTTGGCTTGCTCCTTCCCTTTCACGCCGAGGCTTTCCCGCAATTCCTTATTTGTGGCCAGTTCCGTCATCGCCTTCCCAATTCCTTCCGTATCGTGCGGATCGACATAGAAAGCCGCCTCCCCCGCCACCTCCGGGATGGAGGCCACTTTCGAAACCAGGCACGGCGCGCCGCAAGCCATCGCTTCGACGATCGTCTGACCGAAGCCTTCATAAAGCGAAGGCATCACAAAAAATTCCGCGTGCGTGTAAAGCGGCTTCAGTTCGTCTCCACCGACATAACCGGTGAAAACAACGTCTTCACCCAGCTCCAAGTCTTTTGCCAGTTGAAAATATTCATCGGCCAGCCAGCCCCGCTTGCCGGCTACGACCAATTGGTAGTTGAATTTTCCTGCGAAATTATTTTTGAATTTGGCAAAAGCCTCGAACACCCGCACTAGATTTTTTCTCGGTTCAAGCGTTCCCAGAAAAAGAATATATTTGTCATTGATCTTATAATCACTTTTGACCGTTTCCCGATCGACAGCGCATGGCTCGAAAAATCGGCTGTCTATTCCGTTATAGATCACGCTGATCTTGTCTCCCCGTGACCCCAAGAAATTTATTTCGTCTTTCTTTGTCGACTCGGAAACAGCGATTATATGGTCCGATTTTTTGGCGGCAAAACTATAAAGGGTCCTCAGCTTGGCAGTCGAAATTTTTGGAAACAATTCCGGTATGCGATACGGCGCGAAGTCATAAAAAGTGGTGACGACTTTCCCCCGATAGGTCGCCGGCACGCGGTAAAGCGGTGAAGTGATGTGAAGAAGATCAAGATTTTCCCTCGAATAGGTGGCTAAGCCCAGAATTTCACTATAGGCTCCAGGCATATATTTTTTGTAATCCGAAAAAGGGAAAAACTTTATCTTGACATTCGGCCGCGAAAATTTCTTGACGTCCTTGTCATGCACTTTGAAGTCAAAAAACAAAACGTATTGATTCTCCTGATCAATATCAAGAATATTTTTGATAAGATGCCAAACATAACTGGCCACCCCGCTGGGGGCCGATTTTTCCGGATTTAAGATGGCTCGCGCGTCAATTCCTATACGCATATATGTTGTATTACTGCTAATTTAAATATACTCTTTCTCGGCCATAAAATCAACCTCCGGCGCCTTATTGCGTCTCAACGCCCAAATGGAGTAATATTAGTCCATAAAGACAAACTTATGGCAAAAAAAATATCCCAAAAATTTCTCGCCTGCCTTTTTTTGATCGGACTGATCTTTTTCGGCTCCGCGAATAGAAGCAGTATCGCTTCTGCCTCACCGGAAAAAAAGACTGCCGCCAACAACTATATCGAGGGCGAAGTTATCGCCGAAATCCAGCCGGATACCGACATCAGCCAAATTATCGCAGGAAAAAATATTTCCGCCTCACCCATCGAAAACGGAAGCGGACAAAATTTTTATCTTCTCCGGAGCCTCGACGAAAAATCAACAAAGAAGATCATCAAAGCTTTCCAAAAAAATACGGCCATCATCTCTCTCCAGCCAAATTTCAAATACAAAACTTTGGCTCGCGTTTCTAATGACGTTTACCGCCCCAGGCAATGGCCGCTTTTTGACACAACCGAAACTCCCGGCGGAGTGAGCGCTTTTTCCGCTTGGGACACAGAAAGCCAGGGTCAAAGAAATGTGGCAATCGCCATCATCGACACCGGCGTCAGTCTCGATCATCAGGATCTTAAAGATAATCTAACCAAGGGTATCGCCAAAGGCATAAATATCGATAGCCCCAGAAAAAAGCCGCTTGATTCCGACGGACACGGAAGCTTTTTAGCCGGAATCATCGCCGCTAAAACCAACAATAAAAAAGGCATAGCCGGCTCCAGTTTTTTCAATCACCTGCGCGTGATGGCGCTCAAATTCGATTTTACGACTGCCGAAGCCATCACGGCCATCAACTACGCCAAAGCGAAAAACGTTCCCATCATCAACGCCAGCTGGGGAAGTTACGGAGCAGAAGGCTTGGATCAGGCGCTGAAAGATGCCATCGCCTCTTTCCCGGGAATTTTCGTGACGGCGTCGGGAAATGGGGACCCAAAAACCAACAAAGGCTTCAACCATGATGGCGGCAATCCGAATGAAAAAATGTATCCCTGCGACTTTGAACTGGCGAATATCCTGTGCGTCGGCGCTTCGGATAAAAACGGAAACCTAGCTGACTATTCCGACTACGGGAATCTTTCCGTCGATGTGGTCGCCCCCGGCGGGACGGACAATGATCCGATCACCGGCCTTAGCAACAGAAAAAATAAATACATTTCCGCCGAAGGAAGCTCCCTCTCCACTGCTTTCGCGAGCGCCGAGGCGGGACTCATTATTTCAAAATATCCAAATCTTTCCGCAGCTCAAGTGATTACAATAATAAAAAGTTCTGTTGATCCAGAGCCGAGCCTTCAAGGAAAAGTTTTGTCAGGCGGAAAAATAAATTACCAAAAAGCGCTGGCTCTGGCAGGAGGTTATTAGTCCAAAAGTCACAATTTTTCAAATCTTATTCCATGAATGGAATCGAGGATATGGAAAAAATGAGAGCGCGGGTGGACAGGTTCAAACCAAGAAAAGACGGCTCTGAAAAAGATCCGATTTATGATCTGGCTGTTAAAGAAGAGGAAATGAGAGAAAAAATCAAAAATAATCTCAGGCAAGATGGCATCGACCAAACAGTTGGAAGCCGCCTTGTGAATGAGCTGGCCAATGATCAATCAACCCACGCACTTGAAACAATGGAAGCAAAAGAACAGGCGCGGACCGACGAACTGACCAAGCTTCACAACAGAGCAGCTTATAACGAGGATATCCCGAAGAGTCTGGCATTGGCATATAAAAGAGAAGGCAAAGAATGCGCTTTGCTTTTTTTTGATTTGGATTCCTTTAAAAAAGTAAACGACACTCATGGACATGGCTCCGGTGATACAGTCCTGAAAGAGATGGCAATCTTGATAAACAATACTCTCATCAGAGAGTCCGATATTGCTTATCGATGGGGCGGAGAAGAATTTGTTGCGTATCTGCCCAATACAGACATTCATGGGGCAAGGAAAGTCGCGGAGAGAATAAGACAAGAGGTGGAAAAGTATGTTTTCAAAGTTACTAATAATGAAGGAGAGGCCGTTGAGCTGAAGGTTACGGTCAGCATCGGATGCAGTTCGACGGAAGATCATGAAATTAACAGGGAAATGAAGTCGGAAAAAATTTTTCAAGAGCTCGAACGAGAATCCTACAGCGCTCTCCACGATGCGAAACACAGCGGAAAAAACAGAGTTATTGCTTACGGAGAAGAACAGCAGAAGACAAAAAATTCTTGATAATCGTATTCTAGACTTACTCTAATTTATTTCTATAATTGTCTAAAATATCAATAACAATGTTAGGATAAGTTGCCAAACCAAAGAAAGCTTTGTATAATAGCAAATGCTTTGTTCTTCAAAATTAATCATATTCCCGGGTAGCTCAATGGTAGAGCAGTTGACTGTTAATCAATTGGTTACAGGTTCGAATCCTGTCCCGGGAGCAACTTTATTTTAAGGCTTGTATAAGCCTTTTTTTATTTGACAAATAAATTAAACAAATGTATAATATTAAGTTAAAAAATCAATAATAAATATAATTATTTCGTCTATCTCAAATATTTGTTTGAGATATAAAGTTCTTTAACTCTACAAATCCACAATAATTTGGAGGCATAATGGCAACGATCCGTAAGCATTTGCGGCCAGTATTCGTGATGTTTCAGGATGGTATCAGTCAAGTTCAAATAGAGGTTGTGCTGTCCAGCATCAATATGGTGCTGCTGAATGCCGGTGTTAATAATCTTATCCGCGTCACCAACTTTGGTGTGTGGCGTAACAGTGGCTATCAAAAAAACGGCAAGCTCCTGCCCTACCAAAGCGTTGACTGGTATATAGCCAGGGGTTTCCAAGAGAGCCGCAATAACCATCAGGCTTACGTTCGAGAGATACTGGTCCAACTCTGGAATGAGCCGTGGCAAATTGAAACTCCTCATTATGATGTCGTGGTTTTGCATAGCGACATTTATGATGACAATTGTAACTTCGTCATCGGTTCGGCCATCAAGGGATTTGGGATGGTTATTTCCATCAATCGTTTTGAGGGCCTTGAGCACTCCATACAAATCGAGTGTATTAAGACCGAAGTAATGCACGAAGTGGGTCACGTGTTCGGTCTTGTGCCGAATACGAGGACTTCAAACATCACAGAAAGTCTTGGTCGACATTGCACTAACCAATGTGTGATGCGACAAGGCTTGGCTGTTCCTCATGCTTGGATCAGATACTCCAAGGAACGACTTTCTTCCAAGCAAGCTTTCTGTTCCCAGTGCCAGCAAGATCTGCGGAACTACTTCCGCTAGAGATATCGATCTCGAAAATCTCTTCTGACGAATGGGCTACTCCCGGGTAGTCCATTTTTTTATTTCTGAAAAACAGCAACTTTTTCCAATGACTTTGCAATCTCTCCCCAATCCAAAGTTCTAAACACGTTTTTAATGGGAAGCTATCAAAAATAAGGCTTATTTGAGCCTTATTTTTTGTTACCCTAAGCCCGGTTAACGAGAGAAAAGACCATGGATGCGGCAATATGGAAGTTTTCATCGGCCTTTGTGTAATCCTCGAGCCAGATGCTGATGTCGTATTGTTTTTCCTTATACTCTTTCAGTTTTGTGTCATATATATCCCGAGTAACCCACCAATAGAAAACCCGCCTCGGTGGGTTTTCTATTGCAAAAATTGAAATATTATTATATTATTACCAACTGGGAAAACTGACTCAAAAATTCAAAAAATATGGGGGGCACGAACGGTGAAATGTCCAAGAGTTCTGGAGATATTGAGCGGTTTGAACCAAGGAAACTCCAGTATTATTTCGGAAGAGGAGATCACTTTTCTCACCGAAAAGACGCTGGTTGAGGTTCTTTCAAATGAGGATTATCGGCAAAAGAAATCGGAAGTTGCCGAATTGCCTGATCTGGAATCAAAACGCGCTAACCTAGTTCTTGAGGTTGAAACGAAGGTAGGTGTAAATTCCCAATTAACCATACGGTTGGTATCGTTTTGGCCCAAGTTATGGATCATCGTGTGGCACGGAAAGAAAGAACTTCATCGGCTGCGCGAGAAAGTGAAAGGCGACCGTCGAAATACTTTTGAAAAGAGGATGAAGTGCGGAGGCCTTTATACGAGAATAAACCGTATTCAGGAGATAAGAGCGGAGCTTGAACGCTTTGCCGAGGTGAACAACGTCTTTCTTGCTGTATCTGACGAGGGCAGCCTAGTTCTCGAGGCGATGAACGCCAGAGAAACCCGGCTCGAGAGCGTTCACTTTGATATTTTTGCGAGCGAGCTCGAAAAAGAGCGAGAAGCTATCCATGTGCTATACCAAAAATTCTCCGACACCTTTTTTCTATTGAGGACAATGAAGCTCGACTTTTTCGGAGGGCATTTGGCTCAACTGGCCCTTGATATCAGTATGTCCAATGGACATGCCAGGACTCTCTGTGAACGAGCCTATTGTTTTTCCCGGCTATTTGATATTGAGGGATGGGAAGATGTCTCCTGCTATGATGCTATTTCAGTCCTCATGATGAAGGAAGGGTCGCCGGAAGAGATTACGCTCCGTCTCAAAGAGGCTTTTCTGCAGAGCGTGGCGGAAGGAGCCCCGCAAAATTGCGCGACTCTTTATAAGCTGGCGCTTTCGGATGGATTCTGCCCGAGCAATACCGGCTCTCGATTTGAAGCAGGAGCTATTACTGAGGTAGTTGGTGATATGGGGGAAAATATGTTCCATATTGCCTGCGTTGAGCACATGATCGATCAAAACACCTTCAGGAGGCATATGGATGCCAAAAGGCTGGCGTTCCAGATCGTTGCTCATGCCATCTTGGAGATCCGAGATGTTCAGGCTGTCATCCGCTGGCAATCGGAAAATGAAAGAGATCATGCTGCGGAGAAATAAGTTCGAATTCTGCAGCATTACAACCGATGCGGGTCTCGTCGTGTGAGACCCGCATTTTTATTTTCATTTTTCAATAGTAATCTAAGCATTGAAATGCTGATTTATATTTTCTACGTAATTAAATTGTTCCAATAATCCTGTAATTTCTCTCCAATCCAAAGTTCTAAGTTCGTTCTGCAGGTGGAGCAAGATAAATTATGTGATTGAATACGTAATTTTTTATTTTGGTACGCGTAGTAGATTACGTAACTAGATATATAATAATATGAGGAATGAACTAATTATAGAGCGCACGTTTAGCGCGCCAAGTGAACATATCTTCCAAGCCTGGACTGACCCAGAAATGCTGAAGCTTTGGTGGGGGCCAAATAACGTCACAATCCCTGAATGTGAAGTTGACCTACGGGTTGGCGGCAAATTTTACATTGTTATGGAAGCAGGAGAAGCCATGGGCCCATACAAAGGGACAAAGTGGCCCATGCTAGCAGAATTTACGACGGTTGTTCCAAATTTAAAGCTTTCTTATAACGCCAAGGCTTGGACTGAAGGACAAAAAAGAGAAACCACAATTGATCAAACTACTGAACTAACCTTAGCTGAAGAGAACGGCAAAACTAAATTAAAAATCAGAGCAATTATACATAAAGCCGGACCTGCGGCCGGGATGGCTGTCCAAGGTATGCAAGCTGGTTTTACTCAGCAACTCGATAAGCTAAATAATTTCCTTACCGCTTAAACCACTCGAAAATAAGCCTATAAAACTTCCCCACAGTTAACTCAAGACAAGCTCTAACTTCCTCGAGCCAGCGGATCCACAATTTTCAGGCTTTATACAAGCCTGATTTTTGTTGTCCTGAACAGGACATTATAATTTTTTTGTGATAAAATTAAAATATAAAAATTAAGGAAAATAAAAAAAATGGAAACCAGGCATATTCCCGATCCTCGTATCATGGAGCACAAAAAAGCTGGTCCGCATCTCACCAAAGATGAGCATGTCGGATTCAACGGCCGACTCGCAGTATTCATAACAAGCTCTGTAAGCACGATGTGGTGCGCTTACATTTTTGCCGCGATAGCGCTCATCAGCCTTCCTGCAGCCATTCGAGGAGGAACGGCTCCTTTGGTATCATGGGTAGCCCAAACATTCTTGCAGCTGGTCCTTCTCTCGGTGATCATGGTCGGCCAGAAGGTCGCGGCGGCCGCTTCCGACAAGCAGGCCTTGCAGACATACAAAGATACTGAGGCGCTTTTGACCATTCAAGATGAAGTCCACCGATTGATCAAGATAAACAATGAATTAACTCGAGAGATCCACTCTTCTGTTATTAAGAAATGAGATCAGACGGCTTAATATTGACGAGGATCAATCGAAATTGCGATATCCACTTGCGGCTGTCTTGGCTCCTCGATTCAGCGACAGCCTTTTTCATCGCAAGTGATGGCTTTCGGCTCTCCGCCAATAGTACAGGAAAATTCGAGTTTATAAATATCGTCCGCGAATATATCATCGGTTGCCACTACGCCATACGCGTTTCCGTCACAAACTCCCGCTTGCAAAACCGGATAATTTGAGGGCTCAACATCTATATTGGCGCAAATAGCAGAATCGTTTGCTGAAATTGTCATGTTGCCGGTGTTTATCCGAGATTCGCCTGCGCAGCTCATGGCCGTGATGTTGACGCTGGAAACGGTTGATTTGAAGGAAATAAATCGTGCCTTTTTTTTAGAATACTGCAAGCTTACCAAAACGATTCCAACCAAAATTCCAATGATTGCGATCACGACAAGCAACTCAGTCAAAGTAAAACCATTTTTTTTATTGTTTTTTTTCCTGGCACTCATTATTAGAAAATATCCAGTTAGGAATGATCTCTGCCTTAAATTGAAAAGACATACTTTGGTTTCATTCTACCGCATTACTGAATATGTTCCAAAGCATGTCATTTAGCCTTTTCTTTTTGCGAGGTTTTACAAGATATAAATAAAAAAGCGTCGACCCGATCGCGATAAAGCGAAGGCCTATTGAATTTTGTAATTTTGAAACGCGACATCGGAAAAATCGGTCCGGATCCCGGCGTGGCCGGGATCGGTGAGCGGCGCATTTCCAAAAGATTTGCCCTTGTCTTGCGCCTCCAGGATCAGCTGCCAATTGCCGGTCTGCTCCAGATCGACATAAAATTTTATGTCCACTGCGCGGCTGTCCGTATTCGTGACCACGCTGCGAATGCCCACCCAGCGGCGGAGCGGCAGAAAATTGGGATCGTCCTTTTGGTCATATTTCTTTCCTCCGGACAAAATATCCTTTTCCGCCATTGTATAATATTTGCCTCCGATCTTTTTCTTGATCACGGCGTGGCCGTCAACGCGCAAACCGGCATAGTAGAGATCGTTGCCGTCATAATATCGGTTGAAAAGCAGAACGCCGTTGGATTCGTTTCGGTTTTCACTGGCGCTCATATTTATCGTATTGATGTTGAAATACAGCTGCTGGTCAAGATCCTGCCATTTTTCTCGTGTCACCAGCCGAAAAATATTTTGCGGATAATACCCGCCGTCTGTGTCGCGTGAATTTGTTTTGGCGTAGAGTTTCTGCCAGCGGGAATTTTCCGGCAGCTGACCAAAATTGGTTCGGGCGGAACCTTTGTCCATTTCCATCACCCCTCCGGAGTTCAACCACCAATTTTGGCTGAGGCTGTCCGACATTTTTGGAGCTTCCTCAAGAGTTTCTTTTTCCGAAAAAGTTAGCGTCAAAGGCTTTTTGAAAGAATTTCGAAGATATATATAATATGCTGAAAATAGCATGGCCACCAACACAAAGAATAAGATGGCGATGAAAATGATCGTTTTTTTCATATTTTTTTCCTTGATCGTTGGGCCTATTGTGCCGAATCCACTTTGAGATTGGAAACCAGAAGACTGCTGTTATTGACCGTGTTGTCCCAAGTCTTGAACCCGATGCCGCCGTGGTTCAAGCTCGGGGATATGGTGCCGGCGACTATCTCTTTGTCTCCAATATAGCACGCAGCCGTGTTCCCCGAAACACCAATCCTGACTTCCGAATCCTTTTCGGGCGAGATCTGAAGGCTTTGATCCGATTCGGAAATGGCCGTTTCCATTCCGCCGATACTTTGGGAAAGCGCTACTCCCCATCCGGTAAAATCGCAGGAGACGTAATTGTTCCCGTTGATATATCTTGCCACCGCCGCGAATGAATTTCCCTGCAGCAGACGCGTCTTGGCGCTCATTGTATAATCCGTCCATTCGAATGTTCCGTTGAGAAAGGTCATGCTGCTGTTTTCCGAAACTGACGCTCGAGTGAGCAAAAGCCCGTTTTTCAACTCAGAGTTTCCCCAAGCTGTGATCCATCCGTTATTGCCGGAAAAGGCATCAACATACGGAAGCGATTTTTCCTGGCTCGAATTCAGAATAAAGAGAAGCTGATCTTTCGACATATTCCCATTGACATCGATACGCTTCACCAAACGGAAATCTTTTCCCGCGTAATTGCCGGGGAACTCGTTACCGCCCACTTGCCGAAAGCTCAGGGGGAAAAGAGAATTTATCGAATCGTTAAGGATTATTTTTGCTCCCGGAAAATCTTGCTCGTCGTTTCCGTAGTCGCCGAAAGGATAAGCGAAACCGAGCACCTTGATGCCCAAACCATTTTCAATGTCTCTTTTAGACCCCGCGAGGTCAATTTTGATCCGCTGGGTATATTCTTCGTCCGTTTCCAGTCTGCTTTTCCCATCCAGCCAGAGTTTGTCGCTCAAAAAGTGTCCTTGGTTTCCGTTCGCGTCTATTTTCAGAAACCCGTGCCCATTTTGAGTGTGCGAAGCCATTTCCCAGCGTCCGCTGGCAAGCATCTTTTTGAGCTCATCTTCCGACAGATGAAAGGTATTTTTGTTAGTGTCGGCTCCGAACGAGCGCCCGGTGATGACAAACATCACCGCATTATAATCCAAAACTCTGAGGATCGGATCAACCGGATAAAAGCTGTCCGCGCGGCCATCGTCGAAGGTGATCAAAATGGATTTCGCCGGCAGCGGTTTGCCCGATTGCATGAAATCCAAAAATTGGGAAAGAGAGATACTGTGGTACCCCGTTTTTTTGAGCGCGAACATTTGGTCACGGAAATCATTGAGCGATATGTTGGTTCCGTCGCTTTTCCAGCCCGGCGAGGTGATCACTCCATGGTAGAGCAAAATGGGAACCGATTGGGCTACTTCCCGCTTGGTTGGTTGCGGAGTGCGTGCGCCTGTCCAATTGCCGATCCATCCAAGCAGGCTGCCATAATAATATTGGCCGAAGACGACCTTTTCTTTCAGATAGTCGAATTGCATTTCGAAATATTTGGCTCTCATATAATAATTATTTTTGAGCAAGGAAATGCTCCCCAGCATACCAAAAAGCAGCGCGATCACCACGACCACCAAAATTATTTTTACCATTTTTAGATTAAATTCATGCATGCTGTTTTTTTTCAAACTTTCTTTTATCGCGTCCCCCAGCCACGGTCCTGGATGCGAATGACGGCCCAAATAAGCATAAAGGAAAGGATGAACAGGTTCAGAAAGGACCAAAGAAACAGATATGGCCAGAACTTGTTTTTTGGGTCAACAAAACGGCAATAAATGACGATCAAAGCCGTGATCAAGATGATCCCAATAATGTGATAGAGGGGCAATATTCCATGGGAAATCGGAGTGTAGATCAGCGCCCGAAAAGTCATGATCGGAGCGAGCAGCGAAATGAGGATCAAAGGAAAATAATAGAAAAATGCCATGAACGGCTTTTTTTTCCAAATGAAGCGGCTTGTAAAGAAAGCGTTGATGATCCAGGATTTTTTCCAGCGCAGCTGCTGCTTGAACAGCTGGCGCCAGGTGGATGGAACGACCGTATAGGCTAGGGCTTGCCGGTTATAGACCGTTTTTTCACCTCTTTTGATCAGCCAGCTCGTTAACGCCCGGTCGTCTCCCCATGTTACCGGCTTCCCCAGGAACCGTTCTTTCAGCCAGGAATAAAGGACCGGCATCACCGCGCTTTTTCGATACGCACTGCAGCAACCGCTGCAGCAAAATACCGTATCGAAAGTCGACTCCGCCGCTTTCAGAACCTGAAAAGACATAAAATAATAGGCAGTCTGCATCCTAGTTATGATGTTCTGATCCGCATTTTTCGGAATCCCGTTGGCGCAGACAGCCGCAACCTTGATGTTTTGAAAAGGCTCTAGCAAGTTGCGGAAAGTTTTGATATCAACGTAACTGTCGCTATCCAATTGGATGACGATTTCTGACCGGGAAACCTGAAAACCGACCGCCATCGCCCAGCGCTTGCCTTGATTTTCAGGCCAGTCAAAAACGCGCAGATTCGGATATGTTTTTTTCAAAGACTTGAGTATTCCGATCGTCCCGTCGGTGCTTCCGTCATTGACGACGATTACCTCCACTTTATCCATCGGATAATCCACCTGGAAACATTTGGTGATCGTGTTGGTGATGTCGCGTTCTTCGTTCTTGCAGGGAATGATGAACGCCACCGTCGGCTCATATTTTTTTTGCATATCCCCGTATTCCGATCTCGCCTCCGCGGTCAGGGTGGCAATGGACCTTTCATACAGCACGGCTGAAACGATCCGCGACATCGCGAAAGTCGTCACGAAAATGGTGTACGCGAAAAAATACGGTTCGATCAGCATTTCCGTAGTCGTCTTGGCTTTGACGAGAAAGATGAGAAAAAGGACAGCCGCGGCGGACACGATAAGCGACGTATGAAAAAACAGCCTCCGCCAGGCGATCGCTGAGCCATAATCAACGAAATTTATACTTATCAAGCGGACTGGTGAGTAGCCCCATGCCTTGGCTTGGTTTTCTAGCATAGATTATTTTCGAAACAGAATTAACCGCTTAGACTAACATAAACGATAATATTTGTAAAGAGTTTCGGCCATAGGCGGTTTTTCGGCCGTGCCGAATGGCTTATTTGCCATCATTAGTGATATAATGAAAAAAATATGAAAACGAACTTCAATACCTACTTTTTCTTTGTCGTCCTCATCGGACTCACCGTTTTGGCTTTTTTTATAATGAAACCATTTCTCATCCCTTTTTTGTTCGCTTTGATCCTAGTTCACCTCTTCAACCCTGTTTATCACTTTTTGCTGAAGAAGACCAAGGCAAGGTGGCTGAGCTCCCTCATGACCTGCCTCCTTATCGCTCTCATCATCATAATCCCCGTCCTGGTGCTTTTGGCATTGGTGGCGAGTGAGGTCCAATCTGCCATTGCCAATTTTTCCGTAAATCCAGAACTCTCAAAAAGGGTGATCAATATTGTCCATAACTTGTCCTCCCTCTCCGTATTTAAATCGCTTGATCTTGGAAAGATAGCCAACCAAGATTCCATTCTTTCGGCTCTCAAAAGTTTTTCCCAGGGATTTTTGTTTCTCCTTCAAGGAACATACACGGGAATCCTGCGCTTTATGTTCGTAATGCTCATTATGTTCTTCTCTCTTTTTTATATGTTCATCGACGGTAAAAAACTTGTCGATAAAATAATAAGGCTCATCCCTCTCAAGAATAAATATGACAACCTCCTGCTTGACGACATAGACTCGATGATACGGGCAACGCTAAGAGGAACCATGCTAATGGCGGTTTTCGAGGGGATTCTTGGCGGCATTCTTTTTTGGGCGACCGGCGTGGCCTCCCCCGTCTTATTTGGTATCTTGATGGCTATTTTCTCCGTCATCCCTCCCATGGGATCAGGAGTCGTGTGGCTTCCGGTCGGGATCGCCATGATCTTTTTTGGCCACCCGACGGAAGGGATCATTATCCTTTCGACAGGAGCTTTGGTCATAAGCACAATGGACATTGTTCTTCGCCCGAAACTGATCGGAAAGAACACCCAAATGCATCCTCTTCTGATCTTGTTTTCCACGCTTGGAGGAATCGCCTTTTTTGGTATTTCCGGATTCATCATCGGTCCGATAATCATGTCCCTTCTGGTTGTTTTGTGGGATATTTATGTTTTGGATTTCAAGGCGCAATCGAATTAGCTTTGTCTTTTATCGCTCGCAAAAAAGCCGCAGATAGCGGCTTTTTAGTTAGTCACAAAAGAATTGGGTCAAACAATGCTGCGTCCTTGGAGAAGACGGATGACAACCAAAATGATCGCGACTACCAATAGAATATGAAGCAGTCCGCCCATCGTGTAGGAAGTAAGAAGCCCAAAAAACCAGAGAACCAATAAGATCACAATTACTGTCCACATATATTTTCTTTTAAAAGTTAATTACTAATACTCCAATGCGCCCCTGGCCGAACATGTAAAGCTTGCTACGAAGCTTGCTGTTTACCGGAGAAGATTCTCACCAGCTTGACGATCCCCCAACCCAAAACAGCGTACACGAGAATGGCGATCAGTGTTGACGGCTCAAAAACTGAGGTTGTTTCCACCCCTTGCGAAAAACCTCTATGGAATATTCCGGCAAAAGGTGCCACGAAAATTCCGCTAAAACCGTATATGAAGCCTACAAAGGCGCTTGAAAGGCTCGCTCCTGCCAGTTTGAGGATAAAACGGAAGACTAAAAGTATTTCCAGCGCTCCAAAGAAGAAATAGACCAGATATTCAACCGTCTGAAAACTGGATGCCTCTCTCTCGACTGGAGCATCTCCAACTGGCTTAGGGCTGCCTTCTTGCGCAGTCGTGGTTTCTTTTGTAATTTCGGCCATACTTTTTCACCACCTTTCCATTTATTTTTTTATAATTTGGTTGCAGATCTTTTCATGATAACCGGTCTTTGGCTATATCAGCTTTCTTGATTATTGTTTCTTTGGGTAAATACCTGGTTATGGCCTTCTCCGCAAGATCGGTCAGGCTCCCGCCCTCAACTATGGCTTGGGCTTTAGCCTGTTTCAATAGGTTTGGATTGAGAAAGAGGGTTACCCGTTGTTTTTCATTATTTGTCATAATTCATATCTTACAAGTAGTTGTCATAGTTAATGTTACGTCATAAGACAAATTTATCTTTCACAAGCATAATTTTCCTTTTGCATCCGAATAAATAATTCAAAATAAAAACCCGCAAATGCTTTGGAAAGTGTCCCGCCAAGCGAACTGGCAAAAAAACCCTTATCCAAAGGGGGTTTTTATATCCGAATAGCCTAAATTGTCCTGCCGCAAGCTTAATTGATCTTTTTGAAAGTGATCTTGTATGATGGTTCGTATTCCACGTTATTTTTGTCCTTAAGATTGATGCTCTCCCCTTTCATCAGAGTTGTCATCGCAATGTCAGTGAGCATTTGTTCCAGGCTTTCGACCTCTTTTTTTGCTTTTTCCAATTCCTCATAGCGCGATCCCATTTCGGCTTGCACGGCGGATTCCAGTGATTTCTTCTTTTCGCGAAGTTTTTTTAATTCTTCTTTCACGTCTTCGTAGCCATTCGATTGAGAAAGCGCGTCCCGATATTCTCGGCCGATGACCTTTCGTGTTTTTTTATATTCTTGGATTTGGTCAAATACCTCCTGCATATTTTGCATATTTTTTTGTTTCTCAGTAAAAATTAACAACGTTTTTTATCTTAGCATGGAATAAATAACTTGGGAATCATTCCGCCGCATAAGCTTTAGGGATCTCTACGCAACTTGGCAGAGAAGAACTTTTTCATGCTATTATTCGTAGTAAGTTTTGAATTCCCATTCTCATGAGAAGAAACTTAATCATAATAATCTTGGTTCTTGTTTGCATCGCAGGCCTTTTCTTTGTTTTTCTTAAAGGAAAGAAAGGATCGGTTCCGAAAAATGAGACCGGCCAGAACCAGTCATCCGGCGAAGCCACTGCTCCCGCTTCTCTCGGAGAAAAAATATCTGAAAAGGTCGAAGCGGTCGAAAATTTGATCACGGGCGAAAACGGGACGAAAGAGGATGACCAGAAAAATAAATCCCGTTATCCCGTCCACGCAAGTATTACCTCCACGTTTTTTTGGGTTGGCGAAAAAGCCGACGACGCCAACAAGGACATCTCAAACACTCCCAGTGCCTGGGATGACTTCTGGAAAAAACATTTTGGCGGCACAGACACTCCTAAGAGGAGAAACGGTTTCCTTCCGGCTGATTTTACGCCTTTAGAAAATCCTTTCTACGCAGCGCTTCCCTACAACGACATTGACAAAAATGGAAAAAGAAAGCAAAGTGCATATGACATAATTCCTTGGGCGCGTGAGAGGACCTACTCCGATAGTGAGTCAATCTGCAAAAATCGCTGGATAAAGATCACGAAAAATTCAAAGGTCGTCTACGCTCAATGGGAAGATGTCGGACCCTTCAAAGAAAATGACTCGGATTATGTCTTTGGATCCGCGACTCCCGCCAGCAAGACCAACAAAAACGCCGGCATCGATGTTTCTCCGGCCGTCCGGGATTATCTTGGACTCGAAGACATTGATAAAGTGGATTGGCAATTTGTTGATGAAAAAGACGTTGCTCAGGGACCCTGGAAAAATATTGTAACTGTCTCACAGATCGATTGGAAATAATTTTTCGAGCTGAGGACAGAAAAAATAAAAAACATCAAAAGAACTTCTGGGAGGAAGTTTTTTGTTACCGCTAATTTTTCTCTCATGAACTACCTTGAAAAAAAACAGATCTTTTTCGCTCCCTCAAAAAAAAGAAAGAGGGGGTTTTACTTTATCTCTATTGTTCTTATCCTGTTCTTCCTGACCTGCCTCAGCTTGACCATTCTGAGTATTTTTTCGGGAGCTAGGCTTGCCGATTCTTCCGCCGTTTCCAGCTTCCAACCGGAAAATTTATCTTTCCCAGAAAACTCTGGCTTAAATAAGGCTCCTTCCTACAAAAAAATGGCTTATTTCGTCAATTGGGATGAGAAAAGCTTTTTGTCGCTTCAAAAAAACATCCGCAATATTGATGTCTTGATCCCCGAATGGCTGCACCTTGGCAACAACGGGGCAATTGTTCCCGACGATGCTGTTGTTCAACAAAAAACCGTCGACTTCATAAAAACTTCACGGCCTGCCCTTCCCATTTATGCAATGATAAATAACTATGATACGGGATCCCAGACATGGGACAGCCAACGGCTTGAAAAAATGCTCGGCGACGAAAGCTTGAGACAAGCGAACATCGACAATCTCTTCCAATATGTCCGTGAAAATAATTTTTCAGGGATCAGCATTGATTATGAAAATATCAACCCTTTGGCACAACCTCAATTTTCCATTTTCATGCGGGAATTGTATGCAAAACTCCATCCTTTAGGCTATTTCGTAACCGTAAACATTCCTCTGGCCGATACGGATTTTGATCCGGCCGTCCTTTCCCGATCCTGTGACGAAATGATCCTTATGGCCTATGACGAGAATACTCCCGACTCGCCCCTCGCCGGGCCGATTGCTTCAGACAATTGGTACACTACCGCTCTCAAACAGCATCTTCTTGGCGTTCCCGCCGAAAAATATATTATTGCGCTCGGCGGTTACGGTTACGACTGGTCGGAAAACGGCACAGCTGAAACCGTTGATTTTCAAAATATCATGAGCCGAGCCAAAGATACGCAATCCGAAATAACATTCGACAGCGCTTCGCTCAACCCGAATCTAATGTATACGGATAATGGCACAGCTCATCGGCTTTGGTTTCTGGATGGCGCAACTTTCATAAACGAGACCAGCGAAATGCTCGGCCTCGGCCAACCCGCCGGCATTGCTTTGTGGCGGCTCGGCTCGGAAGATCCGAGTATATGGAATTTCTTTGGTTCCGGCGGAGTTCCGGATCAACAGTCAGTTGACTCCCTGAAAAATTTTGACTCAGGCTATGGAGTCGAATATCAAGGCAATGGAGATGTCCTTAGAGTGATCGGCACTCAAGAAACGGGATCGAGAGTGATCTCTTTTGATCCGCAGAAAAAGATCATACTCAATGAAAAAATTGTAACGTATCCTTCCAGTTTCAGAATTGAGCGAACTGGCGGAAACGACGCAAAAAAAATTTCCCTTTCATTCGACGACGGACCGGACAAAACTTACACGCCGCAAGTCCTGAACATTCTGAATAAGTTTAATGTCAAAGCAAGCTTTTTTATAATCGGCCTCAACGCAACGGTCGATCCTGACACATTGCGCAGGATCTACAATGACGGCCATGAAATTGGAATTCATACATTCACGCATCCCAATCTTTCTTCTGTTTCTCCCGAACAATTCAGGCTTGAGATCAATTCCACCGAGAAGCTGATCGAAAGCCTCACGGGAATCAAGACAAGACTTTTCCGCCCGCCATACATTGACAATATCGAGCCACTATATCTTTCAGACACGAACACGATCAAGAATATTTCCGATCTGGGATATTATACCGTAGGCATGGGAATTGATCCCGAAGATTGGAGAAACACCGATGCGCAAAAAATCGCCCAGTATACAATAGATGAGGTCACAAAAAACTCGGGAAACATTATCCTCCTGCACGATGGAGGGGGCAACCGAAGCGAAACAATACGAGCTCTGCCCCAGATCATTACTAGTCTCCAGTTCCAGGGCTACCAATTTGTTTCGCTTTCCGAACTTATGCAATTGCCAAGATCCGCGATCATGCCTGACATCCAACCTTCCGAGCAGCCTATAACAAAAATAAATCTAATTTCTTTTTCCTTGTTTTCCTTGGTTACGCGAGCGATAAAATTTTTATTCTTCTATGGGGTGATCCTGGGTTCGGCTCGCATAATTTTTATCGCCTTGCTGGCAGAACTCCAGATCAGAAGATCGAAAAAGATCAATCGGTTGGCAAGAAGAAGTAATCTGACCGAAAATTTCAGCCTGAGCGTGATAATTCCCGCCTATAATGAGGAAAAGGTCATCGCCAGGACCGTACGATCACTTTTCCGTTCTTCATTTGGAAATAATTTTGATATTATTGTGGTCAATGACGGATCCACCGATAATACGGCTTCAGTCATGAGAAATGATTTTTTGTCCGATCCGAGGGTTAGATTTTACAATATAAAAAATGGCGGAAAAGCAGCCGCTCTCAACTTTGGGATCTCGAAAACAAACGCCGAGATCATCATAACGCTTGATGCCGACACGGTTTTTCGCCAGGATACGATCGGGAAGCTTGTGCGCCGCTTCGACGATCCAACCGTGGGAGCCATTGCGGGAAACGTACAGGTGGGAAATCAAAGAAACCTCATTACGCGCTGGCAGGCCATCGAATATATCACCAGCCAAAACTTCGACCGCAGAGCCTTTGAAATGGTCAACGCTATTTCTGTCGTTCCGGGATCGGTCGGGGCCTGGAGAAGGAAAGCGATCATGGGAGCCGGAGGCTTTTCCGGCGACACTTTGGCCGAAGATGCCGATCTGACCTTTTCCATAATAAGAAATGGGTATAAAGCCGTATTTGAAGATAAGGCGATCGGCTTTACCGAAAGTCCCGATACGATCCGAGCCTTTCTCAAGCAGCGATTCCGCTGGATGTATGGAATGCTTCAAGTGGCCTGGAAAAATTTGGATCTGCTGCTAAGGGGTCGGCTTAATGGCTTGAGTTTGGTGGCTATCCCAAATATCATCATTTTTCAAGTTTTTTTTGCCCTCGTCTCCCCTGTTATGGATCTCGTCCTGATCGTTTCGATCGTCTGGGCTTTTTGGCAAAAAAGTCTCCATCCCGATGATTTTTCCGCTATTTTTTCGATCAGACAAGTGCTCATATTTTATCTCTACTTCACATTGATCGATATCCTGATCGCCGTGGCCGCTTTTCTTTCTGAAGACGAAAAGAAATGGCGTCTTCTTCCCCTTCTTCCGCTGCAGCGCTTTTTCTATCGCCAGCTTCTTTATATCGTAGCCATTAAATCCCTGGTTACGGCCATCAGCGGAAATTTTGTCACTTGGGGCAAGTTGGAAAGAAAAAATACGGTGCGAAAAAGCCTCGCTGAGACGACAAGATTGCCATTCCCCGAAGTCAAACTCTAAAAATAGCCAGGCAACCTTTTCAAATCAATAAAAGTGCGGTATGATTGAAATTCAGTGCTTAATGAAGATATAACAATGGCTCATGACGATGTAGCGGTGCGCTTCAACAAAGTTTCGTTCGAATATGGGTGGGATAAGCCGATCTTGAACGGGGCCTCTTTTGCTTTGCGAAGAGGATCAAAATTCACTTTGATGGGGCAAAATGGAGCCGGAAAAAGCACCCTTCTCAACCTGATTTCCGGATCCTTGAAACCCAATGACGGATCGATTTTTGTCGATCCCAGCCTTACCATCGCTTATGCCAAGCAGGTCATCCCTCGCGAGGAAATGGAATTGACGCTCAAAGAATTTTTTGAAAAGTGCTTTCAAGATAAAATGTATGACATTGATCGGCAAATCGACGCAGTTCTCAAAATTGTGAATCTTGAGGCTAAGCATGACAAAAAGATAAAATTATTTTCCGGCGGACAACAGGCTAGGCTCCTCTTGGCTTCAGCCTTGATCCAGGATCCGGATCTCTTGATCTTGGACGAGCCGACAAATAATCTCGACCCGGCGGGAATCGCGAGCCTCACGGAATTTCTGATGAACTACGGAAAAACTTGCATTGTCATTTCCCATGATGCTAATTTTCTCAATTGTTTTACCGACGGCGTGCTCTATCTCGACATCTTCACCAAAAAAATTCACCAATACATCGGAGACTATTATGCGGTAGTCGAAGAGATCGCCGAACAGATCAAGAAAGAAGAGCGAAAAAACGCCCAATATGAAAAGGAAATTATTGCCAACAAGGAAAAGGCCAACTTTTTTGCGAATAAGGGAGGCAAGATGAGGCTGGTCGCCAGAAAAATGCGCCTCAAAGCCGAAGAAATGGAAGCAGCCAAAGTGGATGTTCGCCGGGAAGACAAAGCCATTCGAAATTTTGAAATTCCTGTTCAAGAGGGGCTCGCCGGCGAGCTCATGAACATCTCTTCTCTCACGGTGATGAAAAACCATAAGCCGACTGCGAAAAAAGTCCGCGTGTCGATCAAGAAGAACCAGCATCTGCTTTTGAGCGGACCCAACGGGATCGGAAAGACCACTCTTCTCGAATCGCTGGCAAGCGGAAACGCCCAAGGCGCCAAGATCGCTGAAGGCATCAAAGTCGGATATTACCGGCAAGATTTTTCCACTCTCAATTTTGAAGACACGGTTTTTGATTCACTTTCCAGCGTCATGAAGGGAACTGATGAAGAAAAATTGCGCAGTGTCGCGTCCGGTTTCTTGCTCACCAAAAAAATGGTCTATGCCAAGATCGGCTCTCTTTCGGAAGGACAAAAAGGGCTGGTGGCTTTTGCGCGGCTGGTGCTCGAAGAACCGGGACTCCTCATTTTGGATGAACCGACCAATCACATCAACTTTCGCCATCTGCCCGTCATCGCCAAAGCCTTGGACGCCTACCAAGGCGCCATGATCCTGGTGAGCCACGTCCCCGACTTTGTGGAACAGATCCGGATCGATGAGATATTGGATCTGGAAAAATAGTTTTGAGAAATTTTATCATAAAACCGCCCCCCGTAGGGGGGCGGTTTTTGTTTGGAACGGAAATAAGTTATTGCTTCTGTCGTTCCCAGGAATACGCTTTGAATGTCCAGTCGATCGCCGTGCGGATATCTTGCCAGCGATACGGATCATCAAGCAACACAACTACAATGCGGTGCAAGTGCGTTGGGTCCGACACCCCCATAAGAAGAGAATACCCGGCGGCCGGCGTGAAGCCGGTCTTGCCGCCCAGGCAATTGGGAATATCGTTGAGAAGAATATCACTGTTGATGAGAGTATGAGAAATTTGTTGGTTGCAAGA
>PMJF01000023.1 GCA_003157295.1 Candidatus Moraniibacteriota bacterium | reverse complement strand
TCTGGCAATAGAAAATCGCTTATGCTATAATAAAATCAATGCAGGAGATCATCGCAAAAATTGACGAACTCCGCCAAAGAATCGCCTCCGTAAGCGACTGTCTTTGACTTGCCCAAAAAGAAAAAGAGGATAGAAGAGTTGGAAAAAATATCCAATAGCGAAAATTTATGGGGCGATCAGGAAAAAGCGCAAAAAGTGATGCAGGAACTCGAGGGATTGCGAGGAGAAATGAAAAATTTAAGTGAATATGAGACAGAAATCGATAACTTGAGTGAAATAACCAGCTTGGCGGCAGATGATGAAAAAATCAAGCGGGAGATTGAAAAACAAATCGAAAATATTCAGAAAAATATTGAAAATATCGAATTTGAAACCCTTTTTCAGGGAGAATACGACCAAAGCAACGCCATATTGTCGATCCACAGCGGAACCGGGGGAACGGACGCGCAAGATTGGGCTGAAATGCTTCTCAAGATGTATCTCCGCTTTGCCGAGAGAAAAAAATGGAAGGCTAAACTGATTTCCGAATCGCACGGGCAAGAGGCAGGAATCAAAAGCGCGACGGTTGAAGTGATCGGGAAACTAGCCTACGGATATCTCCGAGCGGAAGCGGGCGTGCATCGTTTGGTGCGCCTTTCTCCCTTCAATGCCAAAAATTTGAGGCAAACATCTTTCGCCCTGGTTGAAGTTTTGCCGGAAATTGATAAAATAAAAGAAGTCGAGATAGACCCTGCCGATTTGAGGATTGACACCTTCCGATCGGGTGGCGCGGGCGGCCAATCCGTGAACAAGACGGACAGCGCCGTGCGCATCACGCATATCCCATCGGGACTTGTAGCGACATCCCAAAACGAACGCAGCCAGCTCCAAAACAAGGAGCAATCAATGAAAATCCTGAAAGCCAAGTTGCATCAGCGATATTTGGAAAGCAAAGAAAAAGAAAAGAAAGAAATAAAAGGCGAGCACACCGAAGTGCAATGGGGCAGCCAGATCCGATCGTATGTCCTTCATCCCTATAAGCTTGTCAAAGATCATCGGACAAAATTTGAATCAAAAAATCCCGACGAAGTGCTTGATGGAAAACTGGATGATTTTATCGGATCCTATTTGAAAAAATCAACAAAATAAACATATCTCACGGTCTATGATCGAATTTATCAACGTCAGAAAATCTTACGGAGCGGGAAATTTGATGGCGACGGCTTTGGAGGATATAAATTTCAAGATCGAAAAAGAAGAATTCGTTTCTTTTGTCGGCCATAGCGGAGCTGGAAAATCAACGATCTTGAAGCTCATCTACGCCGAAGAAAAGCCGACTTCCGGAGAAATAATCTTTAATGGGGAAGATATTTCAAAGATCAGCTCCAGGCAACTTCCTTATCATCGCCGCCGGATCGGTACGGTCTTCCAGGATTATAAACTTTTGCCTAAAAAAACCGTTTATGAGAACGTAGCTTTTGCGCTTGAAGTTTCGGGATATCTCACCAGAGAAATTCGCCAAAGCGTTCCGCAAATTCTCGATATCGTGGGACTTTCCAATAAGCTGGGGAGCTATCCGCACGAAATATCAGGCGGAGAACAACAGCGAGCGGCTATTGCGAGGGCTTTGGTCCATCGGCCCGCTCTCATCATCGCTGACGAACCAACCGGGAACTTGGATCCGATCAGCGCCTGGGGGATCATTCAGTTGCTTCTCAAGATCAATAAGCTTGGAACAACCATTGTTCTCGCGACCCACGACAAAGATATCGTGAACAATGTCAAAAGACGCGTTATTACTCTTGATCAGGGGCGCATTATTCGCGATCATAGCAAGGGAAGGTACGCTATTTAAGTTTTTCAAATTATATCATGCTTCTCACCATCTCAAGGACATTAAAGGCCGGATTTCAAAATTTCTATCGAAACGGGTCTTTGAGCGTGGCGGCGGTGAGCATTTTGACGCTTTCTTTGCTCATCATCAGTATCATCATCGTCCTCTCTATCACCGCTAATTTGGGACTAAAATTTATCCAGGACAAGATCGACATCCGCGTTTATTTCAAAAGCGATACGGACACATCAAAAATGATGGATTTCCGCTCTGAAATTTTGAGATACGGCGAGGTCAAGTCCGCTGATATAGTTTCAAAAGAGCGGGCTTTGTCGGAATTCAAAACTAATAATACCAACAAGCCGGAAATTTTGAAGGCTATTGAAGCTGTCCAAGACAACCCTCTGCTGGCTTCCGTCAATATCAAGGCCACGGATCCGGAAAAATACAGCGTTATCGCCAACTCGATCGAAAATTCCGCCTACAAAGAAGACATCGCCAGCATTAATTATCAGCAATATAAGTTGGTCATCGACCGTTTCAACTCCACGATCAAAACGATCAGAAAAACCGGCGTTTTCCTCTTCATCCTTTTCTCGCTGATCGCCATTCTCATCACTTTCAACGTGATCCGGATGACCATCTTCAATCACGGCACGGAAATTGAAATTATGCGACTCGTCGGGGCTTCAAATAATTATATCCGGCTTCCTTTTGTTTTTGAAGGCATCATATACGGCGCGGCCTCCGCCTGTATTGCCATCGTTCTTCTTATCCCAATGGTGAGGATCCTGACGCCGTACATCATCGGTTCCTCATACGTCAATGTCATCCAATCCGGTTTTTCGACGTATTTCATCCTTATTTTTCTCATCCAACTGCTTCTTGGCACATTGCTCGGCGTTATTAGCAGCCTTTTGGCAATCAGAAGATATCTAAAAACATAGTGATCGTGCTAATTGATCCGAAAAGCTCTGCTCAATGAGAGCTTTTTTGCTTGATATTTTAGCGATATTTAGCTAGAATCATATTGTTATTGGGGAGTAGTCGCCTTTACGACGATCCGCCGAAAAGGCGGGCCAAATATGATGTTTTACGTATACATTCTAAAAAGTCGCAAAAACGAAAGATTATACACGGGCTCAACAAACATCCTGCGTCGAAGGTTTGACGAACATAATAATAAGAAAGGCGGTTATTATACAAGTAAAAACGCGCCATTTGATCTGATATATTACGAAGCGTACTCGCACAAGAAAGACGCCATCGAACAAGAGTTATTCTATAAGACCGGATACGGAAGAGAAATATTACATGGTAAATTAAAAAATTATTTTAACACTGGGGAGTAGCCAAGTGGTAAGGCAGTGGCCTCTGAAGCCACCATCGGGGGTTCGAATCCCTCCTCCCCAGCCAAAATGAAAAATTAATATGCATGACACAACAACAGAGTTTTCGTTTGTTCTTAAGCCCGCTGAACACGGCATAGGCGTTTTTGCAGCGCACGATATCGCATCAGAAACTTACCTT
>PMJF01000078.1 GCA_003157295.1 Candidatus Moraniibacteriota bacterium | reverse complement strand
GGCTTCAATGACGGAAATATAGGCGTCCGAAAGGACAAAGTCACCGGTCCCAAAATATTTGCCCACAATTCCGATTCGAAGAGGTTTATTTGAGGACTTGATGTTCTTTACCATGGCGCGCCATCGGATCAAATCCTTCTTTTTCGGTTTCAGACCAAGTTTTTTCAATATGTTTCCGCTAAAGTTGTCATTTTCGAAATTAACCGGAACTTCATAGACGGATTCGACATCCGGAGCGCTCACGACGTCCTCTTCGCGTAAATTACAATGCTCAGCCAGTTTTTCTTTGCGTTTTTTATCGAGCGGCCGGTCTGATCTCGCGATGATAATATCCGGCTGGATTCCGGCCGCATTGAGCGATCTTACGGCGTATTGTGTCGGTTTGGTCTTCATCTCGCCTATTTTTGAAGGAACCGGCAGATAGCTGACAAGGACGAAAAGAACATCACCTCGATTCTCGAGCCGCATCATCCGGCCAGCTTCCAAGAACAAAAGTCCCTGATATTCCCCAAGTGTTCCGCCGACTTCAATAAGGGTGATGTCCGCCTGGGCGTTTTTTTGCGCTTTTCGGATGCGTCGGATTATTTCCTTCGGCACATCCGGAACGACGTCCACGCAACGTCCCCCATACCCCATCGCCCGTTCGCGATCGATGATGGTCTTATAGACCATGCCGTTCGTCATATAATTTTCAGACGGCAGGGTAAGGTTCATAAATCGCTCATAATTTCCCATATCTTGGTCGGTCTCCATCCCGCTGTCCAAGACAAAAACCTCGCCGTGCTCGGTCGGATTCATTGTCCCGGCATCAACATTGAGATATGGATCAATTTTCATCACTGTCACTCGAAAGCCCTTTGACTGGAGAATAATTCCCATAGAAGCTGTCGCTATCCCCTTCCCCACTCCGCTCATTACTCCCCCGACAACGAAAATGTATTTTGGTTTCATCCCTTTAGAAATTTAGTATTTATTATAATTATTTATCTCCAGTAGAAAAGGGGCTCGAAAGAACCCCCGTCGAAAATTATTAAGATTGCAAAATTTATTATATCTCTTCGCTGACCAAGATCACACGGATATTAGCTTCCAATCCATGATCAAGACTTATTGCCACGTCATATTCTCCCACCTCTTTGATCGGTTCGGCTAACTTTATGTTTGATGGATCCACTTTCAGCCCTTCATCCTTGAAAGTTTTGGCAATCGTTTTTTCATTTACGGAGCCGAATAGCTTTCCGTCTTTCTCTTTCACTTTGATAAATAATTCCCTGCCCTCCAAAAGCTCGGCCAGTTTTTGCGTCTCTTCCAGCTCCATCTTAGCCTCCTGCGTACCTTTCGCTTTTTTTGCTTCCGCTTTTTTCATAGATTCGGGAGTTGCGAGCTCCGCCAGTTTTTTTGGGAGCAAAAAATTACGGGCGTATCCGTCGGCTACCTCTTTTATTTCCCCCTCTTTTCCCATGTTTTCGATATCTTTCAATAAAACAACTTTCATAGCTTCTTCTTTCTGATTAATATTTCTTAAGTATTATATCTGGAAAATTATTTTTTTTCAAGACCCTTTTAGGGCATTACTTCTTTTGCATTTGACCTTTCAGCACTTCGACGGCTTTATCCAGCTGCGGATCGCGGTTGTTATTATAATCATCATCGGTGAGGTCCACGTCTATATCAGGGTTGATTCCTTTCTCCATTATATACTCTCCGTTCGGAGTTAGCCAGCGAGCCACCGTCACGCGCAGATTTGACCCTCCGGTAAGCTTTTCAAGCTGTTGAACGGAACCTTTCCCGAAAGTTTTTTTACCGATCAGCTGCGCCCCCAGATCATCGTGCAAGGCGCCAGCAGTAATTTCCGACGCGCTGGCGCTTCCGCTATTCACCAAGACTACAATCGGAATACCACCTAAGATGTCTCCGCCTAAAGCCTTGTGGTCGTCTTTTTCACCGTTTCGGTTCTCTTCTGATACGACCACCTTTCCTTCCGGAATAAATTTTGAGGAAACATCAACAGCGGCTTCGAGATATCCTCCGGGATTGTTTCTGAGATCCAATATGATCCCCTGGCTCTTATTTGTCAGTATCTGATTGGCAACCTTGTTCATTTCAGTTATTGTATCGTCCCCGAATTGGGATATCTTCACCAAGGCAATTCCCTGGTCCTTGAATTCCACTTTGACGCTCTTGACGCTGATCGTGCCCCTCATGATCTTGATTTCTTTGGGATTATTATCTTTCTCTCTCAGGATGGTCAAAGAAATTTCCGTATCTTTGGGGCCTCGGATCTTTCCGACCGCTTCGTCGATTGACATATCGGAGGTGATCGTATCGCCGATTTTGATGATCCTGTCTCCGGCGCGCAGGCCCGCCTTGGCAGCCGGTGTCCCCTCAAGTGGAGAGATAACGGTCAATATATTGTTCTTCATTCCGATTTCGACGCCAATGCCGTCAAAAGTGCCCTGCAACTGATCAGAAAATTGCTGGCTTTCCTCAGGATTCATAAAGCTTGAGAAAGGATCTCCGAGCGCCTTTATCATTCCCGAGATCGCGCCATAGATCATTTTGGTCTGGTCGAGCTTGCTTTTATCGACGTATTTTGCGTTCAAAAGGTTCCAAGTTTCCCAGAAAAGGCTGAAGTCCACGTTATCCGGCTGAGATTTGCTATGATTTTTGGCAATGATATTATCCAGAGCCGGAGAGTTAGTTGATCCCGAAGACCTATATTTTGTATAAAAAACGCCGCTGAAAAAGCTGACGCAAATCAAAATAACGACAATAAATATCTTGAAGTTTTGCCGAATTCTCGAGGATTTTATATTTTGCGAATCAATTGGCTGTTCCATGATAAAATACACTTACAAATTTTCTTTATGTGGATTTGGCACTCTGAAATATTTCCAAAAATATTTTGCAGCGCTTTTTATGTGTTCTCTGGTCAGTTTGTTGAAGAATATGGCCTGAAAAGCATTCTGGCTGACGCTCCCTTTTCCGTGGTAATGAAACATTCTGGAATAGGGATAATAAACAACTTCGTATCCGTTTTCCCAGAAGCGCCGGCACCATTCGACGTCCTCGAAATACATAAAAAATTTCTCATCCATCAGCCCTATCTTGTTCGCCGCTTCCTTGGAGGTCATCAGAGCTGATCCCATTATCCAGTCAGCTTCGATAGGTTTATCATGATTCTTGTCTTTCATCAGGAAATGGTCGATTTTCTTCTTTGAAAATTCCATTTTACCGAGGAACGTTCTTCGATAAAGAATAATGAGCGGAGTATAAAAACGAAAACAGGAAAACTGGAGGTGGCCGTCGAAACTAAGCAACTTTGGCCCGGCGAGGCCCACATTTCTATTTTTTCTTAAATATTCAATGAGCAGATTAACGGATTTTTTTTCAACAATAATATCGGCGTTCAGGACTAAATAATACGCTCCTCCCGCGGCTTTTATTCCCCGGTTGACCAATTTCGAGAATCCCAGATTTTCCTTGAATGGAAAAAAACGGACTTCGGGGAATTCTTCGCGCAGCATCATCTCGGTTTCTTCCTCAGAAGCGCTGTCCATCACCAGAATTTCATAATCCAGATCGAAAATGTTTTTTTTCAGCGAATCCAGACACAGCCTGAGAACGGACGGGTTTTTGTAGCTGGTGATGATTATGGATAAATCTTTACTCATCGCTGATCGCTTATTGATTGTACCATAGTCTTCCGATCACTGAAAAATATTCTGGCAGGCCTCATGAATCTTATCATAATTTCCACCGGCCGGCAACAAAATATAGGTCTTTCCTTCAGGCGTGTCGGCTTTTGAAGAGTTCAGCAATCCTTCCGGAGAGGTGTCAAAGACTTTCTGTTTTATTTGGGGGTCACGAATGAGGGCTGAAAGGTCAAAAGCTTTTTTCATTTCGGAAATATCCATATCGGTTCTAACATCGTTGCCCAGGATATTCAAAATATTGCTGGCTTTGCCGAAATCACTAAGAGTCCCCAGGCTCAGTAATTTATCCTTTAGCGCGATCAAAACTTGCTGTTGGCGCTTTGCTCTTTCAAAATCAGAAGAAGCATATCTGGCCCGGACAAAAAAGAGCGCTTTCTCGCCGTTCAAATGATTTTTTCCGGCCGGCAGAGAAAAATTAGCGGCGGACTCCCCTTCAAATTGGGATGGCTCAGAAAAAGGCTTATCAAGATAAACATCCACTCCGCCGACTGTGTCGACCAGACCAGTAAAACCCTTGAAATCAAGCCTGACAACATAATGGATCGGAAGACCGGTGACTTCGGTGACAATTTGCTTCATTGTTTCCATTCCTTTTCCTTCCCCTTTCCCTTCATACATGGCGTTGACAGCGTTGATTTTGCTGTGGTTCGAGGTTCCCGGGTCCTGGACATAAAGATCGCGGGGAATGGAAATAAGTGCCACCTTGTTTTCTTGGGGCCTGATGGCAGCTACCATGATCGTGTCGGCCAGCAATCCTCCGCCATCCATATTTACACCCCGCATCCCCAAAAGCAATATATTGATCTGACCTTCTTTTTGGCCTTGGAGTTGATCCGATCCGACTCCGGGGAGGCTTTTCCAAAGGCTGGCCTGAAATCCGTCTTTGGTTGAGATCTTGCTAAGAGTGGCTCCGGTTTTATACGCTGCGAAACACCCGGTGGCGATTAGCAATATAAAAATAACGGCCAAAACCTTGAACCATCTTTTTTTATAAAATATTCTTTTCTTTGATTGTTCAGGCGCCCTTTTATTTCGTAAAAATATCCCCATTAGATTCTTGATTTTTAAAATAAAAAATAAGCGGCTTTTTATTCCTCAATGAGT
>PMJF01000046.1 GCA_003157295.1 Candidatus Moraniibacteriota bacterium | reverse complement strand
TTATAAATATTGCCGTTAAATTTTTCAAAATCATTAAGTTGCAGATCAATTATATCAAAAATATCGTCAATGTGAATGAAATCACGAACTTGCTTTCCTTCTCCGCCGTAACTGATGTAGGAAAGTTTTCCGCCAAAAATATGCCGTGCGACCCAGAGAACAAAAACTCCTTGGTCAACTTTTCCCATTTGCCAGGGACCGGTGATGACTCCGCAACGGTTGATGATTCCCTTGAGGCCATAATTATAGATATATTCCTGCAAGATCAATTCAGAGCAGAGTTTGGTGGTGCCATACAGCGATCGCGCTCCCTCAAGTGGAAAATTTTCTGCAATTCCTTCTTTTGAAGCGCCGGCAGTTGCTTGTTTGCCCGCCAGATCAAACCTTTTTTCTTCCTCAAGATAGTTCAAGTTGTTGATAGGATCGATCGGATAGACGCGGCTCGTGGAAAGAAAAACAAAAGCCGCGTTATTTTTGCGGGCAAATTCAAGGCAATTGATCGTTCCGACCAAGTTGGTGTTTATGAGATAAGCGGGTGATGAATCAATGCCGGCGAGGACCGATGGTTCGGCAGAACATTCAATTAGAAGATCAATTTCTCCGATTTCTTCGAAGTCTTCCTTGTTTCTGATGTCGCCGTGAATAAAATTAACTCCGGCAGCTTTAAGGCGGGGGATGTTTAGCTCCGATCCGCGCCGCTTGAGGTTGTCCAAAGCAAAAATATCCGCGTCGGGATATTTCGCTTTCAATTTCAGAGCTAAATTTGATCCGACAAAACCCGCTCCGCCGGTGATCAAAACTTTTTTATAGTTCATTTATTTCCTAGAATTGGCAGCTTTCGCAAATTTGCTTGAGAATATCGTCTATATTGTATTTGAAGTTCCAATCAGGATAATGTTTTTTGAATTTGGAAACGTCACTAATATACCAAATATGGTCTCCACTACGGTTGGTTTCAGTATACTCCGTAACGGCCTTTTTTCCAAGAATATTCTCCAGTTTTTCGATGGCTTCGAGCATCGAAATATTCGAGTGCCTCGCGCCTCCCGCGTTATAGACCTCTCCCGGTCTAGGGTTCTGAAAAAAATGCCAGAACATATTAACAAGATCGAAGCTGTGAATGTTGTCACGAACCTGTTTTCCTTTGTAGCCGAAAATCGTATATTTCTTTCCGGTGGCGACGCATTTGGCAAGATAGGCCAGAAATCCGTGCAGTTGCGTCCCGCAATGCTGCGGTCCGGTGAGGCAACCACCCCTGAAAACTCCCGTATTTAGCCCAAAATATCGGCCATATTCCTGAACCATGATGTCGGCTGCCACTTTTGAGGCGCCAAAAACACTGTGTTTGGACTGGTCAATGCTCATATACTCGTCAATTCCATTCCAATAGACGTGTCCTTTTTCAATTTCCCATCTTTTCTCCATTTCAACCAAGGGCAATTCGTTCGGCCGATCGCCATATACTTTATTGGTCGAAGTGAAAATAAAAGTGGCTTCGGGACAATGTTTTCGGAAAGCCTCAAGAAGATTTAAGGTTCCGTTGGCATTCACGGTAAAATCAGTGATTGGCTCTTTAGCGGCCCAGTCATGGGAAGGTTGAGCGGCGGTATGAATGATGAGATCGAATTTTATTTCTTCAAAGATCTTGTCGATGGTCTTCTCGTTTCGAATATCGACATCGATAGGGATATAATTAGAATATTTCTCCTTAAGGAGATTGTTATTCCATTTTGTGCTGGCTTCCTCCCCGAAAAAATAGCTTCGCATGTCGTTGTCAATTCCGACAATCGTAAAGCCCTTTTCGGCAAAAAATCTAACCGATTCGGAACCGATTAGCCCTCCTGATCCGGTGACCAATGCTCTTTTTTTCACTTTTTTGATCTGGTTAGTGATTATTTATGGCTGTTTTCAAAAGAGATGTACCCTCCTAATACTGTATTCCCAAGTATAGCTCTTCCGATAAAAAAAAATCAAGCTTTGGCTTGATGTGGGAAAAATTTAGGGGCCGCCTTGAGGGCGACCCCGATGAATCCGGCTGCTGCCGGCGCTATTTTTCAAAATAATCCTGTAGATAAAGAAAGGCCTCCAGGTCTTTCTGATAGCCCTCTGGGAAGATGTGGCCGCCGTCTTCCTCAATTGCATACCACGCGTTGCCGCCCTTAGCATAGTCGAGCTGTTTTATAAGACTGAGAATTAGAGGCCAGTCCATAAGGCTCGTGTTGGAGAAATCGATCCTCGATTTGAGGTGCCTAACAGGGTCTCCGACTTGGGCGACGTGGAAGGTAATGGAACCCGAAACGCTCCGCAGACAGCGAAATTGGGGTTCCCAATTCCAATAGACGGGCTCAGACGAGCCACTTTGCACATAGGGCGGAAAAACCAAGGGAATGCCCTGATTGAGACATTGGAGCATCATGCCGCAATGTTGGAGGTCGGCTGTGACGCCCCATCCCAATGGTAATCCGTGGACCTGCTCGGAAAAAAGCCGATTCCCGGAGTGGGTGAGATTGCCCCATTGGTCAGAGGTGACCGGCTCGTTCTCGATGGCGATACCGACGCTTGAGCCGATGTAGAAATTTAGGAGCTCGACAAACGCTTCTCGCGCTCTGGCTTCCCATCTCCAAAGGAACTGTTGCTGCCAGATCGGATCGATGCTGGCAAGGGCGGCAGTTGGCCAAGTGAGCATCGGGTGATAGCTAATATCCACCTGAACGCCGGTTTCGCTTTGGACGCGTTTCAGAGCTTGGCAGATTCCCAAGGCATAAAAGAAAAGATCCTCGGTCATAAAAGTGCTGGCGGCAGCGGTTATTTCATGCCCGCCAACACTTTTTATTTTAGGCCAACAGAGCAGCGCGACAGAGATCCTTTCTAGGAAAGGAAACTTCTGGAGCAGGTTCAATACCTGTGAGTCATAGTTGATGAGGACTTGAGGAGCAAGGTCATTTTGCAGACTGATTATTTGGACCCCGTTCACTTCAACTCCTCTTTCCAAAAGCCAGCTCACCTTGGAAGGTTGGCTAACGCCAAACAAAGAATTAAAATCTCCCAACACGATAGTTTTCAAGGCTGATTCCTCTCTTTATTTTTAAGGTTAAAGCGGTTCGTCACCGCTTTCCGGTGTCTTTTTAGACCTTCTAATATACGAAGAATATCTCGAAAAGTCAAGTTTTTTCCATAAAAAAAGACCCATACTAACGGGGTCTGGCTTAGCAGGTGTAAAAAATGATTTTTATTATTTTATCGAAATCAGCGATACGCCGATCATAATGACAAATATTCCGGCGATGTTGGTCGGACTCAATTTTTCGCTGAAAAGATAATAGGCGCCCAATGCGGTTATAATATACGAAGCGCTCAAAATCGGATAGGCAATGGATATCTTCATTTTTGTGAGAATCTGCACCCAAGTGAAAGTGGCCACTGCGAAAAAGAAAATAGCCGCGTAAAATGATGGATTATAAAGATAGCGGGTGACGAGGTTTAGTTTTTCGTTGCCATTCACAAAAATTGCCGCTTGCTTGAAAAACAGCTGGCCGATGGACATCAGAATAATATTTATGAAGAGTAATAGATAAGGCATAAAGTTATCTCCTGAGTATATTCTAACTCATTCTTCCTTGAAGGGGAAATAATTGACACTGCGCTTATAAGTGTAATAATCTTCTTAAGTAAACCTAAAATATGACAAAAAAATTATGAAAATCTTTATCGTCGGAGTGGGTTATGTCGGTCTCGTCACTGCGGCGTGTCTCGCGGAGCTTGGCCATCAAGTCACCGGGGTGGATATTGATCCGGACAAGATAAAGAAACTGGAAAAAGGCGAATGTCCCATCTACGAACCTGGCCTTGAGGAAATTATCAAAAAAAATATCCAAGCTGGACGTTTGAAATTCCAGATTGGTATTAACGAAGAGATAAACAAGTTTGATATGGCAATGATCGCTGTCGGGACGCCTGAGCGGGAATCAGACGGCCGGGCGGATCTTTTCTACGTCGGCGAAACCGCGCGGCACATTGCCCAAAATTGCCGTAAAAAAGATTTCGTGGTGGTCGGAAAATCGACTGTGCCGATCGGGACAGCCACCCAGATCAGGGAATCGCTGGCGGTTTATAACCCCCGAAAGACAACGTTCCACGTCGGCTCAAACCCCGAAACCCTCCGAGAGGGAAATGCGGTATCCGATTTTATGAATCCGGATCGAATAATAATCGGCGGCGACAAAAAGGCGCAGGAAGCGCTCTTGAAGCTGTATGAAAAAATAGACAGTCCCAAGATCGTGACAAATGCCCGCAGCGCGGAAATGATCAAGCTAGCAGCGAATTTCATGCTGGCTCTGCGGGTTTCGGCGACGAATATGCTGTCGCGAATTTGCGATGTGACCGGAGCGGATATTGAAGCGGTCATGGAAGGTGTGGGCATGGACAAGCGGATCGGTCCCAAATTTCTGAAAGCTGGCGTAGGATACGGTGGGTCCTGTTTTCCCAAAGATACCAAGAGTATTCGCTCGATTTCCGATCATTATCGGCTGGATACCTCGATCTTTGACGCCGTTATTGAAATAAATTCTGAACAAAGAAAATGGTTTTGCCAAAAAGTGGACGAGATCACTCTTTTCACTCTAAAAAACAAGAAGATAGCCGTTTGGGGGCTGGCTTTCAAGCCGGACACGGATGATACAAGGGAAGCTCCGTCCATTGATGTCATAAAGTGGTTGCTTGAGGAAGGGGCCGAAGTGAGTGTTTTTGATCCTGTTGCCAATGTCAAAAAAATATTCAGCAAAAAAATAAAACACTGCCGAGATATGTATGAGGCGGTTGATAAAGCAGAAGCGCTTCTTATATTGACTGAATGGGAAGTGTTCAAGCAGGCCGATCTCAAAAAAGTGAAAGAGGCGATGCTGGTTCCAAAAATAGTGGACGGAAGAAATATCTATGATCCGAAAGTTGTGAGAAAAATGGGCTTCGAGTATGTCTCGATGGGACGCCCGTGATAATCTCTACGAATTACGAATCTATTGAAAAATCTTTAGATTATTTTACGAAAATAATCTATTGTTTTAATAAGGCCTTTTTCCAGCTTCATTTTCGGTTCCCAATCTAATTTTTCTTTGGCCAGCGCTATGTCTGGTTTTCTTTGTTTGGGGTCGTCTTGCGGCAGATCTTCGAAAATTATTTTGCTCTGGCTCTCGGGAATCATCGCAAGCACTTTTTCCGCCAGTTCCTTTACGGTGAATTCGTCCGGATTTCCCATATTCACCGGCCCGATAAATTCTTTTTTGTTATTCATCATCAAGATCATCCCTTCCACCAGATCGTCAATAAATTGAAAACTCCTCGTTTGAGATCCGTCGCCGTAAATTGTCAGATCCTCGTTCTTGAGAGCCTGAGTGATGAAATTGGAGACGACCCGTCCGTCACGCGGATCCATATTCGGGCCATAAGTATTGAAAATTCTGACCACGCGGATATCCGTATCATATTTTCGATGATAATCGAAAAATAGAGTTTCGGCACAGCGTTTCCCTTCGTCGTAACAAGCGCGAATGCCGACAGGATTCACATTTCCCCAATAAGTTTCCGGCTGGGGATGAATTTTCGGATCGCCATAAACTTCGCTCGTGGATGCCTGCAAAATGCGGGCATTATTTTTTTTGGCGAGTTCCAGCAGATTTAGCGACCCGACAAAGGATGTTTTCGCCGTAAAAATAGGGTCTTTTTGATAGTGAGGCGGGGACGCGGGGCAAGCCAGATTATAAACTTGATCCAAATTGTCAACTGTCAAAGGATCAATGATATCATGTTCGATCAATTCAAATTTGTCATTTTCCACCAGATCGTTGATGTTTTCTTTTCTCCCGGTGTAAAAATTATCCACGCAAACAACCTCGTTCCCACTCTCGATAAGCTTTTTGCACAGATGTGACCCGACGAAACCCGCTCCGCCAGTGACTAAAATTTTCATATATTTTTTAGTTATAAATAGATTACGATATTATTTTCTGACAATTCTCTTCACTTTTCCGTTTTCAGGAAATTATTCATCCCGAACTGGAAATATTTGTGCTCGGCGCGGGAAAAACCGACTGCTTGGCACCAGTCGAGAAGGATAATTTTGCTGAAATAGTTTTTGTGATCTCGAATTTCCGCTGGGCTCACCAGGTTGAGGCGAAACGACAGGAATTCGAGAACCGGCTTGGCGCCGAAAGTTGGCGCCGTGAGGAGCATTTTTCCGTTTGGTTTCAAAACTCGAAATATCTCGCGGAGGTTTTGGAGCGGATCTTTCAGGTGTTCCAGGTTTGCGAGAGTGGTGACGACATCAAATTCTTCGTCCGGGAATGGTAATCTTTCGTTCAGATCGTGTCTCAAGAGCTTGATTTTCTCGCTATTTGCGTTTTCGTCCACAGAAAGATCAATTCCGACGGCGCTTTCGATCTGAGGCTCGATATTTTTCAGGAGATTCCCGTTGAAGCCGCAGCCGATGTCCAAAACCCTGGAATTATGCGCGATATGGGGAAGGATTTTCCGGAATCTCCAGCTGCGCAAAAATTTTTCCAAATATGGCTCCTCCCGCTCAAAATGCGCTTGGGATCTTTCGGTCATCGGAAAAGATTATACCAAATTATGCACGAAACGGCTTCGATTCCGTCTTTCCAGCCTATTTTCTTTCCTTCAGCATAAGTTCGGCCGGAATAGGAAATGCCGACTTCATAAACCCGGCATTTGTTTTGGCGGGCGAGCTTGGCTATTCTTGCCACAAGCTCCGGTTCGATGCTGAAGCGCTTTGATCTAAGTTTGGGAGCGATCTGATCCAAAATTTCCTTTGTGAAAGCCTTATATCCCGATTCCATGTCGGTCAAATTGAGGTTCGTCAGCATGTTCGAAAGGCCGGTCAAAAATCTGTTTCCCAGAGAATGCCAGAAATATAGCACCCGATGGGGGCGGTGCCCCAAGAAGCGGGAACTGAAAACCGCGTCCGCCTTGCCATCCAAGATCGGTTTCAAAATTTCAGAGTATTCTTGCGGATCATATTCCAGATCGGCGTCTTGGATCAGGATAATGTCCCCGGTCGCGTTTTTGAAGCCGGTGCGAAGTGCTGCGCCTTTGCCTCGGTTCTTTTCGTGATAGAGAATCTTGTGTTTCTCTTTATATTTTTCGAGAATAACTTTCGATCTGTCTCGGCTGCCGTCGTCCACGAAGATCATTTCTTTTTCCAGATCAAAAACATCCGCATTTTCCACCGCGGCGATGATCTGCTCCAAAGTTTTTTCTTCGTTATATATCGGGACAACAATGCTTATTATTCTAAATTTGCTCATTTCTTGATCAAATTATTTACTGCTTTCCGGAAAACCACTCAAAAGTTTTTTTGATCCCGCCTGGAAAATTTGTTTTCGGAGACCAGCCGAAGTCTCTTTTTATTTTTGCGAAACTGAGGCAGCTCGTTTTTTGCTCGCCGATCTTGGCCAGTCCGTGGGATTCTTTGAATTTTCCGCCAAAATGACGATTGATCTCCCGAAACAATTGGTTGACATCCGTTTCCTTTCCGGCGCCGACATTATATATTCCCACTTTCTGGAAATGCTTTAGGGCAAGGAGATTGGCATTCACGACATCCTCGACAAAAACATAATCACGGGTTTGTTTGCCGTGTCCGTTTATGACCGGTTGCTGGCCTTTAAGCATCTTGTTCAAAAATATGGCTACCACTCCCGCTTCGCCGTGGGGATTCTGCCGCGGGCCGTAGACATTGCCGTAGCGCAGAGACACAAAATTTAGTCCGTGGATCTCGCGGTAATAATTCAAAAATTTATCGATGGTCAGTTTCGCGATCCCGTAAGGGGAGAGTGGCCATTCGGACTCCGATTCTGACGTTGGGCGTTTTTTTGTGTCGCCGTAAATGGCGCCTCCGGTTGAGGAGAAGATGATCTTTTTCACTTTATAAAGGCTCGCCAGCTTGATCAGGTTTATACTGGCCAGGATATTGCTGTTGGCATCGAAAACCGGATCGGCGACCGATTTTCGAACATCGATCTGAGCGGCCAAATGAAAAATGACTTCCGGCTTTTCTTTTTTCAGAATAGCTTCAATTTTTTTGTGATCGGTCAGGTCGTTTTTATAAAATCTGGCTTTCGGATTCACGTTTTTTCGAAAACCGGTGCTCAAATTATCGATCACGAGAACTTTGTGATTCTTTTTTATCAAAGCGTCCGTTAGATGCGAGCCGATAAAACCGGCGCCTCCGGTGACAAGAATTTTCATTTTTGGGTGAGATTATTATTTAATTTTCCAAATTCCGGTGTAGAGCGTTTGATGAATGTCAACGGCCACTTTGAAAATACCCGGCTGGGATTCCAGATAGTTGTTATTCACAGTGACTATTTTATATACACTCCGATTCATATCCTTGATCATCTCGGAATACCACGCCTTTTCGCTGGTGAGAGGGGTCAGGAGATAAACATGGTCATATCGCGACTGATCAATGGCTTTCAGATCATCGGCATTGAAAAAATATACCGCCTGCTGGCTGTAAAGGGATGCCAGCGGTTCGCTCATGAGGGACCACCCGCTGCCCGTGGCCAGGCGATCGACCAGGATCAGGTCCCGAGGTCCGAAATTTTGGGAAATTTCCTTGATCTGGGGCAAAAGAGCTTTATTTTCTGATGTTTTTAAAAAAATGCCGCTGGTGAAAATGTTAGCAATAATGAGAACGGAGAGAGCGAAATAAAGGAAAAACCTGTGGTAAAAGAATTTTTCGAAAGCGTAAAGGCTGTAAAGGATCAGCAGCGGAAAGACCGCGAAAACATAACGGCGCAGCATCCAGGGGTCGTCGAGAGTGATGAGCGGAAGAAAAAGATAGACGAGAGCCGGAAACAAAATGATGAGCGGAATATATTCCTTTTTGAAAAAATTATTCCTGAATTTTATCAACAAGAAGATCATGGCTAATAGCCCGCCGATGATATAGACCAAAATATTATAGTTGAGAAAAATGAGGATGAGATGCGAGTATAGATTAGCTGATGGTCCGGAAATTTTTTCAGAGCCGGGCAGAAATGTTTTGACAATGTTCTTCAGGCTGTCGAGAAGCGTCGAATAGTTGAGAAAAAAATAAAGAAGCAGAAAAAAAGCAAGGAAACCAGAAAGATACTTATGAAATATTGGCCTCAGGATCATTTTTTTGCGTTCCAGAAGGTAGACATAGCCGATGGCGAGAAATAGAAAAACCATTCCTTCGATCCGGACAAGCGCCGAAAGGGAAAAAGCGGCCAGCGACAGATAGAAAAATAAATCTTTTTTTTCCTTGAGATAATAGATCAAGAACAAAACTCCCGCCCAGACGAGAAAAAGCATATATGTTTCCGTAAGGGTGTATTTGGCAAACCAGAGAAATGGAAAAAAAGACGCAGCCAAGAGGAAACCGAGCAAAGAGATCCACTTGGAAAAAAATTCCCGCAAGATCAGCCAGAAAACGACGAGAAAAAGAAAGAGGAAAGGCCAATTCGCGTATTGGATTCCTGTGAGCCCGAACATTTCATAGCTCGCGGCGAGATAGGCGGTGAAGGCCACCGGAAAGCGGGAAAAGAGTTTTCCGTCTTTGGTATAGTCAAATCCTGGATAATTAAGGGCCTTTCCGGAGCCGTATTTCTGGAAAAGATCTCCTGACACAGGAGTGGAGAATTTCAGCTGATGATCTTTGGCGAGATATATCGCCGCGGTTGAGATCGCTCCTTGGTCCCGGCCGCCGAAAATGGTCGGGGTGGCGAAATAACAGGTGGTGAAACTGACAGCTAGGGCGATCACGATGACCGGAATCCAAGCCATCTTTTGGATATCTGCGGCGCCTGTATATAGCTTTTTGGAAAATAAGAGGGAAAATATGGCGCTGGCTGTGATTGACAAAACAACTGTTTCAGCGTAAAATGATCCGATTACGGCAAAAAAAACAACCAGCCACCCAAAGGCTAAAAAGAAGATAAGAAAGGCAAAAAATATCTTTGTAATTTGTTTGGAAATTGGCATCAAAAAGCTATTGAAAATACCCAAAAACCCCTTTAAGTTGGGCATTCTTCAAAATTTGCTAAACAATTAATTATAGGCTAACATAAAAAAATGAATGAAGCCAGTCAAAAAATAGGCCTATCCGTAGTAGTTCCGCTTTATAATGAAGAGGGGAATGCGCGGGAATTACATCAAAAAATTGTGGCAGCTTGCCAAGCGCTCGGCAAGCCTTTTGAGATCATTTTCATCGATGATGGCAGTAGGGACAAAACCAACGAAATTTGCCAGAGCCTCAGTCCATTGAAACTGATCACATTTCGCAAAAATTTCGGGCAAACCGCCGCTTTTGATGCGGGGTTCAAGAACTCGAAAGGGGAGATCATTGTCACGATGGACGGCGATCTCCAAAATGATCCGGCAGACATTAAAGTACTGCTCAACAAGATGAGCGAGGGATTTGACGTCGTTTCCGGATGGAGAAAATTCAGAAAAGACTCTTTCATGAAAAAGTTTTTTTCCCGAACGGCCAATGTTTTGCGAAAAATTTTGATCGACGACGGAATTCACGATTCAGGCTGCAGTCTCAAGGCCTATAAAAGGGAATGTTTTGAAGATCTCGATCTTTTTGGCGAAATGCATCGTTTCATACCGGCGACTCTAAAAGTGCAGGGCTTTAAGGTAACGGAAATTCCTGTCAGCCATTATCCTCGTAAGCACGGCGTTACAAAATACAACTGGAAACGGGGAGTGAAGGGATTTGTTGATATGATCTCGGTCTGGTTTTGGAAAAAATATGCCAACCGGCCGCTGCATCTCTTTGGCGCGGGAGGTCTCGTGGTTTTTGCCCTCGGAATGCTCACAGGTCTGGCCTTGATCATCTCAAGGATCTATTATGCGGTGCCCATGTCGAACAAGATTTGGCCGTTGGTTGCCATTTTTATGATCTTGATGGGTATCCAGCTCTTTATTTTTGGGCTCCTGGCCGATATTGTTGTGAAAAGCTACTTCAAGACGCAACGAAGAATGAACTATAACATAAAAAATATTGTGGAGTTTTAAGCATGAAAGAAAGAATAATAACAATCTTATTTTTTTTTGTCATTGTCGCAACGAGCGTTTATTTTGGGTTTCATCGTCTTGAGAATTTTTCCGGGGTCGATGAGCCTTACTGGTCGTACCACAGAGTACCTGCCTTCTGGAATGCCGTAAGCAGCGCAAAATGGAAGAATACCAATATATCCGATAAACCCGGCATACCCCTCGCGATCGTTTCCGGAGCCGGATTGCCCTTTATCGGCGAGAATCCAAAAATATACGACGCAATTCGCTACGAACCCAAAACCCCCGAACAGATCAAGAGGATCCGGGACATTTATTTCGATCTTCGCCTGCCGGTTTTTCTTTTCACTTTGGCGATGCTGCCCGTTTTTTATTTTCTCATTAAGAAATTACTGGGAAAAAACATCGCGAGATTCTCGCTTTTATTCATTGGTCTTTCTCCCATTCTTTTGGGCATTTCACTCATTATCAATTCAGACGCGATGCTCTGGATCCTCTCCGCGCTTTCCACGCTAAGCCTTTTTGTTTTCCTCAAAAATAACGAAAGAAAATACCTGATACTTTCCGGATTTTTCCTCGGACTTTCCGTCATTACCAAATATGTCGCCAACATCCTTTTTGTTTATTTTTTCTTTGTCTTTCTTTTGGAATATATATTTTATGCGCACCAAAAGATCCCAATCGCAAAATATTTGAAGGAAGCCTTTGTCAACTACGTCGTTCTTTTTGCTGTGTCCATGGCCACCGCTTTTGTTTTTTTTCCTGCGACGTGGGTCAGGTTTTCGGCGCTTACCAAGGCTACCATTGGAAACGCCGTTTTTTCTTCCACCTGGCCGCTCTTTGTCGGGATTATCGGCCTCCTGGCCATAGACACGTTTGTTTTCAAAGCCAGATTTTCGACCATTATATTCGGCTTTTTTGCAAAATATAAGAGTATAATAGTAAAAACTTTTGGGGTTGTGTTTCTCTTTCTTAGCGCCTTTGTATTTTTGCATATTTATGCGCATGTTCATATTTTCGATCTGCAAGCGATAATTTCCTCGCCAAAAGGTATCGGACAAGGCAATATTTTGCGAAAATATGGCGGCGCGATCTCGGCCGATCTCTACAGCCTGCTCTTCAGCGTTTCACCTCTTATCCTGATATTTATTCTGTTCGCAGTCATCAATTTTTTCAGGAAAAAAGAACTGAAACGGGAGACGATCACGGCCGTGTATGTTATTATTTTTATTTTCATCTATTACCTCGGCAGCGCGGTAAATGCCGTTACGACGACGGTAAGATACCAGATCATGGTTTATCCTTTGGTTTTTGTGGTAGCGGCCATTGGCATTTCTCAATTCCTTGAACTTAAAAATATCAAAAAAAACATTCCGCTTCCGGCGGTATATCTTGCGTCGATCATAATTCTATTTTTCAGCCTGCAGGGCGTGAAGCCGAATTTTCTGGCCTACGCTTCGGAAATACTGCCAAAAAAATTCATTGTTAACCTGAAGGGAATGGGCGAAGGGAGCTTTGAAGCGGCTAGTTATCTCAATCAGCTTCCCAATGCGCACGATATGACGATCTGGTCGGATAAGGGAGCTGTCTGCGAAGCCTTTGCCGGAAAATGCTTCATCGATTTCAAAAAGAAGACTTTCGAGGAAAACAAGTTCGACTATTTTGTCGTGTCTACCGATCGAAGATCCCGCACCCTTAAATTATCCGGCTCGATAAAAAATATAGTGGATTTCAAGAACATCTACGCCAGCAATAATTATGTTTTTAACGATATGATCGACAACAACCCGAACGATTTCGTGAAAGTGTTCAAGTCATCGCAATTTATCAATCAACCATAATCTTTTGAGATATGATCAAATTCATTGACGATCTAGTCGAAAAAATACTCGGCCGAAAGGTCAATAAGGGACTTTTGCAATTTTTTCGCTATCTCATATGCGGAGGGATCGCGACGGTTTCGGACATGACCGTGCTGTATTCCTTTACCCATTTCTTGCATATCAATTATCTCATTGCGGCCGCTTGCGGATTCATTGTCGGCATAACTATCAATTATTCCCTCAATACGATCCTGGTTTTCAAGAGCAGTGGAGAAGTAAAAAAAGAATTTCCCATTTTTGCGCTCATTGGCATTGGGGGGCTTCTTTGGACAGAAGTGATTCTCTGGATATTGGTGGACAAATTGAATTTTTATATAATGATAGCGAAAATGGTCGCGATCGTTTTGGTTCTTTTCTGGAATTTTTTCATGAGAAAAAAATTTGTTTTTCCTCAGGAATCAATTGCAGAGCAAAAAATGGACAATTTATGAGAGAGCCAGACCAATTATTTTTTATCTAACTATTTAAATTTATACTATGTCGGAAACAAAGCGAAAAAAGAAAGTTGCCGTGATCGGATACGGCTATGTGGGAAAAGGAGTATACGATTTTTTCAAAGACAAATTTGAAACGATCTATTATGACCCTCACGTCGAGGGTTCGGCTTCAAAAGAAGAGATCAACTCTTGCGATTTGGCGGTGGTCTCAGTGCCGACTCCGATGGGCGACGACGGTTCCTGCGATCTCACGATCATTGAGGACACGCTGGGTTGGCTCAGCGCCCCTCTTATTCTCATTAAAAGCACCATTCCTCCCACGACGACCGAAAAACTTTCTGAAAAAAGCGGCAAGAAGATCTGCTTTTCTCCCGAATATATGGGTGAAGGCGGATATTTCGTTCCTTACTGGAAATACGCCGATCCGAAAGACATGAAAAAGCACAGTTTCCAGATCATCGGCGGCGACAAGGAAACGGCTTCAAAGATCCTCGATTTCTTTGTCCGCGTTATGGGACCGGAAGCCAGATTTTCCATTACCGATTCAACCACTGCCGAACTCGTGAAATATATGGAAAACGCCTTTATCGCCACGAAAGTGACTTTCGCCAATGAATTTTATAACCTCGCCCAAGCTTTCGGGGTCGAATACAAAGAATTGCGTGAGTTGTGGCTCTTGGATGAAAGAATGGGACGGATGTTCTCGGCGGTATTTCCGGACGCGCGAGGCTTTTCCGGCAAATGCCTGCCAAAAGACGTGAACGCGATTGCGAAAGCCAGCGAGAAAGCGGGTTATGATCCGAAATTCATCAAAGCAGTGCTGGAAAGCAACGACAGGATAAGGGGAGAATAAATAATATGAAAATATTGACAATTGCGGCGACTCCCTTCTTTTCTGATCGCGGCTGTCACATGAGAATTTATAACGGCGCCAAATACCTTGAGAAATTTGGCTCCAAAGTGAAAATTTGCACTTATTTTGCGGGCGAAAGTCCGGGCGGTCTTGATGTTGAAAAAATAAAAAAGGTTGGATGGTACAAAAGAACTGCCCCCGGATTTTCCTGGGGAAAATTTTGGCTCGACATCAAATTGATTTTTTTGTGCCGCCGGGTGATCAGGGAATTTCGGCCGGATGTCATTCATGGGCATATGTACGAAGGATTTGGCATTGGATATGTGGCAAAAAGACTGACATTTCAAAATCCTCCCGTTGTCGTTGATTTGCAGGCGGATCTCGAAGAAGAGTTCAAAAGCTATAACCGGAAAAATTTCATCGCCCGACGGTTTTTCGTATGGCTTTCCCGCCGTTTGATCAACCGTTGCAATTGGCTGGTGGTGAGCAGCGAGAACGTGAAGCCGCGCATGGAAAAATTATACAAGTATAAAGACAGAATCAGCATTATTCGGGATGGAATAGATCTGGATCTTTTCAAAAAAATTCCCGAACTGACCAGTGAAGAGCAGGCAAAGATTGCAGAGATCAAAAAATGGACGGAAGGCAAAAAATTGTTGGTCTATATCGGCGGCTTGAGCGACAACAAAGGCGTCGGAGACTTGCTCGAAGCATTTTTAAGGCTAAACCTTAAAAATGCAGAATGGAGGTTGCTCATTGGCGGGTTCGGAAATGATGAAGAAAAATACAAAGAATATGTCAGAAAAAATAATCTTGGAGATTTCGTATATTTTGCGGGGAGAGTCAAATATTTTTCCTTGCCGGCCTATCTGGCACTGGCTTCGGCCGCGATTGATCCGAAAAACGGAAGCACAACAGAAGGCAGCGGGAAATTGGTCAATTTGATGGCCGCCGGATGCCCGATTGTTTGTTTCGAAAAAGAATTCAACCGTGCGAGATTGGGAGAAAAAGGCCATTATATGCAGAATTTCGGCGATTTGGCTGGCATTTTGGAAAGTATCAAGACTTCAGAGAAAATTCATTATGATATGGAAGAATTGGGTGAGGAAAAAGAAGCCAAAAAGTTGTTTGATATATTTGAGAAATTAATAAAAAAATGAAATCGTGGTCGGTCAAATTGGGAAAGGGGATCAGCGCGATGAAACGCGACGGGATTTTGCGTGGCGGAAAAAGATCCGTCGTTTCTTTTTTCAAATTGTTCGGTCGCGTCGGATCGGGGGATATTCTTTTTATTTCGAGCGGAGTGGGGGATAGCGCGAAATATCGCAGCGAGCGG
>PMJF01000009.1 GCA_003157295.1 Candidatus Moraniibacteriota bacterium | reverse complement strand
GACCAGGCCCGTCCGCGCTTGGCCATCACATGAAAGGTTCCTGTCGGTGTCGCCATCCCCCGCTTGCCGGAAGAAACCCGATAGGTCCCTAAATTTTTCCCGTCTTCGAATATGGACAGGTTTTGTTTCGCCAGGTTTATATCGATATATTTGCCTTCGGCAATTTTCGCTATCACGGCTTCCTCCGGGACCGCCGAAACAACCGCGTTCGGCGCCGGATCGGGAACGACCACTGGCTCGCTTTCGGTTTTGAAATTCGCCCGGAACACCTCCGATAATTTTTTGCTGCCGTTTTCCTGATCACTGACCGCCTCTTTCACGCTCACGGCATAATCTTTCGCATGCTCCAACTTTCCTCCCGTCAGAATGGTGAAGGTTTTTTTATCGTTGTCGCTTTCAAAACCGAAATCATTAAAAGGTTCGACGACAAAATTGATATCATATCCCGCTGTTGATTTGTCAAAATTGATGACGACGTTGGAATCGATCTTTTCGTTTGGTTCCCCGCTCACCGGAATAATGGAGACAACTTTCGGCATTTCGCTTACTGAAAATGAAAAGTTGTCCGCCTCAGCTTCCCTTCCCATAAGCCGACTGATCGAAAAAGAGGACTGGGGTTTTATTTCAATGGCATAATTTTCTCCGGAGTTGAAATAATGGACCGGTTTTATTTTCAGCTTTTGGTTATTGTTTTCCCAGCTGAATTGAACCTCCACCGCCGGATTTATCTTGACGTTCTTTTCAACCGCCGCTGGTTCCATCGGGTGGCTGAAGTTTATGATCACGGGATCTTTCGGTTCGATAGGTGAAGCGCTTTCCATATTGACTGAAATCCCGATTTTTCCGGTAGCGTACTGCGAATTGAAAATAAAAAACAACGCCAAAGCACCGAGCAATACCCAGGCTACATCGGCCCAAAATGAAGTATACCAGTGATGTTTTTTCACAAATTCATCAAATTCCATTCTGGCTATATTTTAGCAAAAAATCCTGTTTAAAACAAAAAAAGGGGTTGGCCACCCGCTTTTATAGCTTTATGTATTATATCACAAAATAAGTTATATTGCAAATTTCATAAATTCCTGATTTCTTTCCTTATTTCCTTATAATCCGGAATTGTTTGGGCGACCAAAATCCAAAAATTCTTCGCGTGATTTAGCTCTTGAAGATGGCATAACTCATGGACAACGATATAGTCCAGATATTTTTCCGGCAGATGGACAATTCTGTAATTGAAATTCAAATTGCCCTTTCGACTGCAGCTTCCCCAACGTGTTTTTTGGTTGCGAATCGATATCCGACGATAATCAAGATTATAAAACTCATTAAATTCTTTCAGCTTGGTCTCGGCCAGTTTCCGAGCTTCTTCTTTTTTTTCCAAATATTCCCGGCGACTCGATTTCGGAAGCAACATGATGGGCTTTCTCTTTTTCGCGAGATTTATTTTACGCAAGATCCAATCGGTTTTTTGTTGGATGAAATTTTCCAGCTTATTTATATTCATCCCCTGCGGAAGGGTCGCCGAGAGTTCTCCGCCAGGGTGAATAGTGATACGTAAACACCTTGCTCGCCGACTTTGGCGAAGTTCGTATTCGATTATTTTCCGCCCGAGGCGGATCAGCCTTGGGCTGACATTTTTTAGTTTTATTTCTCTTTGCATCGAAAATTATTCCGCTTCAGTTCCCTCCTCCAATTCCTTCTTTACCTCCTCAAATTCATTCTCCACTTTTTTGAGCCGTTCGCGACTGGCCTTGATAAGCTTCACTCCCTCTTTCACTTTCTCAATTCCTTTCTCCACATCCACTTCCCCCTGGCTTTCAAACCACTCGACAATTTCTTCGAGTTTCTTGAGGGACTCCGTAAGATTTGCTTCTTTCGCCATAAAATTATTTTTAGATCTTAAATTATGAATAAAAAATTTTCTTCACTTCCGATTTCAGCTCCCCGTCACTCACTTTTATATCCACCATCTCTCCCGCTTTTATATTCTTTACGCTCCTAACGATTTGACCCTTTAGGCTCACCAAGCTATATCCAAGCCTCAATTGCCGTTCAGGATTGTTTAGTTTTATTTGGTCTTCCGCATTTTTTATTTGTTCTTTGATATTCTGAAGCAATCGAGAAAAAGACGAATAAATATTCTTGAGAGACAGTCCTATTTTTTCTTTATTATAGAAAATGGACTGACCTATTTTTTCTGCCTCGCGATGAAGAACGAATTTCGCTTTTTCAAAACGCTCAAAAATTTTTGAAAGATAAGAAACCAAATTTCGTTCCGCCTCGTCAACCTTGCTCGCCGCTTCATCCCAAGATTTTCGAAGCTCTACCGCCGCTCCCGTGGGAGTGGAAACCATTTTGTCCGCCGCGAGTGCCGCCAGCGTCACATCCTGTTCATGCCCAATACCGGCGAGAACCGGGATTTTAGAAGAGGCAATTTCACGAACCAAACTTTCCGTATTGAACGCCTGGAGACTTTCTAGACTTCCCCCGCCCCGCACCAAAACGAGCACATCGAGTTCCGGCATATTTTTGTTGAACCACCGAACACCTTTAATCAGATCAAACACGGATTGCTTGCCTTCTACCCGCGAGGAAAAGAATTTAATTTGGAAACCAAAACTGCCCAAATTCGAAGTGAAATCCCCAATCGCCGCTCCCTGATGCGAGGTGATGAGGCCTATTCTATGGGAAAATTCGGGTATGGTTCTTTTTCGTTCCGGCGCGAACAGACCTTCTGCTTCCAATTTTATTTTCAGCTCTTCATAGGCTTTTTTGAGCGCTCCTTCTCCGACAATCTCGATCAGCTTCGTTTGAAATGATATCCTTCCGCTGGGTTTATAGACATTCGGATAGCCCCAAATGACCACTTCCGTTCCCTCCCGAAGATCCACGCCGCTGATCTCGTAATCATTGCCCCAAATAAAGCAGTTCAAGAGACTTTCGTCCTCTTTGTCTTTTATGCCGAAGAAAATATAGTTTCCCCGGTTCTCGACGCTCGACACCTCTCCTTTTATTTTCGCTTCGGCCTCAAGCAGCTTCATGTTCAAATGATCCAAATATTCCCCGACTTCAAAAACCCTATCTTCTTTTTCAATATTTGTAACAACCTCCTCACTGCTCTCTTCATTAACGATTGCTAAAATTTCCTTTCCGTACCGCGCCAGCTTTTTTTCTTTGATGCCTTTGATCTCCAAAAGTTCATTCGCGCTCTGCGGTTCACGCCGCGCGATCTCTTCCAAAACCGAATACGGCAAAACACGGTACGCTTCGACATTGTCCCTCCGCGCCCGGTCCGCTTGCCATTTTTTCAATTTTTCAAGAAGATCTTTTTGCATAGCAGATTATGCTCGCGCCAAGTGTCGGAAATATCTTTGCCAATAGCGCAGATTTGATTTTACCATTTTTTGAAAAATTCACACAATCAGACGTTGCGGAGATGACCTTGAATTCTTTTTTTTCAAGCATTTGTCGAAGAGTTTCGAAAGTGAAGTAGCGTATATGGCCAGAGCTGTCCGACTCATTGGGAGAAAGCTCAATGATCGGGTTTTTGCCAAAAAGGAGCAACAGTCTCCTCCCAAGCGAGGCAATGTTTGGCGTTGATATCAGCAGTTTTCCTCCCGGTTTCAAAATTCTCCTGATCTCAGCCAGAAAAAAATCCGTGTCATAAATATGCTCGATCATCTCCCCGGCCACAACAATATCAAAAAAATCATCTTCGTACGGAAGTTTTGCCTTGTCGTCGAAAAAATATTGCTGGACATTCAGTCCTTTTCGCCGAGCTTGCTCGACTCCCCAGTCGCTCGCTTCGAGTCCGAAAAAATTATTCTCTCTGTTTTTTATGAGAGACAGAAATGTTCCATCATAGCAGCCTATATCCAGAATATTTTTGTTTTCGCATCTTATGCCATCAATGACCGCCGCCATATTCCTCACCCTGGGACTATCCGCCAGATCTCCCAGATTCTTTTGATCGCTGTACAAGTTTTTATATATGTTTTTTTCCATGCGCGTTATAAATTATTTAAGGAATTGTATTCGATTTCCGCGATTTTTTCCCAACTGTATTTTCCTAATAATTCTTTTCCTTTTCCGTTATCAAAATTTCCGCTCTCGAATAAATTTATCACCTTTTGGGCCACCAACTCATGGTCTCCTTTGGGTGAGATCTCAACTTCCCCGTTTTGATAAATGCGAGAAAACTGAGGAAGATCATAGGCAAAAGCGGGAATTCCGGAGCAAACCGCTTCCAGAAGCGCTATTCCAAAACTTTCGCTTTCGCTCACGCTCAAAAACCAAAAGCATTTCGTGGATTTTATGATGTTATATTTCTCCATCCCATTTTTATAACCGAGAAATTGAACATTGCTCCCCAGGCCAGAATTTTTTATTTCTTTTTTGAAGCGCGCCTTCGTTTTCTCATCCCCTTCCCCCATGATCGCCAGTTGAAAATCAGGAAATTTTTTCATTATGATCTTCAAAACTTTCAGCATATCAAAGATGCCTTTAGTTTCGTTTATTCTTCCGACAAATAAGGCGTCTATCTTATGGCCGTCAAGACCTTCTGCTCCTTTGATCATTTCGTTTTCAACCGCACAACCGGTTTCAATTATTTTTTCCTTCCTGAATTTTCTCTTGATCAAATGATCCTTCATCTCCGCAGTTGGAACGAATATAACATCCGCCCGCCTTAGCATCCTCATGCTTATTTGAAAAAAAAGCCAGGCTAAAAATCTGATGAACTTATTCCCCGGATCAGAAAAAGGAACAATATTCGCCAAAGTTGTCGCCCATTTTATTTTTTCACCTTTTGACTTCAGGTAAAATGGGAAGATCGTAAAATCAAGAACTGAGGAAGGCGTATAGACAACATCGAAGTTTTCCGACTTTAAAATCTTTCGGCTATTTTTCAAGGTAATATAATTCCTCTTCAGTGAATGAAGTAGAAAACCAATTTTTGTTTTGGTTTTATCTTTTCGCAGTCTCTTTTCTTCAGCCTCGGTCAGCCAATCAAATTGATAAATATCCTCGATCGGCTCAAGCTTTTTCACGAAATATCCCGTATTGACATATACTTTACATCCGTGAGCCTGAAACACTTTGAATATCCTAAGCCAGGGAGGCAAGATCCCCTCGTGCTGCAAGGTCAATAGATTAACCAGGATCTTTTGGTTCATTGAGTTTTTCTGACTAGAATCATGTAGTTAATGAATATTTTTTCTGATCTGATAATTTTATCCAGAAGCAAGCTCAAGTACTGAAATAATAAAAATGGAAGATAAATTAAAGACGCCAAAAAATAGCAAAATTTGTTTTTAGCCGCAAAACTGCTAATGTGCTCGTTGATCAACATGGAAATGACCGAAGGCAACGACCCTTCTTTTTTTCCCCCTATAATTTCGCAATTATTTTTTTCGAATAATTCCCTAAGCTTGTATTTGGTATATCTTTGGAAATCGTTGGGCTCCTCATGCAGTCCGCCAATGAACGGACAGGTGAGAAGAACCAGTCCTCCCTTTCTGATCACCCTGGCCATTTCCCCGATCATAAGATCTGGCCTTTTATGATGCTCCAGAACTTGAAATGAAACGGCATTATCAAAGTATTCATCGGGAAAAGGGAGCACTAGGGTCTCTTTATAATCATCCGTGAAATAATGATCCGGTTTCTCCCCCTTGAAATCCTTGTTGATCGAATACTTGGGAAAATCAATCCCCAGGTATTTTGAATTCTTGAACAAATATTTATATGGTTTTTCTCCACAGCCTAAGTCCAGCACCGTTCCCCTGAAACCGTACTTTTCAATAAAATATCTTATATCTTTGCTTATATAATATCTGGATAGAAAAAAGGGTGATATATAAAATCTAATTTTTTTGTGCATTTAATTAATGACTTTTACAGGTTATCTTCAAACATATCTAACAGTTGGCCATAAATAATATCCGGATCAAATTTTTTTTCAATATTTTTTGTAATTTCTTCTCTGCTGAACTTAACTTCATTTTGGACAATGGAAATGGTCTTTTCTATGAATTCTTCTTCATTTTTCACCAAAAAACCCGTTAACCCATCGATCATAATATCACTCGGACCGGGAATATCAAAAGCAATGACCGGCAATCCCATTCCCTGAGCCTCAAGTATGACGTACGGCAAAGTTTCCCATTTGGAAGGCGCGACCAGCAAGTCTTGCCGACTGAGGATATCCGGCATAAATTTGTGTTCAACATGGCCAAAATACCGGACGAAGGAATTTTCTTCGGCCATTTTTTTTATCGCGTTTTGGTATGCCTCGTCACCGCTGCCAAAGATATTGATCCCAGTCTTTCCCGCCAGAACTTTGTTCCCGCTTATTTTCCGGATTATCTTTATCAAAACATCAATCCCCTTTTGCTCGCCGAGCCTGCCAACAAAGATAAAATTTTTTTTATCCGCGTCAAATTCTATATCGCATTTATTTTTTTTAGCTGAATCGAGAATTTGTCGGATGGAAAAAGGATAATATATCAATTCGCTTTTTAACTTGAATTCTTTGTCTATGACACGAAGCGCGGAACTGTTGGATACATGAACACACTTCGCGCCCCCGATAAGCCATTTATAAAAAAAACTCGCGTACAGACAATTGTGCAATTTTGAATTGAAAGATCTTGTCTCGGGATAGCTGATCGGGGTATGCACTCCGACGACAATTGGCGGAAGTTTTTTATAACCAATGATTTTCAGAAGAATGAGATCAACAACTTCATTTTTCGAATATATCACATCATAATTCCGCAGCGTCTTCCCAAGATCTTTATAGCTTGCCTTCAGCCACCGGGACCGGCCCAATTGATCGCGTATCGCACTTTCCCTTTCTCTTCCGGATATATCGATCTTTCCAAAAAAATTTCCCCGCGTGAAAATATGGAGAAGCCTTGCGAACTTCCGGAAAAAATCTTCATCCATTGTGATAACATCCGCCTCTACTCCTTTATCCCGAAAATTTTTCGCCAGTTCAATGAAATATTTTTCCGCCCCTGCTCCTTGAGTGAGAAGAGGAAGCATGAACAGGGCTACCTTAAATTTTTTGTTTTCCATAAACAAATCCTCTGAAAGAATAAGCAAAACTGACAAACAGCAAATATATATTAAAAAACGGCAGAATAATTATCCTTTTATCCCCGAACTCTCTCGAATATACCGGACCCGTATATCTGAAAGAATATATTATCATGAGGATCAGCGAAACAATGTTCAAATACGGAACAAGCAGCGCCAGAAGCATTATCTCCCGAAAAAAAACTTTTACAAAATATTTCGGCCCCCTGATCCTTCCCAGGGCCAGCAAGGCTCCTCGAGCCTCCGAATGCTGCTTTTGCTTCCAGATAATGTCTTTTGGCCCGAAATCGGCGCTTGAGTTTTGAAGATGCAGCAGTTTTGCTTTTGTTTCGGCGATCTTTCCCAACTTCGAAAGTTTATAAACGATATCCGCGTCTTCTCCAGCACTCCTAAACCTGATCTCGTCAAACAATCCCGCTTTTTGGAGAGCCTCTTTTTGGAAACAATCGAATTGTCCGTTTATTCCGAAGATCTCTTTGCCCGCAAAGCGGGCAAAATAACATTTTTGCCAAAAGCTGAACTTTTCCCAGATCGGGTATGGAAATATTGATCTATGGCCCGCAGCAACCACTCTCCCGTCAGAGAATGGAGCGACAAGCTCCTTCAAGGCATCCGGCCGGAGAATCACGTCCTGATGCATGGTAATGACCAAGTCTCCCCCGGACAGCCGTATCCCTTCATTATAAGATCTCGCTAAACCCATATTTTTTTCGTGACTGATCGATCGGCATCTTTCTTTTCCCGTCAAAAATTTTTTCAGTATCTCTTCCGATCGGTCAGCAGATGCATCATTTATGGCGATCAATTCATCGAATTCAACGGACTGCGCAAAAAGACTCTCAAGCGTTTCAGCCAGTGTTGATTCTCCGTTATAGACAGGCAGGATGATCGAAATTATATGCTTTATCTCCTCTTTCATTTTTCCAAAATAAAATTTTCCAAAACAAGTGCGTCCAGTCCCGTGGAATAAAATGTCCTGAGCGCATCTTGAGGGGTCAGACATATCGGCTCGCCTCTGTCGTTCAGGGAAGTATTGAGAAGAACGGGAATTCCGGAAATTTTATGAAACTCCTCAATCAGCTCATAATATCTCGGATTCGTTTCGCGGGACACTTCCTGTACTCTTGCCGTCTTGTCGAAATGAATTGCGGCTTGTATATTTTTTTCTTTATCCGGGCGAGTTTTGAAGGTCAGTAGCATAAAAGGAGAAGGATAATAATTTTCAAAATAATCCGCGGCATGCTCTTTCAGGACGGAAGGCGCAAAAGGCCTCCAGGATTCACGATGCTTCACAAAATTATTTATTTTATCTTTTATACCGGGAAAGGCCGGGTTAGCTAAAATGGAGCGGCCGCCCAGCGATCTCGGGCCAAACTCCATCCGACCTGAGAACCATCCAATGATCTTGCCCTCGTATATTTTTTGCGCTATTTCAGAAAGAGAGGATATTTTCCTGTATTGTAGTTTTGATTCTTTCAATATTTTTTCTATTTCTTCGTCGGGATAATTCGGACCATAATAGGAATGTTCTAATTTTTCGCATAATTTTCCGGTTTTTTGAAAAAAAACTTCGGCGGCTGCTCCCAAAGCTGTGCCAGCGTCATTAGCAGCCGGCTGAATGAAAATATTATCAAAACATCCAAGCTGAATAATTCGGGCGTTCATGTCGCAATTTAGGGAGACGCCGCCAGCCAGGCAAATGTTTCTTATTTTCTTTTTCTTATGGAGATATTCGGCCAACTTGGAGACAGCTTCTTCCATGAATTTTTGCGTGCTAGCCGCCAAGTCTTTGTATTTTTGGCTTATTTCTTCACCCTTTTTCCTTTTCCTGAACCTCTTCTCCAGTCGGCGTACCCAGTTTTTTTTGAGCGTGTATCCATCATCTGAAATTTCTGCAATGTTCTCCAGATAGCTCTCATTTGGAGTTCCGTATGCGGCCAGCCCCATCAGCTTTCCTTCTTGGCTGTGAGGCAAGAAGCCGCATATTTCGGTTACTTTTGAATATAACCATCCCAATGACTGATTGATCTTTATGAATCGAAGCGGAAATATTTTCCCGTTTTTGTAATATCCCAAAAGGCCGGCGTTATTTTCGCCCGTTCCGTCAAGAGATATAATGATCGAATCATCGAATCCGGAAAATCTTGCGGCGCTCGCGGCATGCGCCATGTGATGGGGAACGAACACAAATTTATCTTTGAATTTTTTTGTTCTACTGATTGATTTGAAATAGTCTTTTAGCCTTTGCATTTCCAGGAAATATTCCAGAAACGCCCCATTTTCCCGAATGATCTTGTCGAAATTTCTTTCCAGCAGATTGGCAGCTATGTTTTTTCCCCAGCTCGCGAAAACACTATCAAAACCAATGGCAATGAGATCTATGTCATCGATGGTTATTCCAGCCTGCTTCAGGCAGTACTCTATGGATCTTTGCGGAACCATTCTCGGAGCGTGCTTTATCCTGTNNTCTTCCTCCGCAAAAGCGATCAGTTTTCCTTCCTGCAAAACGCAAGCTGCCGTATTTTCTGAAATGGGAGCTGTTAAGCCGAGAATATTCATTTATTTTTGATGTATGATCATATTTTTTTTACGCAAAATATTTCAAATGCATATTTGGGAAATCTGTACGTCAGCAGCTGGCTGAGCGTAGCCGTAATGAACCAAAAAAATCTTGGTTTGAGACGAACGGATGCCATAAAATCATTCCCCGTTCCCTCCAGCGGCGCTTCCCGGCGAAGCCATTTGAGACCGGACAGTCCCCGGCAACGGAATCCCCTCTTTTCCATTGTTTCAATGCTCCATCCCGATAAATGTCTTTGGAATGGATTGCCTTCCAACGCTTTTTGCGGCAAAAAACCGTTTGGCGTGGAGATAATTATTTTTTTCTTCGCCCATTTTTCCGCTTTTTTCAAAATTTCATATCCTTTTTCTTCAGAAAGATGTTCCAAAACCTCAATGAGGATCACCGCATCAAAGCTATTTTCCGGAGAATCAACTTCCTCGACTCTTTTTTCAATATACTCGGTGTGAATTTTCCTTTTTTTCGACTCTTCAAGATAGGGTCTGAAAGTTTCCACGCCCACGCTATATTTTATATTCTTGCAGTATTGAAGCGGTGAAGATGGACCGCAGCCGAGATCAAGAACGCTCTCGCACTCCCGAAGTTCCCTTTTCAGACAATAAACCGTGGTGCGGAAGATGCTCGAGAAAAATCGGGAATGATATATCTTATCGATCAGTTTTTTCATAATTCAAATTATATCTGAAGTTTATATATCTGATTTTTTTTGAATTAATATTGCTTTTATACCAATCCACCAACGGAATAAGAAGAAGAGACGGGGTGACGAGACAGCCAAGGCTAAAAAACCAAAATGGCGGACTGAAAATATTTTCCGGGCGGTATTTCAGAAGTTTCCATATTTCCCGCATAAGATGGCGAAATTTCGCATAGTTTCTGATCTGGACGAGACCCACATAATTTTTAGCGACATAGTTTTTGATCGCGTATTCTCGGAATTTTTTGAATTCGGGCTCGGGGAAAACGTTGTTGAAAAAATCGATCCAGCTTTCGATCGGGGACTTGTCATAGATCGAGGAAACGCTCCGGCATTGGCTGCTTCTGATCCGAACGGCCACGTTATAGTCTTTGAGGAACACTATCGGGTGCTTTTTGAGAATAGCAATGAAGGGATAAACATGGCAAGGAAAAATATCTTTATGGAAAGGAGTATCAAGATATTTTCTTCTCATAGCAAGACCCGACAATTGTCCTGCCACGTCGATGGTCAGAATTATTCTCTCAAAATCATCCTTCATTGTGACCATTTCATTTTTATCCGGATAGAGTTGCCTTGTCGCCCGCACGGGTTTTGTGATCTCTTCGTCGAACCAGAAATAGGGTCTCGCCACGGCGCCAATGTCATCGGACATTTCAAAGGCTTTGTGCGTTTCCTCGAGAGCCCCCTCTCCCAGGATATCGTCCTGCCCCATAAGATAAATAATATCTCCGATCCCTCTTTTGCTTAGGCTTTCCAGATTTCCGGGATAGCCAAGATTTTTTTCGTTTTTAAATATTTTTATCCGAGAGTCGTTTAACGCCTCAATGGCCTTAACGGTATTATCTTCCGACGCATCATCCTGGATGATGATCTCAAAATGCTGGAAACTTTGCGACAAAATGCTGCGCAAAGTTTCACCGATCACTTCGGCGCCGTTATAGGTCGGGATCAGAATGCTGAAATTGAGATTGGACATATTATTGTTAGTGTTGTGTCATCCCCGTGAAAGCGGGAATACAGAAATTCACGATTTGCTATTTTAAACTAGATTCCCGCTGGAGTTTATCCTCGTGAAAACAGGGACAGGAATGACAAGCGGAAAATTATGATTTATCGCATCAAATATTTAAAACCGACCATTAGCCTCAGAAAATACATTCCCGCCGCCAGGATCGGATGCCGGATGAGTCTTTCCCATTTTCCCTTCTCGATAAATACTCCAAGAAATCGATAGTAGAATCCGAATTGTTTTTTGACGTCCGAATCGTCTTTTCCCCACTTATCGACGTAGACATTCAAGTTCTTCGAATAATATCCTTTTTTATTGAGGTATTTTGCGAGGCGGAATTCCGACTCGTTGTGATAAAGAGGACTTTCTATAATATCGAATTTTCCTAGCGTCTTCAATCTCTTATTGAGATCCCAATCCTCACCCGCGTACATTTTTTCATCAAATCCGCCCGCTTCCAAAAAAATTTCTTTTTTGATAAAGCGAACAGCGTCAATTGCCGTCCCGTCATAAAATCCCCTTTCGAACCTCCGAACTTTTGAGAAAAAACTTTTCCCCGCCACAATTTCGGGAATATAGAGGGCGATGATATTTTTATCCTTAGAAACTTTTTCCATGCATTCTTCAGCAACATTTTCGCTCAAAACCATATCCGCGTCCAAATGGATAAAATATTCACCTTTCGCTTTTTCCGCTCCAAAATTTTTCTGGGCCGACCTTTCCGGTCCCCGCGTGAAAACTTTGTCCGTATATTTTCCAGCAATTTCTCGGGTTTTATCGGTCGAATTGTTGTCCACGACGATCACTTCAATTTGGTCATGCGGATAGGACTGCTCCTTGATCGCTTCCAGGCAATTCCCGATATCCTTCTCTTCATTTTTGGTGTTTATGATGATCGAAACAAGCATTTTTTTAATTTATAGATATTTTCCCCCTAAAAACAGGGCCACTGCCCTGAAAATATGGGCTTTTTCGGAGATTGTTTTTCTATTGCCAGTATAATATAATAACTGCATATTTAAAAGAAATCCATGGGCCTCGACAACTCCCAGAAAAATTATATAAAAAGGAATCTTCGGCATTATTCGGTCTCAAAGATCGCCGGCGATCTGGGGCTTCCCGAAAACGATGTTTTGGATTATCTCAAGAAAAAATGGTCGCGGGAAAAGTACGATAAATTCATGAAAAATCAGCATGCAGCCAGGTCAACTACCGATCAAACGACCGCCTCTTTCAGTTTTTTGCATTTTGTGCGTGAAAATCGCCTCATTCTGGCATATCTGGCTCTCCTGGTTTTCGTTTCTTATGCCAATTCTTTTTTCAACGGATTCGTGTCTGACGATATCGCCGGTTTTGCCAAAAATGAAAATATTGGGCATTTTTCCAGCGTTTTTGGCGGTCCTATGCATTTTTCACTCTCGGCTTTTTTCCAGTTTTTTGCCTTTCATATCGGCGGTCTCCATCCTTTCACTTTTCGGATAATCAATATTTTCTTTCATCTCGGGTGCGTGGCGCTGATCTATCTGCTGCTCACTCTATCCATGAACAAGCGGGTGGCTATCATCACTGCTTCTCTTTTCGCTGTTCATCCCATTCTCACTGAATCGGTTTCCTGGATCTCCGGAGGCCTGTATTCAATGTACGCCTTTTTCTTTCTGCTCTCGTTTCTATTCTATCTTTTTTCCGATAGCAACAAGAAATATTTCCGCTATTCGGTCTTTTTTTTCCTTCTGGCCATTCTTTCTTCAGAAAAAGCAATGGCGCTTTTTTTGGTTTTCGCGCTTTATGAGCTGTCTTTCAGCAGCCTCAAATATAATTGGAAAAAAATATTGCCCTTTTTTTCAATAAGTGTTTTTCTTTTAATAATATATGCGTTTAAGATCGGATATCGGGTCTCCGCTGTCGAGTCGCAGTCATACCAAGCGGGAGGCGGGATGTATAATCCGTTGGTTCAGATCCCGGTGGCCGTCGGATCATACCTGAAACTGATCTTCTGGCCGGCCGCGCTCACGCTTTATCAAACCGAGATGGCTTTTTCCCAAGCCCAATACATCGTTCTTCTTTTGATCTCTCTTTTTTTCTTGGGCACGGTCATTTGGAGTTATTTCAGAAACAAGAATGTTTTTTTCTGGCTGGTTTTCTTCATCGTCACGCTTCTCCCCACTCTAACCCCTTTCAAAATTTCCTGGATCGTGGCGGAGAGATATGTCTATCTCGGGACATTGGGGATCATTGTCGTTGTGGCGATGCTGTTCGACAGAATTCTCAAATTGAACGAGAACGCCAAAATGATCGGGTATTTCCTTCTGACAGTGATCATCGCCTCTTTATCCATCCGGACGATCTTTCGCAACAAAGACTGGAAAAGCGAGGACACCCTCTGGATCGCCACCGCCCAAGTCGCCCCTTCCGGCCAACAGATCCACAATAATTTGGGAGACGTTTATTCTCGGCAGGGAGATCTGCCAAAAGCCGTGGAAGAATTCAAAACAGCCATCGAGATCAATCCAAATTATGCGGATGCCTACCATAATCTCGCCAACACCTACGAGCAAATGAATCAAAGTGACGCAGCCATCGAGAATTACCAAAAGGCTTTGAGCATCAATCCGAAGCTCTGGCAGTCCTATCAAAACTTGGCACAAATTTATTTTAATGCGGGAGATTTCCAAAAAGCGCTGGAAAATATGAAAAAAGCCCTCGAAATTGATCCGCAAAACCCACAGCTTCAGAATAATCTGAAAGTGATCGAAGCAAAAGCGCAAGGCAATTAGCAATCTCCTCTTCGTTTTTTGCTTCCAACAAAAAATACTCACCGAAGTAAGTATTTTTATATTTCTCCCACGCCGAAATCCGCGGGGGAAGAATGATTTTTTACGCAGCTATTCTTTTGTTGGCACTATTGCGCTTCCATAAATTGCGTGGGATCTTTTACTCAACAAAGCCCAGTATCTGTCTCCGTAAGACCAATGCCACCATTCAGCAGGATAGTTTACAAATCCTTCCTTTGCTAAGACGGATATTAACATTTGACGATTCTTTCGAGCTTTCTGCAAGACTGCCGCATCCGTAAAACAAGTATCATCGAATATATCATCATATACTTTGCCAAGATCTGTTCCCATATCGAGTTCTTCCCCGCGATCTGTTTCCAAAGTCAAGTCAAAAGCGCCACCTGTTGAATGAGGCGGGGTATTATTCCATGGTGCAATGAATAAAGCTGTCTCTTGATTCAATCGTTTTTCATTCCAATCGGGATGTTTCTTGGCTAAACGTTCTTTGCGCTCTTCAAATAACATTTTCTGAACCGCGATGGAACGATAACCTTCAAGAATTTTGAATTTAATTCCCTCAGGAAGACGCTTCTGGGCCCGGGATAATTTATCGATCACAGACTTTCGCAAAAAAGAGCTGAAAGGAAAGGAGATAATTTGCGAATAATCTTTTTCCGTTGCCACAACAATGCTTGCGTTTTCTCTTAAAATATCTGCCATCTCTTCGCCACATTCTTGAATCGGTATTTTTTGCACTTCAGAGCCGTCGAGTTTATAAAAATTTTTCATAAATGTCTTATCTGGCCTCCCGCCGAAATCCGGGAGAAAGAATGGATATCTTAGTCTAAACTCGCCCCTATCCTATCCCAAAATGGCTATTTTATCAAGATAAATCAAATTTTATATCCGGTCATTTATTGACACTTCGGCGATTAGCTCCTTTAATTATAATAATCTTTACTTACCCTTATTGATTATTAACCTTTGGACGGGAGGGATCATATGGGCAAGAAACGGCAAATTGATCAGCCACGTGGACCACAACAGGGCAGAGCTAAGGGTCAGCCCAGATGCGGCCAGCAGTTTGGCAGCCCCGCGTGCAAGAAGCAGAAAAATGGCGGCAGCCGAATATGCAATGGCTGCACTGCCAAAAGCTAAGCTCTTTGGAGCCGCGCAAAAACGCTACAACGAGATAGCGTAACACAATTCCGGCTGAATTGAATTCGACGTAAAGGGCGCCTTTCAGGGGCGTCCTATTTTATCAAGAAAAAAAAGGGGGTAGTGTCCCGGCCAATGAGCCACTACCCCCTCGGTGTTGCCACCCTTTTGACGTGCGGATGGTCAATCCGCGCATGAGGCTCCTTCAGTAAAATGAAGGCGATGCTCACCGCCAAGCTAACTGCTTCAGCGGTCAAATCAGGATGGTTCGAGACTCATTTATCGGTTTCGTCACGGGAAGACGTAAGTTCTTTTTCTATTCCAGTGATCATGTCTCCTCCGCTCCCCTTGAGAAGACAGCTAGGAATAGTTTTTTTGAACTCGATAAATGAGCTCTCCTCGCAGGATTTCCCCTGGGTCTAATGCCTTCCAACCGGGGTGAGTGTCGGAAGGTAGAACCCATAAATCCCGCAAAGTTCTTAAAAGAGCGAATATAACAAAACTTCAATATTTAATGTTGGAAAAATAACATGGCTAATTTATTATCTCTATTCTATCCTAAAACGCCCTTAGTATCAAGAAAAATCGGTGAGATGGCCGAGGACTTTTTTGCCTGCCCGGCTGATATGTTTTATATCCTGCCACCCGCGGATGCCGGTGATCTTTTTTGCCAAAAATTTGGGCGTGATGAACGAGCGATACAGTTTGCCGATCATTTTTTTGAGCTCATCGGCGGACATTTCCATTTTCATCACCGGCTCGCGCTGGTCGAAACGGTCATAATCTTCTGTCAAAAGCAGATCATTCTCTCGGCAATATTTAAAGAGCGGCGTGCCGGGATATGGGATGGCGAGCGTGGCTTGAAGCGAATCAATATAGCCATATTCCCATAATTTTTTCAAAAAGCTCAGGGTATTTTCAACGTCCTTTTTTGTTTCCCAAGGATAGCCGACCATCACCGTGATGTGCGGTTCGAGTCCGGCAGATTTGCATATTTTGAGCGCCGGCTCGATCTCCTTGACTTGGAGGCCTTTATTGATCTTATCAAGTGTTTCCTGATTTGCAGATTCAAGGCCGAAGAGTATCATTCTGAATCCCGCTTTTTTCATCAGTTTCCATATTTCGATATCTTTGATCGCATTGAGACGCATATTGCAGCTAATTATAACTTTTTCGTTGTATCCCTTCGCAATCATTCCTTCGCAAAAAACTTTCAGCCAATTTCCGATCGGCAGTGTTCCGGAATCTTCCATTATTTCCTTCACACCTAAGTCTATCAGCGCGCCGATCTCATCAAGCGCCTTTTGGACCAAGCGCGTGCGGCACATATCTGCCGGAAACATTGTTGTCCAAGAGCAAAAAGTGCATTTCCCCCACCAGCAGTCGCGGGCATTCATAACATATGATCCGGGAGTATATTTGTAGTTTCCGTTTTTATAGGCGTATAATTTCCATTTTGTCAGTTCGCGGTCAATTGGTGGGAGGTTATCAAGGGAATGTTTTTGCAAATCGTATTTTCCCGAATCGATAATTTTATCCCCCTCACGATACCAGACTCCCCCTTCCAATTCCCCTTGGCCCGAAAGTTTATTCGCAATATTTAAAAGAATAAAATCATAATCTCCGCCGGCGATCACATAATCAACTCTCGAATTTTTGAGAGATTCTTCCGGAAGAGCAGTAACATGATCGCCCATCAGGACAATTTTCGGATTCCAACCTGCCTCGCCGGCAGGCGGGTTTCCAATTTCCAAACTTTCTTTTTTTAGTTCATCAATGATTTTCCAATGGCGTTTCACGACCGGCGTCTTGGTTTCAATGGCAACAACGTCCGGTTTTTCGCGGATCAGCCTTTCTTTCCATTCCTTATAGCCCAAACCTTCCGCGATCGCGTCGTCCCAAAAAACTTCACATCCGTTTGCTTTGAGAAGCGTCGCGGCCGAGGCGGGAATCATTGGATAGATATAGGTCGGGTCGGAAAACCACTGAAACTGCCGATTTTGGGAGAGAAGCGGCGTTCCTTTTTTGGATTCGAGCGGCGGATAAGATATGGATATTTTGAGCATGTAAATAAAAATAATTATGCTTACTGTAGAAAATATATTAATTGTCATCCCCGCAAAAGCGGGGATCCAGAAATGAACGATTAATTCAAGACCACTGGATCCCGCATCAAGTGCGGGATGACAAAAAATGTTTGTGTCTTATATAAAACTATCTTAATTTACTTTTTAAATTCCTTGTGAATATCAGCCCCTGCAGAAATCTGACCCCATAGAAAATATGGGTGAGGAAAATATAGTAAGACGCAGCCAAAGTGACAAAAATATTTTTTTCGTGCCGGTATATGTCATAGAAAGCATTGAGAAGCGCCACGAAATATATTATCCAACCCAGTATATAGAGATCGAGAAATATTTTTGAAAAATAGCTCAGCGCTCCTCCAGCGATTATGAACAGCACGAAAAGGCTCGGCATAAAATATCTCCAATTGAAAGACGTTTTGGAATATTTTTTGGCGAAAAATCCGCGATGGAGGCCGTAGGCGCTGATCTGCTGCACGTGCTTCGTCAGCCCTTCGCGCCGATGATGGAAGACGACGAGTTCCGGATCATAGAGGATCTGGGTATTTTTTTTCGTCAGCAGATCAAAACAAAGCTTCGTGTCGTCTCCGGGCCAGTAGTCACCGCCAAAGCCGCCAAGTTCCTCAAAAGCATATGTCCGAATGGAGAGATTGACGGTTGGCCAGTCGACCACGAACTTCTTTTTTCCATGCGGCCGATATCTTTCCGGAAAACCGCCGGAAAGCGAGCTCAGAAATGTCGCTCCGGAAACTTTTTGCCAGAATTTGCTCTCACGGGGGGTCATGGCCGGTCCTCCAACGGCAATGATATTTTCGTCCTGAAAATCTTTATCCAGCACATTCAAAAAATCATCCTTGGGATAGGCATCATCGTCGATGAAAATAAGGATCTCGCCCCTGCCGTCCCGGATGGAGAGATTTCTCTTTGCAGCAGGACCAATCGGACCGCTCGCGATCTGGCGGGTTTTTGGCCAAGTATCGTCCGTGATCTCGTCCGGATAAACTAAAATCTCGAAATTGTCCGAAGGCAAAGAAAGCAATTTCGGAATTGTTTCCTTTATATAATCATTTATCTCCTTTACCGGTATGACGAAGGTATATTTTATACTTAACATCAGATCAATGGTTCAAAAACCTTTTTATTATCGAAAAAATTATTGAGGATTATGGCCAAAACATATCCGATCAACAATGAAACGCTCATTGAAACGGTAATATTGAAAAGAGTGTCGTGATATCGAAAAACCGCCAGCGACATCAGTATCGTGGTAAAAAGCAATAAATAATTTATCCGAAAATCATGCCGCGCGAATGCCAGATTTGCCTCAAATTTGAGAAGGGACAGGATGAAAGCCATAACGCCGAACAGCCAAAGATTTCCTGATATGTGCTGATATTTTTTTCCGAATAGAGTGACCACGAGCGCTTCCGGAAAAAGATAGTAAACTGCTATAAGAGACAAACCGATCGCGACCATCAAAAAAAGGGAAAAAAGAAATATCTTCGGTTTCAGATTATTTCCCATGTGTCCGTCTTGGCAGGCCCGAGGAAGAGCCACGCCGACCACGGACATATTAAGGAGCAGTATGATTTTCCCCAATACGCTTAAAGCGCTATAATAACCGGCCATTTCCGGCGTGGTCAGGCTTTTCACGAGCAAAATATCTATGTTGAGAATAAGAGCGGCCACAAAGGAAAAGAAAAATATCTGAACCGCGTTTTTCCATATCTTTTTTCTCGACGCATACTCATCCCATCTTTTCCCTTTTGTCCCTCGAGTTTCTTTTCCCAATTTTTTCCAAAAATATATCACGCTGATCCACCCCAAAAAAGACGCGATTGCGACCGAAAAAACCACGGGCGTTGCTTTTCCGAAAAAAACCGCAAAGCCGTAGCCAAAAACAAGCTTGAGCGCCGCTCCCCATACCCCGACAATCGCAATGGCCAAAAATTTTTGCCAGGCTCTCAGGCTTTCCTGAAAAGCTACTGTGGCCGTCCCGAAAATAACGGCCAGCGCTGCCGCTGCGATCCCCCAAATGCCAGATAAGTGCAAGATATTCTTGATAAGAGGGCTGAAAACGAGAAGCAGCACTGAAATAACGATCACGACCTTGAATATTTTTTTGTTGATATATGATACAAATTCGTCGTTTGCGGAATAATCGTTTTGCGCCGCGAAAAGTGAAGAATATTTTATGATGAAAAATGAAAAACCGGTGGCGAACACGCCGAACATCGCGACCAGGGAAAAAACGCTCTGCATTTCTCCATATGCGGAAACTGTCAGCTTTCTCGCCACAAAAAAATGGAACAAATATCCCAGAAAACCAGCCAGTACGGTTCCGGACATAAAGATAATATTATCCTTTATATATCGGTTTTTTAGAGCTTTTATTATAATTTTCATTTGGATTTCTTAAACCCTGATAAAATCTTAGCATACCGGCCACAAAAAAACACCCGCAAAGGGTATTTATATTAACCTTAAAATTACCAGGAGGCTGTTCCAAATTTTAGGACCAGCCCCCGTATACTTGTCGCTCTTAGCTCATGTCTCATATTATACCTGCAATATGAAACTCGATTGGGGTCCAGACCCATTCCGGATACTGCCTGAATATGTACCATGTTTTCACATATCTCAACCAAGACGTGATTACTACTATGAGCCTGACTCCTCTCTCACAATCCTTAATGAAAGCAGCGAGACTCGGTTCATCGTTAACCACATCCTTAGTGGGGACGCCATGACGTTTGCAATCCCTACTCGCATAATGTAGCTGGCTAAAACTCCCTCCTAGAAGGTAAACTTTATCGAATAGACCCTCCTTATAGAGTCTTGCCGCCTCAGCGATCTTATCAGAGAACTCCTGCTGTCCGCCAATTTCCACCAATACCATTCTCAAAGGTTCCATGAACCCTTACCTCCTCCCTTAGATTTATACAAATTTTTTGTACTTTTATATCACTCCATCTCCGTCGTGGCTGGCGGTTTGTTGGTTTCATCAAAAAAGACGCGGACAATTTTCGGATGTTTTGTGACAGTGTTTGAAATTTCACGCCGGACGTTCGCAGGAAATTGGTACCCTTCGGCCGTCATAAAATCCAGAGTTTTCACTCCGCGCACAATGATCGAATACGCATAAACCCGCCCGTCGCCTTTGATCCCAACGGTTCTTTGGCAATCCAGCGCCACAATGAGTTGCGAAACATCTTGAAAGACCTTATTCCTTTTTAGGATATCCGTTACTTCTCCGTCCGCCCAGCGCACAATGTCGAGTTTATCTTTTGTCGGCGGCTCTCCGATCACGCGGATGAACAGTCCCGGACCCGGAAAAGGCTGCCGTTCGGAAATTGATTCCGGAAGCTTCAATTGGCGCGCCAATTCCCGTACTTCATATTTGAACAAATTCCGAAAAGGATGCAGCTCTTTCACGTTGAGGTTGAGTCCGACATTGTGATGGGATTTGATAAGATCCGCTTTTCCCGCTGAGCCGGATTCAATGAGATCGGTCGCGAGGCTCCCTTGCACGATGAGATCGGCCTTGAAGCGCTTGGCCTCTTCTTCAAAAATTCGGCCATATATTTTTTTGAAATTTCTGCGTTTGAGTTCCGAATGAGTTTGTTTTCCGATCGCTTTTTGAAAACGTTTGGCGGCTTTCACAATTTTCAATTTCACGCCGGCCGCTTTAGCGTTCAGCTTGATCTCTTCGATCTCATTTCTTCTGAGACCGCCCGTATCAATGCAAATTGCCAAAATATTTTTCTGGAAAACCGGCGCGATCGCCGCTGAAAGGGTCGTCGAGTCGACTCCCCCGCTGAAACCGATGATCGCTTTTTTATTTTGGGTTGCTTTTGCGATCTCGTTGCGGATATCATCGATCATGTCAGCCGGCTGCCAATCTTTTTCGCATTTTGCGATTCTGTCAATGAAATTTATGATGATTTTTTTGCCTTCTTTGGTGTGCGTTACTTCTGGATGAAACTGGACCCCCCAGATTTTTTTGGCTGGATTGCTCATGGCCTCGATAACTTTTCCGTCTTCCGATCGCGCGACCACCTTGAAACCAGCCGGCACTTTTTCCACGCTGTCCCCATGGCTTGCCCAAACCACATTTTTCTTTTTGATCCCATAGAACAATGGGTCTTTCGTATCGAATTGGGCCACCGCTTCGCCGTACTCTTTGCGCTCATGGTGCGAAATAACCTCGCCGCCGATCGTGTGCGCGATCCACTGCATGCCATAGCACACCCCGAGGATGGGAACGTTCATTTTGAAAATATTTTTTGGCGGCTGCGGTGAATTTTCTTCATATACGCTAGCGCTTCCGCCCGAAAGGATGATCGCACTCGGCTTGTTGCTCTTGAGCCAACTTTCCGCTTTTCCCGGAGACAAAATTGCGCTGCGATATCCCAGTTCGCGCAATGTCCGCCCAATTACCAAAGTATACTGCGAGCCCATGTCAACGATGAGAATTTGGATCTGTTTCATAATTTTTTAGAATATCCCAAAATAATGCTTAAAAAAATCTACGGAACGTATTGCTCGTTTATTTTGATAATTTGATTGCTGCTGATTTCAACAATATACGGAACGTTTTTCAGGCTCGATTTGGTGTTCGTATTCCAAATTTGGCTAAACTGGGAAAAGCTTATTTTTTTGGGTTGGATCTGTCCTGTCTTTTCCATTGTATAGGTTTGCATCATGATCTCAATATTTGGTAAGATCTCAAAAGTTCTGATCTGGGGATTCACATTGCGGATATAATAATCATCCATCACTATGCATTCCCCGGTTTTTGGACACTCCCCATCTTCCCGCATCGCCTTTTGCGCTTCGGCACCGGTCAGCCATTGGATATAATCAATATCCAAATAATTTTTCCCACCCTTTGTGTAAACTTTTTTGATATAGCCGATTTGTTTTTCGCCGGAAAATGGCTGCATCCCTTCAGCATTTTGGGAAGCGTTTGAATTATCTTGCAGCTGTGATGCCGACGATCCCGAATCACCGGTTTCGGAATTTATCGACGCATCAGATGCTGGGTTTGTTTGTTCGTTGGAGCCCCCGCCTGCCCTTCAGCTTGCTTGGGATTGCTTTCCCATTGTCCCATTCTGGCGTCATTGTTCTTAATTTCGTTTTTTATTTTATTCATGCCCCAAAAAAATAACCCGGCGGCAATAAGGCCAAAAATAAGAATAACGGCCAGGCATCCTCCCAAGATCCAAAGCAGCATTTTATTGTTATTTTTTTTCACAGGCGGTAAATTTTTTTCGCTCGCTTTATTTTCGTCTTTTACTTTTTGTTCCATAAATTTAGCTTTATTCGATTATTTTTCTGTAAGTTCATTATACTTTTTGAATTGATAAAAAGCAAAAACCGCATTAAAGCGGTTTTCGCTACCTGGTATGAATTATTTAGTTTTGCTGGTCCGGTCGGATCTGGATGCTTTGCGCCGAAAGACTGCCGTCGGGGCTGCTTTTTCCGTTCACCATCACTTGCTGCCCTGTCGCAAGATCCGAAGACGCTCCGCTGACCGCTTTTCCGATCGTAGTCGAATCGGAAAAATAGACGATCTTTGATCCGCCGTCCCGTGTCTTGATCGTGATGCTTTTATCATCTTTTGATAGAATTTGTCCGCTGGTAAAATCACCCTGCGCGCCATTTGGGCCACCATTTCCGCCTTGCCCGCCACCGAACGCTCTTCCTCCTCCAGCTCCTCCTCCAGGTCTTCCCTGCTGATTGCCGCCACCCAAANNACTTGTTGCTCATATATTTATATTTAAGTATTAGCTGATTCAATTTGTAATACGCTATTCGTACCGAAGCGCTTCTATTGGATTCAGATTCGCCGCCCGCCTCGCCGGGTAAAACCCGAACAGAATTCCCACTACGGCCGATACGCCAAAAGCGAGAAAGATCGAAGACGTCGAGATTTGAGTTGTGAGGCTGGGAACAAACTTGGTTACTGCGATCGTAGCCAGCCATCCCAGGACAATTCCGAGCAGACCGCCAAGAAATGTTAGCATTACCGCCTCGGCTAAAAATTGCAGATTGATATATATTTTCCTGGTTCCGACCGCTTTGCGAAGCCCGATCTCACGCGTTCTTTCCGTCACATTCGTAAGCATCATATTCATGATCCCGATCCCTCCCACCAAGAGTGATATTCCCGCGATCGAAGAAAGAAGAATAGTGAATGTGCCCGTGACACTCGTGGCAGTAGCAATAATATCGTTCTGGTTCATAATGCTAAAATCAGCTTGCAAGGGGTCCGTTATTTTGTGACGGGCTAACAGAAGATCTGAAATTTGCTGCTGAACGGAAGCCATCGAAGGTTGATCGATCGCCGCAATGCTGATGTCTGATAAATATACGTTCCCTGCCAAAAAGTGCTGGGCTGAATTTAGCGGAACAAAAATCGCATCGTCCGGATTGGAAAAACCGGCTCCGCCTTTGGCCATTGTCACTCCGATCACCTGAAAATCAACATTTTTGATCCGAATCGACTGGCCGGTGGGGTCGGCATTCACGCCAAATAGATCGTCGCGAGCTGTCGATCCAAGAATCGCCACTTTGGCGGAACTTGTCACCTGCTGATCCGTGAAAAAAGAACCGATATCCATAGTTATGTTCCTGACCGTCAAATAGTCGGGAACCGTGCCGATCACTTGAGTGTTGGTATTATTACCCCTGGCTGTCGCTTGATAGCGCCGTGAGGCTTCCGGAGCGACTGCCTTTATGCTTTGGATCTGGCTTTTAATCGCGTCCGAATCTTCTATGATCAAGGTCTGGTTGCTTCCTGCCCCTTGGCTGATCCCTCCCACGCGCTGGGCACCAGGCATAACAACGATCAGATTGGAACCAATGGCTTCGATATTTTTTTCAATGGAACTCTGCGCTCCCTGCCCGATTGCCACCATAGTAATAACCGAAGCAATGCCAATAACAATCCCCAAAATAGTGAGGCCCGAACGAGCCTTATTTGACGACAAAGACCAAATTGTTTCCCTGATTAGATCAGTTATCATTCAGATATTATTTATGGGTCTGTTTTTCATCCTTTTCGATCAGTCCGTCCCGAATAGAGATGATCCGGTCCGTAAATTCCGCGATCTCTTTTTCGTGTGTGATAAGAATTATCGTGTGACCTTTTGAATTTAGCTCCTTGAATGTTTCCATGACTACTTGGCTGGTTTTAGTATCCAGGTTTCCTGTTGGCTCGTCGGCCAGAATGATCGCCGGATCATTAACAAGCGCTCGAGCAACGGCTACTCGCTGCATTTGCCCTCCAGAAAGCTGATTGGATAGATTATTAAACTTATCTTTGTCCATCCCGGCGTACAAAAGCGCTTGCTTAGCCTTTTCTTCCCGCTGCTTTTGTGTCAGATCCGAATATAAAAGAGGAAGCATCACGTTTCGAAGAACGGTTGTCCGGGGAAGTAAGTTAAACGATTGAAAAACAAAGCCTATTTTTTCTCTTCGAAGATCCGAGAGTTCGTCATCGGATAATTTTGAAACCTCTTTGCCGTCCAGAAAATACTGGCCGCTGGTCGGAGTATCAAGCGCGCCGAGAATATGCATCAATGTGGATTTCCCCGATCCCGAAGGTCCGATGATCNNNCCTCCCGCCGCCTCCTCCTCCGCCCAGACCGGGAATTCTAATTCCTCCCGCTCCCGCGCCACCGGTTCTATTTGTGCTAGAAGTGCTAGCGCTGGATGTCGCGCTCGCATTAATCGTTTGCGTAACAACTTTATCTCCCTCGGAAATCCCGCTCACGATCTCAGTATCCGTGCTATTTGAAGAACCGACTGTAACGTTTTTTTGCTCCGGAGTCGCGCCAGCTAGGACCTCAACGTAAGTCGTTCCGCTTTGAGCTTTCACCGCGCTTGAAGGGACGATCAAAACATTTTGTTTTACATCGGTGATTATTGAAGCCGAGACACTCATTTGCGGCTTGACCCGATCATCCAGGGAATCAAAATCAATCGTCACATTATATGTGACAACTCCCGAACTAATCGTTCCTAAGGAATCCATTTTCTCCACTTTCCCGGACGCCTGGAGACCGTCCACCGCTTCAAATTTTAGCATCGCTTTCTGGCCAATGGTCACATTGGCTACGTCCACCTCATTAACCTGCACCTGAGCTTTTATCGTTCCGAGATCGCCGATAATTATAGGCACTTGTCTCGAGCTTCCCGAGGAAAGTTTGCTCAAGTCATCGCCA
>PMJF01000042.1 GCA_003157295.1 Candidatus Moraniibacteriota bacterium | reverse complement strand
GGGTTCGATTCCCGGCAGCCCGAATCGAAAAAAACTTTTTTTGAAATATTCTAAATTCTTGCATCGTAATACTTTTCAAGAGATTCGTGGGGTAAAAAACATAGAATAAAAGATATTCTATTATACAAAGGGAGATTGAGGATGCCGGATATAATAATCAGATTGGTTGAAACAGAGGGCGGAGAAATTAAAAGAATAGTAAGTTCATTTTCTCTGCCAGAAGGAAAAGCAGCGGTTCCATACGGAGAGGGGGAATATTTGCGAAGAAAAAAAGACCTTCTTCGGCAGAACCTGGAAAAATTGTTCAAATCTAGAGAAATCTCTTAGCCGGACCCATGGGCGAATGCCTGCGGGTCCCACTTCATTTATTGCCGAATTGTCGGCATTTTTTTGTGTGTTATAATGAAATCAGAGAGGGATTGAAGTTTATTTTATACTTCACGAATTTCAGAATGCTCGAAAAAGAAAATTGCGAAGAGAAAACCGATGAGGAGCTTGTTGCCCTGACAATTGGAAATCAGGATTTTTTTTCGTGCCTGGTGGATCGCTATGAAGAAAAGCTAATGCGCTACATTATGCGGATCTCGGCCGTGACCCGGGAAGATGCCGAAGACCTGCTTCAAGATATCTTTGTCAAAGTATACCGGAATCTCAATGCTTTTGACCAAAAACTCAAGTTTTCCTCCTGGATATACCGGATTTCCCATAACCAGGTGATCAGCCATTGGCGAAAGACCAAGACCCGCCCGCAGGTACTAAAATTTGAGGCCGACGAGGACTTTTTGAAGTTTATTGCGACCGATGAGGATCTGGCCCGCGACACGGAGAGAAAATTCACGGGTGAAGAGGTGAGAGGTATCATCAGCCAGCTGGACGAAAAATACAGGGAAGTCATCGTTTTGAAATTTTTGGAAGAGAAAGACTACAAGGAAATATCGGACATTTTGGAAAAACCGCTGGGAACGGTGGCGACGCTCATCAACCGCGCCAAAAAGCAATTCAAAGACATCAGCGCCGGAAAGAAGTTTAATTTCTAGCTAAAATATATGGGAGAGATCGGGAACAGAGTCATCGAGAAGATCAAGGAAGAGAAAATCGAGCCGAAACCGCGCTGGCGTTTTCTCATGAAAAATTATTTTATCTGGACATTGTTCATCGTTTCAATTTTTATCGGAGCTTTGGCCTTTTGCACGATGCTCTATGTTTTTTTCAATAACGACTGGGATCTTTATAAATATCTCCATACCAGCGTTGTAGGGCATATTATGCTTTCGATCCCGTATCTTTGGATCTTATTTCTGATTTTTTTCACGGCTCTGGCTTATTATAACTATAAGCATACCAGAGACGGCTATCGCCATGAAACGTATATGATTCTTTTTTTGAGCATTGCCGGCAGCGCGCTGCTTGGAACTTTTCTTTATACGTTGGGGATGGGAGAGTCAATAGAGGATTTGGCCGCGAACGCCGTTCCTTATTATGAAAAAATAGCCTGTTGCAGCCATCGCAAGGATATCTGGGATCAGCCGGCGGTCGGCCTCTTAGGGGGCGAAATTGTGAGAATTATCAATAATCATGACTTTGAGCTCAAAGATTTCAGTGGAGCAATGTGGCAAGTGCAGGAAGATGATGATACCCTTGAATTTGAACCGCTCAAGATGAAAGCCGGAGAAGAGATCAAGGTGATAGGTGAGGAAAAACAGGGAAATTTTTTCTGGGCGAGGGAAGTGCGAGCTTGGCAGAATAGAGGCAAAGCTCGCCAGGCGAAGATCCGGTTCGAAAGCGAAGAATAAATAAATAAAATAAAACGTCTTTTTGGCCCAATTCCTTCATGAAATATTAGCCCTATTGACAGAACAGTAGTAATGTGATATTTTTAGCCGTTAATTAGTTTTTATAGTGGTATTCCCTAAATATCACTATTTTTGTTATGGAAGAACCCAAGAGCGAAAATTTCATATCGTTCAAAGATCACAAGCTTGGGCGTATCCTGCTTGAAAAAATTAATGAATTTGTCAGGTATTTCGGGCTTTTTGAGATGCCGGAAAACTTCTGGGACCTCACCCAAAAAAAGATGATCGGAGACGGCTTGCAATTCAGGGGAAACGATTTTGTGGCTCATACCAAGCTTCATCACAAACGCAGCGCAATTTATACGATCCATCCAAAACAGTCATTGATCGTGATTTTTTCGATACTTGTGATCATTGGCGGATTTATGTTCAACGCGCATGTTTTTCTGATAATTATCATAGGCGCTCTCTCCGTCTTTTATTTTCTGGATCTTTTGTTCAATTTATTCCTAATAACGAGAAATATAAATAAAAATCCGGAGATCGAGGTGACGTCCGAAGAGATCGAAAAACTCGATGACGTCGAACTGCCCATCTATACTATTTTTTGTCCATTATACAAAGAGTGGCAGGTGGTAGGCCAATTTGTAGCGGCAATATCAAAAATTGATTGGCCGAAGGAAAAACTTGATGTCCAGCTTCTTCTGGAAGAAGATGATGAAAAGACCATCAACGAACTAAAAAAGAAAGATCTTCCTTCGTATTTTAGGATAATCATTGTTCCTGACGGTCATCCCAAAACCAAACCCAAGGCCTGTAACTATGGATTAAATCACGCTAAAGGAAAATTTGCCGTAATATATGACGCTGAAGATATTCCGGATCCGCAACAACTGAAAAAAGCCTATCTAATATTGAACAATGAAAAAAACAAAAATATAATTTGCGCTCAAGCAAAACTTAACTTCTATAATTCGCGCCAGAATATTTTGGCCAAACTTTTTACGGCTGAATATTTATTATGGTTCGACCTCATTCTGCCAGGACTACAATCAATAAAAGCGCCTATTCCTTTAGGAGGGACCTCCAATCATTTCAAGACCAAAGACTTGGAAATGCTCAAGGGCTGGGATCCTTTCAATGTCACCGAAGACTGCGATCTTGGAATAAGAATCGCTAGTCTGGGTTATTATACGGCTATTTTCAACTCAACTACCCTGGAGGAAGCCAACACTAGAATTGGAAATTGGGTCAGACAAAGATCTCGATGGATCAAAGGCTATATGCAAACCTATTTGGTGCACATGCGAAACCCGAAGGAGTTCCGATCCATTCCTGACAAGAGACGCTCTCTTACCTTCCAGCTTATTGTCGGTGGGAAAACCGCTTCGATCTTGATCAATCCGGCAATGTGGGCCTTAACTCTGGTTTATTTTTCATTTAGGCAATATGTTGGCCCCACCATCGAATCTTTTTATCCGACCCCGGTGCTTTATATCGCGTTCTTTTCGCTACTCTTTGGAAATTTTCTGTATTTTTATTATTACATGATAGGATGCGCCAAAAGAAAAAGATGGGATCTGATGAAAAGTATCTTTCTGGTTCCCTTTTATTGGCTTCTGATGAGCATTGCCGCTTGGAAAGCGCTTTATCAACTGTTTTTTAAACCTCATTACTGGGAGAAAACTGTCCACGGTTTTCATTTTAGTAATACCGACCAGATCAATGAATTTTGCTAAAAAATATATCAACAATTATCCTCTCGTTGCTCTCGCGGCATTGGCTTCGGTTATTTCGATCCTTTCTTTTCTATGGTCTTCCAGCAACGGCTATTCATTGGCATACAACGACGCAATGTCACACTTGAACATTCCCAGAATGGTCGTTGACGGAATGGAGCCGGGCATAACTCAACTGGGAAGCATTTGGCTGCCTTTGAATCATTTTTTGTCGCTGGCCTTCATCTGGAATAACTGGGCCTGGCACACCGGATTTGCGGGAATTATATTTTCAATTGCTTCCTACGTGCTGTCCGTTATAGGAATCTTTAAAATAATCGAACTGTTAACAAAAAACAGGCTGGCTGCTTTTGTGGGCGGCCTTATTTTCACTTTTAATTTAAATATTATTTATCTCCTG
>PMJF01000026.1 GCA_003157295.1 Candidatus Moraniibacteriota bacterium | reverse complement strand
AGAATTAGCACCTGTCCGCGGCATAAATTGTCGGGATGGTTGCTGGCAGGTCAAAGGGCTATCTCCCTCGCTGCGCTCTTGATACAATATCGTATGCAATTTTAAATTTACTCTTATGATTTTATCATTATATATTTTTCAAAAAATAGTGTCAAATTATAAAAATTGACACTGATTATTTTTTTATAGTAATGTAAATTTAGACGTTAACAACGTACCAATGCGCTCTCGGAGGAAGCGCTAAATTTTTTGCCCTTTTAAAAGGAGCTTGCTTACCCATGGAAAATCTCGACAAAGAAAACTTAAGGATTTTTACTGGCAACGGCAATCCGGCGCTAAGCCGGGCAATTTGCAGTTATCTGGGGGTGCCACTGGCAGACTGCCTAATGACCAAATTCGGAAATGGGGAAACCCGAGTCGAAATTGGCGAAGGTGAGGTCGTGCGGGAGAAAAGATGTTACATCATTAATACCTGCGCCGAGCCCGTAAACGACAACCTCATGGGAACTCTAATCCTTTCAGACGCGCTCATGAGAGCGTCCGCCCAGGAAATCAATATTCTCATGGCTTCCTATTTTTATGCGCGAGCAGACCGCAAAAATGTCTCCGGTGTTCCTATAACGGCCAAACTGGTGGCGAATTTACTTAAAACTGCCGGCGTCAATCGGATCATCACCATGGACTTACATTCTGCCCAGATCCAGGGCTTTACCGACAACCCTTTCGACAATCTTTACGTTTCCCCCATTTTTTTGCCATATTTGCGGGAAAATTTTAACGGCAACATGGTAATTGTTGCCCCGGATGAAAACGCCGTAAAAAGGGCCAAGGCCTATGCCAACATCTTGGGAGCTGATCTTGGGGTAATTATGAAGTTCAGAGATCATAAGCTGCCTGGCCAGGTCAAGGAGATGACTCGGCTCATCATGCTAAAAGGTGATGATGTTGCTGGAAAAGATGTGGTGATCCTGGACGACATGATTGACGGAGGCGGAACTATGAAGGAAGCGGCGCAGATCATCCTCAAGGTGAATGCCAGATCGGTGCATGCTGCCGCAACCCACGGTTTTTTCTCGGGTAATGCATTTGATAAACTTCGGGAGGGCGGGATAAAAAGCGTAATCGTATCTGATACGCTTCCCATGCCCGAAAATATGCCCGACTTTGTGAAATGTCTGTCTGCTGCTCCGCTACTCGGCGAAGCACTAGGGCGGATCCATATGGGACAGAAGCTGTCCGGCCTATTTGAGATTGCCCTGTAGCGCAATAAATCTTTATCAACAATTTCGAGAAAGGGATGGCCTCTGCTGAGTCTGTCCCTTTTAAAATAATAGAATTCCTAACTAATAATTCGTTTAACTACTTCCCAACATTGAATGATAGGAAACTACAAAATTTCTCAGAATTCGCAATTTGCTATCCTCTTCGATTCTTATTACAATAAAGACACAAAAGGCAAACAAAAAAATAATCGACGCGAAAAAGGATAGCTCGCAAAATACAGATTCCTGTGACTGTTTGTTGTTTTGGGAAAAATAATTTTCAAATATTTTATGTGCGCCATCGCCGGGATAACAAATGATAAAGACGCGGTCGCCAAGACTTATCTCATGCTTTACGCCCTTCAGCACCGCGGACAGGAAAGCGCGGGCATTGCCGCGGCCGAGGGAAAAAGAATAAGTCTCGTGAAAAAAATGGGCCTGGTGCGATCCATCTTCAAAGAAAAAGATTTTAAAAAACTTTCCGGGGATTTTTCGATCGGACACATCCGCTATTCAACTGCGGGAAGTTCGATGATAAAAAACGCCCAGCCGTTTGTCATGAAGATAGGAAAAGAAACGGTTGCCATCTGTCACAACGGAAATCTTGTGAACGCCACAGAACTGAAAAAGGGCTTGAGAAAGCAAGGGGTTAAGTTCGAGAGCAACTCCGACACGGAAGTTGTCCTGCATCTCATGAAATTTTCGAAAAAGAAAAAGATCGAGGACAAACTGATCGACGCTCTTTCTCAGGTAAAAGGCGCTTATTCCCTCCTCATCCTCGCAAAAAACAAACTTATTGCCGCAAGAGACCCTTTCGGCTTCAGGCCGTTGTCACTCGGAAAAATGAAGGGATCATATGTTTTGGCCTCAGAAAATTGCGCCTTTCGGCTTGTCGAGGCAAAGTTTGTCCGTGACATTAATCCCGGGGAAGTTCTTGTAATTTCAAAAAACGAAGTCAAATCTCTTTATCCTTTTCCGAAGCCTAAAAATTTCGGCCAATGTTTTTTTGAGCTTGTTTATTTTTCCCGCCCGGACAGTTTTGTTTTTGGCCACGAGATCGCCAATTTCAGGAAACTTCTCGGCAAGGAGCTCGCCAAAGAAGACAACATCTCCGCGGATCTTGTCACTCCTGTCCCCGATTCGTCGAATTTTATCGCCCTCGGATATGGACAAGCAAAAGGCGTAACTTATGAGATGGGCATCCTCCGCAGCCACTACATAGGCCGCACCTTCATCGAACCAGACCAAGAAATTCGCAATTTAAGTACAAAGCTCAAGCTTTTCCCGATGAGAGGAATATTGAAAGGCAAAAAAGCCGTGATAATCGACGATTCGATCGTGCGCGGCACGACAAGCCAAAAGATCATTAGTCTTATCAAATCTGCCGGTAAAACAAAAAAGATCCATTTTCGCGTCGGCTGTCCGCGAATCATTAGCCCCTGCTATTTCGGCATAGATACGCCGACAAAAGAGGAACTGATCGCCTCATCAAATACAGATTCCCAAATTTGCAAGAAGATCGGCGCGGATACTTTGCACTATCAAACGATCGAAGGCCTCAAGAAGTGCCTCGGAAAAAATTCAAAAAACTTTTGCTATGGCTGCCTCACGGGAAAATATCCGATCGAGGTCACAGAAGGAATGAAAAGTTGTTCATGCTAGAAAAAAATCAAACATTTCTCCTGAAATAATAACTCCGCCAAGGGACTTGCGGTCCCGAGGCGGAGTTTGCTTCTCATTACCTTCAGTTCGGAGGAACATCGCCCTTCCCCCATTTATACTGTCCGTAAATTTGATGGTACTGCTTGTATTCGTACCCCCAAAGCACAATCACTATTTTACCGTCTGATTGACCAATTTCGTGACCGAAAAAGATCACTCTTAGCTGCTTAGCCCTAGCTTCCTCCATGTCTGAACGGAGAAGAACCAGCTTAGCCGTATCTATGGTGCCCAATCCCCCAAAAGAAGATGCAGCTTCGCCAAGTAATCCACTATCATATATTGAGGTTATTATATACGTATCTGTTGTGATACGATAGCCCACAATATAGCTCATCGCCTTGTATCGCCTGACTACAGGCTCGACGTTCTGCGGCACTTCGCTGCGAGTTATTGGTTTTTCTGGCGGACACTCCCCGCAACCAAAAAAAATGATGACGACTGTTGAAAGAACAACCCTCCCCGCTCTGTTCATGGTTAGCCTCCGTTTTTTATTGAAGCCATCAATGATGGCTTTTATAACCTATCTTCAATTTAGAATTTTAAGCATAAATCGTCAACCATTAAAAAAACAGAAACCCAAAAGTTTCTGCATGAGATAGTGACTTGTTTATGGTGGACCCGAGGAGACTCGAACTCCTCACCTCCGCTGTGCAAAAGCGGCGCTCTACCAGATGAGCTACGGGCCCGTCGCTCTGTTCCTTAAAACCCCGCGATTTCAGCTCTTCCGCTACGGGAAAACTCCCATTTTCGACCCCTTTCCATATGAAAGAAAAAGATTGTGGGCGATCGAGGACTCGAAC
>PMJF01000084.1 GCA_003157295.1 Candidatus Moraniibacteriota bacterium | reverse complement strand
GAGATTTTATAAAAAATGAACCAGAACCCTTCGGGAGCTGAAATTCCCGGCTCGATCGAATATTTTTACCCTCAATATATAGCTGCCTCGGTTGATTTGGGAAGGAAGGAAAAAATGATTTGAAGTGGTTGTTTTGATTTTCCCCCTGAAAGTATACTTGGAATATTTTATTTCATCGTTGTCTTTCGCTTTCCAGAATATTTCCTGCCCGGGTCTTTTGTTGAGCGCCAACGGGAGATCAGTGAATTTGGGATCGCTTGTATCGATCTTTACCTCATAAGAGGATGATGTTTTGATCAAGTTCCCATTTTCGTCAAAATAGCGGAAGGAAAGTTTATATGTTCCATCTTTTTTGAGATGAATCCTTTTGCTCCATTCGCCACCGCTGGAGATCACACTGGTTCCCATTTTCTTTTTCCCGGCGTATATTTCCACCGTTCCATTTTCCAGTCCACCGGTTTTTCCTTTAAAACTTAGTACGTTGGAAGAGAAATAAATAGTTGAGTTGTGATTCAAATTTTGCGTCTTGCCGTCTGTCTTGAGACCTGGTCTTGAAACAGAAACTGCCTGAGGAGTATTAGTATCGTCAGATGATTCTGCCACCGAAAAGCTCAACACATATTCAGTTGTATTGATATTGAGCGACGCTTCACGGCAGCGGACATAGTAATGGAAAGTAGCGCCGTTAGAAAGACCGGTGACGGTGGTTGAATGAGCTGTTCCACCAGTCGTAGAAAAAACATTCAGCATGTCTTCGTAAGCAGTTCCGGCACTCAACGAATAGCGGCAGGCAGCATCTCGATTGGTGGAAAGAGAGAGTTCCGTTTGGGTGGTATTTGATGGAAGTGTTCCTGAAGGCTCGCCATCTGAAATAATCACAGGAGTTTCAATCAAGATCGGCGATGGTCCGATATCCACTTGCCCATCGGAAACCAGGTGAATACTGCCTGCCAGATCCCGATAATATGAAAACTGGCTGGGTACATCATATTGTTGACTGCCATCGGGACTCCAAACTGCCCTCGCTTCATATCCGTTTGGCCTCGTAAAATCGCATTCCCAAACTCCGCCTGAGGACGCACAAGGACTTTTCATTGTTGCCCCCACCATCCATTTATATACCTCGCCATACGCCGTTCCGGTGGGATATATACTTTTGCTGTTTCCATCCCACAAACCGCCATAATTCGGGTCCATTTCCCAGCCGAACCAATAAAAACGGCTGATTCCTTCTGACCAGCGCAAAAGATAGGAACGCGCTACATATGCCGCTGCGTCGCTACTTGAGGCATTCAACAGATCGGCTGGATCCTTCTCTTGATCATACCAATTTCCCTCTGTGTCCCAGAGGGGTTTTTCGGCAACGCCTGCTCTTTCCATCTCGGCCCGATAAGCGCTTATTTCCGTCGAATTTACGCCAGGAATATTTTTCTCTACAATATTTTCCGCCGGGCGGCCATCATAAAGATGGACGGCAATAACATCCGCGTAGGCTGCGCCGCCCGCCCCAGTTCCCCAGATCGAAGAATTTGTACAGTCGACACCAACTGGTTTTAGATAACATTCCAAGAGGCCCGCATTATATCCGCCAACGCTCGGAGCCAAAACTACGGCATCGGGATCGATACTTTTGATGATGTTATAGGCGTGTTGGGCCATCGTTGCCAAACCGACTGTGTCGATATGATAACCCAGCGGAGGTACCCCCGAGGCTACGTCTTTGATCGACCAGTTGAATTCATTCCATATTTCCCAGTATTTTATCCGACCATTGGCATGGGTCACCACCGCAGTAACAAAGTTATCCCAATCAGAAATGTTGGGAGTTTTGGTGCACATAAGGCCATCGCTAGACAAAAAGTCACCCGAGCACTCCCCTCCGGGAACTGCCCATGCAGGCGGATCGCCAAAAACGTACGTGACATCTGCGTTGTGCTGTTCGGCATCGCCGAGGCGCGTATCCAGCTTCGCCCAATCATATGTTCCGCTGGATGGGCTTATGTCTTTCCACGCCACTTCATTTTGCCAGAAACGAACGGCTCCAAAAGAAACTGATGGCCAACTTGTATCCGACCAGTAATAATGCATTCCAAAATAATCAGCAGGAATGGGCGTGCTGGAAATATCCGCAGCATTTGTTGGCGAGACTAAAAAAAATAAGAGATAAAGCACAAAAGCCAAACCTGGTCCAAAATAAATAAACTTATTCTTTTTTAATATTCTTTTCGTATGCACTTTATTTTTTATCGTTTGAAAGATCCTATTTCCTAGATAGCCTAAATTATATGCTTCTCTTCCAGCTCTATAACTGCTTCTCGAAACTCTTTTCCTTTTTCTTCGAAATCCTTCCAAAGCGAATAGCTGGGAGAAGCGGTGGAAAGAAGGCAAGTTTGCCCTTTAGCGGTGTTTTTGAAAGCGAAAGCAACCGCTGCTTTCGTGCTACGCGTTTCGAGGATATTAAACCCTTTCCTTGATTTCAGAATGCGCTTTCCGCTATCGGGGAAAAGCACAATATTTTTTATATTGTATTTCCGCAGCATTTTTTCCAGTTTCCGAAAATCATATCCCCGATCCTCTCCTCCAAGAAAAATGGTGCCAATATTTTTGATCGATTTGATAGCCGCGATCGTCGATTCAGGAGTCGTGGAAATTGCGTCGTCGTAAAATCTGATTCCATTTTTTTCACCCACAAATTCCAGCCTGTGCGGAAGCGGTTTGAAATTTTCGATGGCTTTTTTTATCGTTGCGTCCGGAACCTTGAGGATTCGCGCCACCTTGACCGCCGCTTTGATATTTTGAAGATTGTGATCGCCAAGAAGCGGAATTTCGGATTTTTCGAGCGGAATTTTATCGACAAAGGGTGACTTCACCGCAAAGTCGCTGAAATTTTGAAATTTGAAAATGTTCTTCTTAGCCGCGTAATAATTTCCGACGCCCTTATGATAGTCCATATGTTCGGGAAAAAGATTGGTCAGCACCGCGATGTTCGGCGAATATTCAATGTCTTCGAGCATATAGCTTGAAAGTTCGATGACAAAAATCTCTTTCGGATCAACTTTCCCCAAAAGAACTTCGAGCATTGGTTTTCCAATATTCCCGATAAGGCGCACTTTTTTTCCCGCCGTTTTCAGAATTTCATAGATGAGACTGGCCGTCGTGCTTTTGCCCTTGCTGCCCGTCACGCCGATCGTGAAATTTTTGTTCAGCGAGAAAAAAATATTGGTTGCGGTGGTATATGGAATTTTGACTTTGCTTTTTGAAATTCCGGATGTTTTGATCGCCAGGTCATAATCTTGCTGTTTTTCGAGATAATTTTTATCAATTTTTTGATCGATAATTCCTATTTTCAAAGCTGGATAATTTTTCCGGATATATTTTTCCGATATCTTTCCTTCCCTGCCATAGCCTAAAATAGCCACGTTTTTTAAGCCTAAAAATTTGAACGGGGTCGGGAGTGTCGGCGCGGCAGCTATTTCGAAAACTTTTTCAATGGTTTTTTGAGGATTTTTTATTCTTGGCAAAAAAGTTTTTACCACTATATCGTTTCGATAAATTTTTGAGGCAAGAAAGAGAGCCGCTTGCGCCTCTTCGAATGTTCCAACGCAATCAAAAGGCTTCAGCTTGCCAAATCCAAGCAAGTCCCGAAAAAGCGGCAAAAGATTTTTGTCTGCCAACATATTTTTCTTAAATATGCCAAGTATATCTTTCTTGCTCAAGAAGGGAGCTAGTATCAAAAAAACAAAAGCGCACTTCGGGCATTCGCCGCACCATAGAGAATTTGGCCGTTCCTCAAATACCCTGAAATTTTTATTGCAACTGGAGAAGATCGGGAAATATTTTTTGTATTTCGCGAACATTTCCGCGACCCGAATTTCATGAAAAGGACGCAAAAGCGAAAAATATGTAATATCTGGCGTTATGTATTTATTAGTATAATCCTGAAACATCACTTCAAATTCCGACGATTTGCTCCACTGATGATTTATCGTTTCTCCTCCATATTTAATGTTTCCGAAATTACTGCTCTGCTCGTTGCCCACAATCACGTATTTATAATCATAAATGGCTGCTGATAGCATTCCAAGGAAAGCAAAAACGGCTGAAATTGGAACATGACCATTATATCCACCAACGCACTTTTTGAAAATTTTGGGATCCAACATCCTTTTTATTTTGAGCGACGGATCTCCGATCTTTTTCATCACTATTTCGGAAATTTGATCTTTTTTCTGCGTCTCGACCAGAAAAGAGGTAACGGGAAAGCCGCGAAGGAGTTCCGCCGCGACAATTGAATCTTTTCCTCCCCCGATTCCGAGCAAGGCACGATCGCTGACCTTCAGGTTAATTGAATTGGTTTTTGTATTTGAGGATGGAAACTTTGCGATTTTTTTCGGATCAAGATTGTTCCGGCAAAAAAATTCTCCAAGGCCTTTTCGATAAACCGTGTTCCAAAAATCCGCCTGCTCTTTTGAGAGCCTGAAAGGCAAGATAATTTTCGGCGGACAGTAAAGTTTGTAGTAACTGATACCCAAGATGAGATGCAACGGCTCGAGAAAATTTCGCAGCCCTGTCTTCGAAATATTTTTCGATACGTTAGAGAGAATGATCGTCTCGGTAAAATCCAGCGACTCACGGTTAAAAAATTCGATCTTGTAATCGAATTTTATCTTAAGCGACTTGGGCTTGAATTCATATCCTCGAAAAATGAAATTTTTGGCTTTTGGTTTCATGATTTTAAAATCCCGTTTATTCTTGACGGCTATGCCACTATAAACTCTCCTGCCATCTCCCCTGTCAGTTTTCCTCCAAGCATTGCAGGTTTCCCGTTGATTATCACTTCGCTTAAACCTTCCGAATATTGATAAGGATTTTCGACTGTCGCTTTATCAGTGATCTTGTTCGGATCAAAAACGATGAGATCGGCCATATAGCCCTTTTTTATCACCCCTCTTTTTTTGAGACCGAACTTATGCGCCGGAAGACTGGTCATTTTTCTGATCGCTTCTTCAAAAGTCAGCAATTTTTCCTCCCGTACATATTTTCTGAGAACCCGCGGGAAAGTTCCGAAACATCTGGGATGGACCAGCTCCCCGCTATTTTTATGGGAAATGCCATAGCCGGCTCCGTCCGAAGCGATCATGCTGAGCGGATGCCGGATCGCTTTTCTGACATTTTCTTCGCTCAAGCAATCAACGATCGTCACCACTCTCCCTTCGCTCGCGATGAGTAGGTTGATGAGTGCCTCTTCGACCGAAATTTCCTGAGCCGCGGCAATTTCGGAAATAGTTTTTTTAGCCAGAGACCGGCTGATCGGGCTTATGGCGATAACCGCATTTTCATAATGATATTGGGCCGTCTCTCTCATTTCCCGGATGATCTGCTCGCGAAGGCTTTTCTCTTTTAACCGATTGAGGAGCATCTTTTTCCCTCCTTCGGCCACCCAGGGCGGCAGATATACATAAAGGACCGAGCCGGTTTGGGTATAGGGATAAACATCAAAATTGACCCTGATCCCGGACTGATGAGCCGCATCGATCATCCTCAGCATCTCGTCCATTAGGGGCCAATTTTTTTCTCCCATTATTTTGAGATGGGAAATTTGGAGATTGACATCCGTTTCTTTTGCGAGATCGATCGCCTCCGCGAGAGCCGCAACGGCATTTTGCGCCTCATCCCTTATATGAGTCGTATAGACGCGATCATAATTTTTTGTAATCTCGATCATCTCTGACAGCTCGTCCCAAGTCGCCCCTCTTTCATGGCTGTAGGCCAGCCCCGTGGAAAAACCCAAAGCGCCTTCTCTCAATGATTTTTCCAATATTTTTTTCATCACCTCTAGCTCATTCCGGTCGAGGCGCCGCATTTCATCAAGCGCCACTCCCCGTCGCAAGGTTCCGTGACCCACCAGTGTCCCGAAGTTAACCCCCATCTTTCGTTCGCCCATTTTCTCAATAAACTCCTTCATCGAGAGCCAGTCCACGTTCACTTGCCTCAGATCCGCCCATTTTTGGATCGATTCGATGATCTTTCCGCTGGTGAGAGGCGCAATAGAGGTTCCGCAGTTTCCGCCCACGATCGTGGTTATTCCCTGATGGATCAGGCTTGGGAGCTGCGGCTCCAAAAATATTCTCCAGTATCCGTCTGAGTGATTGTGCGCGTCTATGAATCCGGGCGAAACCGCTTTTCCTTTAGCGTCTATTTCAATTTTTCCTTTCGCCCGCTTCAGATCGCCGATCTTTGAGATTTTATTTTTCTTCACCGCCACATCCGCGTTATAGCCGATCTTTCCGGTGCCATCGATCAGGATGGAATTTTTGATGAGAATGTCAAACATTTTTTTCTATTTTATTTTTTTCCGATCAGCTCCGCCATTTCGACCATGCGATTTGAATAGGCCCACTCGTTATCATACCAGCCGACGACTTTCACGAGATTGCCGTTGGCCATTGTGAGCGGAAGATCAACGATCGCGCTATGGGGGTTGCCCTTGAAATCCGAGGAGACAAGTTCCGTGTCCGTTGCCTCCAGAATATTTTTGAGCAATGTTTTGGCCGCTTCGCGATAAGCAGAATTTATTTCTTCAACTGTCGCCTCTTTTTTCAGGATGCACACAAAATCCGTCGCCGAAACGACCGGGGTCGGAACGCGCATCGCGATGCCGTTCAATTTCCCTTCCAGATCTTTGAAAACTTTGGCTACTGTCTTCGCCGCGCCGGTCGAGGTCGGAATGATATTTATGGCCGCCGCCCGCGCCCGTCTCAAATCTTTGTGCGGAAGATCCAGAATACGTTGGTCGTTCGTATATGAATGGACCGTTGTCATAAATCCCTTTTCCACTCCGAAATTTTCGTCCAGCACTTTGATCATCGGCGCGAGACAATTGGTCGTGCAGGAACCATTGGAAATGATTTCCTGCGCCACGTCAATTTCATTTTCATTGATACCCAGAAGATAAACCGGAATGTCGTCCCCCTTGGGCGGAGAAGAGAGGATCACCTTTTTGGCTCCCGCATCCAGATGCTTTTGTGCTCCGGCGCGATCCGCGAAGGCCCCGCTGCATTCAAGCACTATGTCTACCCCCAAATCCTTCCAGGGAAGCTTCATCGGATCGGGTTCAGTGAAACTTTTGATACTCTTTCCGTCAACAACGATCTCATCGCCCCGAACCGTAACGTCCTTTCCGTAAATTCCATACGAACTGTCATATTTCAAAAGGTGTGCCAAAGTTTTGTCGTCCGTCAGGTCATTGATGGCCACGACTTCCAGATTCTCATTTTCCAGGGCGATCTTTAGCACTGGCCGACCGATTCGGCCGAAGCCGTTTATGGCGATGCGCGTTTTCATATAGTGATGCTTATTGTTTAATATATCTCAAGTCCGGCAAAAAATTTTTCATATCCCGCGAGCGCTTCTTTTATCTCATCTAGGCTCATTTCGAGCGCCGGATCGAGAAGAATTTGCTCCGAGATGGCATGAGCGGCTGTCACCTCGCTGACGCCGATCAGCTGTCCCTCGGGAATTTGTCCCATTTTTTCTGTCACGTCTTTTCCCTGGTAGCCGACTTTTTCCAGCACTTCCCCGAGCAACCGGTCCGCCTCGATCAAAGCAAACTTTCCCCCTGAAATACCCTCTTCTTCGACTCGCTTCATGATTTTTCCCCAGCGCTCCCGATATTTTTCTTTTTTAAACTTCGGAACGTTCGCGCCATATACTGCCACCGTCACATCCGTTTGGACTCTTTTGGAAAGCAGAAGAATATCGGCGATAAGGAGTATGGCCACGATGAATCCGGCCACTATCCTGAGATAGAAAAAAAAGCTGGACTGAGAAAAAGCCGCCCAAGAAGATTGAAAAATTGTGATGATATTCATATCCACAACCGTTTTCTAAATAAATTTTAGCTCTTTTCAAAAACGTGCGCCGCGTTGAGAATTTTTTCCTCATCGAACCATTTTCCCATCAGCTGAAGACCCACCGGAAGATGTTTTCCTCCTTCTTCAATTGTACCACAAGGAATGGAGATCGCGGGAATGCCGGCAATGTTGGCTGGAGCCGTATAAATATCCGCGAGATACATCTCCAGTGGATCTTCCATTTTTTCCCCGATCTTGAACGCCGGTGTTGGGGCAGTCGGTCCAATGATCAAATCGACTTTTTGGAACGCTTCTTCAAATTCCTTTCTGATGAGAGAACGCACCTTTTGGGCTTTGATATAGTATTGATCATAATATCCGGCCGAAAGCGCGTAAGTCCCGAGCATGATCCGGCGTTTCACTTCACGCCCAAGATATTTCGCTCGGGTCTTAAAATAGATATCCCAAAGAGTATAGTCCGCTCCGGTTTTTTCGCTCTCGGCCCCGATCGACTGGCCAAAGCGGATCCCGTCGAAGCGCGCCATATTTGCGCTTACTTCAGAAGGCACGATCACATAGTAGGCGGCCAGCGCATACTTTCCACTAGGAAGACTTATCTCGACGATCTCCGCTCCGAGACTTTTATATTTTTGAATTGATTTCTCGATAATTTCCCGGACTCTCGGATCCAAACCTTTTCCCTCAAAATATTCTTTTGGTACCCCAATTCTCAACTTTTTGATGTCCCCCGTAAGGCCGTCTTCAAAATTCTTGTCCGCCGTCGGCATCGAAGTTGAATCTCTCGGGTCGCGGCCCCTGATCCGGCCGAGGACGATCGCCGCGTCTTCGACCGTCTTTGCTATCGGACCGATTTGATCAAAACTCGAAGCCATCGCGATGAGTCCATAACGGGAAACCGTGCCATACGTCAGCTTCAGTCCGACTGTTCCGCAAAAAGAAGAGGGCTGGCGAATTGAACCTCCGGTATCGGATCCCAAGGCCCAGACGCATTCATCGGCCGCCACCGCCGCTGTGGACCCTCCGGAAGTTCCGCCCGGAACTCGCATCGTGTCATGAGGATTTTTGGTTATCTGGAAGGCGCTATTTTCGGTCGAGGCCCCCATCGCAAATTCGTCCGTATTGGTTTTTCCCAAAATGACAGCATCGCGCTCTTTCAGCTTGGTGATCACTGTGGCATCGTAAGGCGGTACATAGTTCTCCAAAATTTTCGAGCCGGCGGTCGTGACGATTCCTTCCGTACAAATGACATCTTTTACGGCAAACGGGATCCCCGCCAAAAGGTCGATTTCTTCCCCTTTTTTTATTTTCTTGTCGACCGCGCGCGCTTTATCGAGAGCAAACTCCTTGTTTAAGCTTAAATAAGCCTTTATTTCAGGATCTTTCTCTTCGATCTTAGCAAAATAATCCGAAGTCAGCTGTTCGGAAGCGATTTCTTGATTAATTAATTTTTCGTGGAGATCCTTAATCACAAATAAATACAAAATACTTTATACAAAATACTAGATATTAGATATTAGATATTAGATATTNNATTCTTCGCTCCCGTGATATGGGCGATCGGCTCAATTCCTTCCGTATCCGCCTCGTTTAATTTTTCCACAAAATTCAAAATTTCCGAAAGCTCTTTCGAATATTTTTCGGCTTCTTCATCGGTTATTTCAATGCGGGCCAGGCTCGCAATTTTTTGGACTTCGGATTTTGATAGCATGTTTATAGGTTGATGAAACAAAAAGTTGAAGTTTAGAAAGTATTGCCCGCCTTGTCAGCGAGACAGGCGTTCTGCTCTGAAATGGCCTCAGAGCAGGTTAGCCTACTTGAGAAACTTTAATTTTTTGTTTCTGATGAGATATTATCCGGAAATGATCCTTCTAAACTCTTTTTCATCAACAATTTTTACTCCTAATTCCCTTGCTTTATCATACTTCGAACCTGGGTTTTTGCCAACTACGACATAATCCGTTTTTTTGCTGACCGATGAGGATATGTCCCCTCCCAAGGCGCGTATTTTTTCTTTGGCTTCGTCGCGGCTCATCGAGTTTAGTTCTCCGGTAAGAACAAAGGACTGATTTCGAAATTTTAAATTTGAAGTTTGAAATTTTGGAATTGAAATATCGACTCCTAAATTGCTCATTTTCTCGAGTAATTTTAGATTTTCTTTATTATTGAACCATTCTACCAAGCTTCCTGCGGACTTCTCCCCTACGCCTTTTATGCTCAACCACTCGTTGGCCAAAATTATTGGAAATACATTAATAGCATCAGATAAATTTTTAATTTCTTTTTTCGTTACAAGTTTCAGGCTTTGAGTTATGAGATGCGTTGTTTCCTCTCCCACATGTCTGATTCCCAGCGCGTATAAAAATTTCGGAAATTCTATTTTTTTCGCTTTTTCGATCGCGATCACGAGATTATCGGCTGATTTTTCCGCGAATCGCTCAAGCGGTTCGAGATCGCCTTGCTTCAGCTCAAAGATATCGGCAAAATTTGAAATTATTCCTTCGTTCATCAATTGCTCCACGATTTTTTCGCCCAAGCCTTCAATATCAAAGCCCTTCCGGGACACAAAATGAATGATATTTTCCTTCTCGATCGCGAAACACTTTTTGTTCTGGCAATAGTGCGCTGCGCTCACTTCCCCGCCTCGCGTCGACGAGTGATCTTCGCGAGTCGAGGCTGGGCCCCTTTTCCCCATTTTTATCATTTCCCGCTTTACTCCCCCTCCGCAAATCGGACAGCGCGTGGGCATATGAAATTTCTTTTCTCTTCCGGTCCGCAGGTTTTTAAGCACTTCCACGATCTCGGGAATTACGTCCCCGGCTTTGTGGATCACCACCGTGTCGCCGATCCGGACATCCAGCCGCCTGATCTCGTCTTCGTTGTGAAGGGTCGCGCGTGATACTGTCGACCCAGCTACTGGCACTGGCCGAAGATGCGCCACCGGCGTGAGCGCCCCTGTTCGGCCCACTTGCACTTTGATATCCTTGACCATAGTCGTGACTTTTTCCGGAACGAATTTGTAGGCCACCGCCCAACGCGGAGACTTTCCGGTATACCCAAGCGCGTCTTGCAAACTCTTCGAATTTATTTTTATGACCAATCCATCGATTCCATACTCCTGCTTGTTGCGCTTATCTTCCCAAGAACGAAAAACCTTTTCAATTTCCTCTGTGTTTTTGCATAATTTGTGATATTCATTGACCTTGAATCCCAATTTTTTGAGAAGATCCAGCTCTTCCGTTTGAGTTTCTGGAAACTTTCCCTCAATTTCGTCAAGGTCGTATATAAAAGAACTTAGTTTTCGCTCAGCCGTGATCCTCGGATCAAGCTGGCGGATCGAACCTGCCGCAGAGTTGCGTGAATTGGCAAACGGCGTTTCCCCATTTTTGATTCTCTCTTTGTTTATTTTTTCCAGATCGCTTTTTTTCATCCACACTTCTCCAACGACCGTGATGTCAATATTTTTGTTAAGCCGCAATGGAACGCTTTGGATCGTTTTGATCTGTGCTGTCACGTTTTCTCCGATCACCCCATCTCCCCGCGTCGCCGCCCGGATCAAGAGACCCTTTTCGTATGTCAAAATGATCTTGAGCCCGTCAATTTTTATCTCCGCGCAGTATTCCGGTTTCTCATCAATGCCCTTTTTCTCAAGCAGACGCATTACTTTTTCCTCCCATTTTTGAAGTTCTAAAAGATCAAAAGCGTCATCGAGCGACCACTGCCGACGAGCGTGCCGCACTTTTTCAAACTTCACGAGCGGCTTCCCGCCGATTCGCTGACTGGGGGAATCAGAGCTCCTGAGATCGGGATATACTTCTTCCAATTGGCGCAACTCCCGCATCAGGGAGTCGTAAACTTGGTCCGTGGCATCCGGCCGGTCCAAAACATGATAATCATAGCGAAATCGGTCGATTTCCTCGCGAAGCTTTTCTATGCGTAATTTTGCCGCTTTTTTGTCTGACATAAGCTTATTTTAGCAGATACAAAGGCAAAAATAAAGAGAACGGGTCGAAAACCTGCTCTCACAAAACAACTATCTCTTTTTCTACTTCCCAACATTAGGATGTCAGGAAGCGGTCAAATTTACATGCAACAAACATAAGCCTCACCGGCAGTATCGCTAACGCCAGTAAATCCGGGCATATCGCAACCACCGCCTGGTGGACGTGAAATGTACCAAGTGCCGGTGCTACCATGGCACATGCCCCAAGTACCAGCAGAACCCTTATTGACAAAACCAGTCACGCAACAGCCGCTAGTCACAGGCGAATCGCTACAGCCTGTCTTATAGGATACATAGCACCCTCCCCCTCCACTTGCCACCGCCGCCTCAATGGCGCGCTGGGTGTCTCCGCCTTGGTCCCCGACAGAGCGGACAGCTTTGACTTCGGAGAGGGTTGCTGAGGTAGCCAGAACCTTTCCGTCCTTATCGAGAAAGAAGACATTGCAGCCTGCGAAGGGACACTTCACGCTACCATCGGTATTGGTGGTGATTCCGGGAAGATTGGCGATCTGCATGGTGCTATCGCTGCTCGCGATCTTGTTGAGAGCCCATTCCACTCCGGATTCGGAGTTATAGAAGGAAGCGACAGAGGATTTGGTCTTTCCGCTCATCTTTTGTTCCATAACCGTTACATAGGAGAGGCTGACGACCATTCCTAGGATCACGAAGAGGAGGATGGTAGTGAGAAGAAGGATGGCGCCTTTTTTGTTTGTTTTTTGAGGCATAGGGGGTGGTTAAAGTTATTCTAAAATTCGTTTATCATTAGTTATTTTCCCAGCCATAATCCCGCGAAGAAACAGTTGTCTGGACATTGATCTGGTCGGCTTCCATTTCTTTTCCCGCGTCGGATTTGATGTTGAGATTGATCTCCACCCATCCGCGCGTTGTGGAATCGGTTGGCAAGCTATAAAATCCGGAGGTAACAGGATCGAAATTCATTCCTGTTCCGGTGAGATCAACTATTCGGCTATAATTACCAGTCACATCAATACCATCGTCATGAGGACAATCAGCAGGAGTGCTATGGTCAACGCTGCCGGGCGTGCCAGTTGCAACGCCTAAATAAGAGCCTACCACATGATAGCAAGCCACTTCCTGATCTCTATTTCGCGTCACGGCAAAATATTCATCTTTGGTTATACCATCATTAGCGTGAGGCGAGCCATTAACCGTAAAGGGGCTTTCAATTTTTCCCATCCTCACGTCTTTGGCAATAGATGAAAGTGCGAAATCGGCGCTTTCTTTGAGCGTCTTCACGGATCTGGCTTTTTGATAGGCATTCAGGATGGAAACCGATACGGATAAAATTCCCGTCAGGATAACGGAAAAAATAAAAATGGCCACTATCAGTTCGATGAGAGTAAAGCCCTTATTTTCGCTCTTTTTTTCTTTTTTAATAATTGTTTTCATATAATCTGTCGGTGGCGGTTGTCGTTCGATCATTCCATATAACTCTGGAGACTATTATTAAGTTTTTTACATTAATTGGTGTATTACAATTGGTCGGATTATTATTGCTGTCCTCACAAGTAATCGAAAGCGTCCTTTGCATGCCCACTCCCGTTCCACTAGGAGGACATTGAAAGTATCTTCCGTTTCCCGAAAAACAAATTTCGTCAATTGCCGCGTTCTGGCAACCGTGACTGGTCAGTGATTGATAATCGATCCTCGAACAAGCAGGAAATCCAGTTGAAGCATTTGTTAGGTCGCTCCAAGTAGCGCCGTCATGCAACTTCTTATAATCAGCTAAATTCCTCACCAGTTCCGCTCCCTCCTGCGCGAGACCGGCCGCGATCAGCTCGTTCTTAGCGTCGAAATTGCTTGTTAGGCTGGAATTGAAAAAAGCCAGCGCGCCGACCAGCGCCACGCCAATAAGAAAAATAGCGATCATTATCTCGATCAGAGTGAAGCCTTTGCGGGAATTTTTCCCCCTACGGGGGATCACCCGCAGGGTGAGAATTTTCACTAAATTTTCTCCTAACATTAATATTGGGAGCGCCCTAACATTGAATGTTAGGAAAGCTCGCTTCTTTCTATTTGATTATGCCGCCCGGCGTAATGGTGACAGGGACAGTGGCCGTTGATGATCCGACTGTTTTGGAAAGATATATGTTTTGGGGCAAGCTGCCGTTATTATAATAAATGTCACCGTGAGGGATAAGGAAAAAAATGTTATCACCTGCCGCCATCCCGCTGATGGTCACTCCATTTCCGGGATAAAAGATGTTTCCAGGATAATCAGTTCCTGCGTCACCTACATGGCTTGCGCAGATAGTATCTTGAGGAGAAAGTCCGCCAACTTCCACATAATAAGCCTGGATCGCGTTGCCTATTTGATGAATCCCGAATCCGCAAACTTTGCCAGTTGATCCCGGCACCTGTTCCCCCGAAAGAGCCTTATTTTGGACGTCCCGCAAAAAAGTCACTAGACGGTCTTTTTCAAGCCGCACGTCCCGATCAGAATTGCGGCCGAAATTAACAACGGCAATGCCGGCCATTATTCCGATAATAGCAATGACGACCATGAGCTCGATAAGAGTGAAGCCTTTGCGGGAATTTTTTCCCCTACGGGGAATCACCCGCAGGGTAACAATTTTTAGTTTTAAACTTAAAAATTTAATCATCTAGACTTGATTTGAAATTTAGAGTTTGAAATTTTAAATTACTTAATACCTCATATCCAAATACCGATTCGCCCAAAACTGGATCTGCTCTGAAAAAAACATAACAATAAGAATGCCCGCCACCAAAAACGGACCGAAAGGAATTTGGCTCTTCCAGGTCTTCTTTTTGGTGCCGATAAGAATCAGGCTCGCCACTGCCCCGATCATATAGGCGAAAAACAAAACGAAAAGGATTTTCGGCCAGCCGACCATCGCTCCGGCGAGAAATCCCAACTTCACGTCCCCTCCGCCGATCCACTTTCCGCGCGACATCCAAATAAGAAGAAAAAAGAAGAGCGCGGCGACGAAAGCCGCAAATAGGGCACTGGTGATAGGCGCTTTGAGAGAGGCAATACCGAGAGGGCCCCCCATATATTTATAATATTGGTAGCCCAGCGTCACGAGTATGGCCGGATAAACAACCGCATCTGGTATCAGCATAAAATCAAGATCGTGAAAAAAGATGATGACCAGATAGCAAACAGCGAAGAGCCAAAAGGACATATCAACAATATCGCCATTGGTGAAAATTCTTTCCGGGCCAGCCATGAAACCCAAGGTGCCCAAAAATTTCCAGGCGACGGCCGCGAACAAGAGTCCCGTCACCAGCTCAATAAGCGGATATTCCCAAGAAATTCTTTTTTTACAATCCCGGCACTGACCCCAAAGTATTATGAAACTCAAAAGCGGTATGTTGTCATACCACCGGATCTTTTTCTTGCAATGCGGACAGTGCGAACGTTCCCAAACAATGTCTTCAGCGGTTTTCAGCCGCCAACTCACGACTCCCAAAAAACTACCGATAATGAGACCAGCGATGAAAAATATAGCTACCATTTAAAAAAAATTAAAACTTAAATAAAGAACAAAGCCAAAAACCAATCTTCACTCTACCCCCCGCTTTTCGAAAAAAACGAGGGGAATGAGTAAAAAACCAATTTTCGAACTACGGAGTGCAGCCGTTTTGGGTGCAAGTAACTGAATGGGCAACTGTTGCGATGTTGCAAGAAACCGTAAATGAGTATTGGCCGTCGGCTGAATTGGCATCAGTAGCCACGACTGTATAAGCGCTGTCGCATACTCCAGATGCTAAGGTTGGATAAAGATCATTGATTACGGTGGTATCGGAACAAATCTTCACGCCAGGGCCAGGAGTGGTTATATTGATCGAACTTTCATCTGCGCAGGTCATCGCCGCCGGGTTAATGCTGACTGCCGTTGAGCGGAACGAAGCCAATTTAGCCTTGTTCTTCGCGCTCTGGAGGCTCACCAGCACGATTCCCGCCAAAATTCCGATGATCGCGATCACGACCAAGAGTTCAACCAGTGTAAAACCTTTTTTATTTATTTTCATTTTTTCACCGCCTTTCTAGATTATTGATATTATTTTTTAATAATCCAAAATCACAAATGCACGTTTCACCAGGTTAAGCTGTTGGTACATGCCACAGTGACTGTTCCGCAACTATTCATTGCTGAATTACAGCAGATTGTTACTCCATCGGTCACGTTACTGACTGTAAAAAACCAGGCGTTTAATTTTGCTCCAGGAATCCCAGCATAACCGTAGCCTATTGAAGTCATATCGGGCCAAGTTCCATAACCAGGACCAATATCGCATATATTGCCGCTCCCACTAGGTCTCACGCCTCCTCCATTTCCCCAGCAACTTATCATCGAGGGGATAACGCTCGAGACCTGTGCCAGAACTTTCGTCGACCGCCCTTTGACAGCGTAACTTTTCATCGAAACCAACACCACTCCCGCCATAATTCCAATGATCGCCATCACGATCAAGAGTTCAATGAGAGTGAAGCCTTTTCCTTTTTTTTGAAATTTAAGCATTCAGATTTAATTAGAAATTAGAAATTTTTCAATAACTCTCCCACCTTCCCCTGCTTTTGATGAAAAGCAGGGTTGCTGAGAAACTCCAATCCCGATAAGATTGAAACTTAGTGAAAAACTAATATATTCAGCTAATCTAATAAGTCTGCTGGATGCAAGTACCAGGTCGATAATCACCACCCCAACCGTCATAATTAACGTTGCAAACAATCTGTACACGTGCGTCGGCGCATCTAATGATATAGTAGGCATCATTTGGGCCAGCGGCCGATGAAAAATAGGCACAATTCGCAGTTGACGATAAACCGATTGCGGGCCATTTGGCACCGGATCCATAACATATATTATCGTCCGAAAGAGGAGCACCGGCACCACCATTAAAGTAGAGTGCCTGATTTCTCAAAGTACATTCAACTGCGTACGGCATAGCACTCATACCCGATTGAAGCGCGGATGCGGCGCGAGCCCTGCCTCTTTGAGAATTCAAAGAGACAAGAACCACTCCCGCCAAAATTCCGATGATCGCGATTACAACCAAGAGTTCGATTAGCGTGAAGCCCTTTCCCCATTTTGTTTTTTTCTTCATTTTTTTTATTTTAAATAAATTATTGCCTAATTATTTTGGATGCATTGAGTGGTGTCTATCTTGCAATAGCTAGAGCCGGCTCCGCAAGAAGATGAGTTCTGGCATTCAAATTCTATTTTAGAATCGGCAGTTATATCCCCGCAATAACGACATTTTTCCGGCAACTGAGGCCAGACAGCTTCAGCGGAGAGAGTCGGAGAACCGACGCAAACCGGATCACTGCTCGGCCCCCTTCCGCTATTAATCCCGGACGGAGGATTTGATATCGTCCCGCCTGATGTGTAACAAGCTGCCGCGATTGTCATGGCGCTTTTAACGGACATACTGGCCGTCGTGAGCCGTGCTCGCTTGCCTTGATCTCCCAAGAAAACGAAAGCAATTGTCATTAGAATTGCCAGAATGGTCAGAACTATAAGCAATTCAATGAGCGTAAATCCACTTTCTTTTGATTGTCTGTATTTTAGCAATTTTTTGTTTTTATGGCTAATTATACTCTTCGCACTGAAGCGATTTGTCATCACGGAAACTCGTTCTCTGTCTTGACCTTCTACTGGTCTTTTATAACGCATTGCCCGCTGACATAATCACAGGAACTTTTTTGAGCCCCTGCAGTTGCGCAATTTTGAAATGAGCATTGGAAATAAATGGTGCTGGAACTCTTTCCGCAATAATAGCATTTTCCCGGAAGCTTTGACCAGAACGATTCGCCGGAGAATTGGGAAATGTCGGGACAAACGGAATCAGCCGACGGTCCCTGTACATCGCTTCCCGGATCACTGACCGTTCCTCCAAGTGACTGGCAGACCGTCGCGACGGATATGGCGCTTTTTATCGAGGTGGCGGCAGCCGCAAGCCGCGCTCTTTTCCCCTGCCCCTCCAGCGCGATAAAAACCATCGTTGCCAGGATGCCGATTATGACAACGACAAGGATTAATTCGATCAATGTAAATCCTTTTTGCTCCATTAATCTTGAAAGCTAATCTTTATGTCACTAATTCTTCTGTTCGCATAGGCCGCTCTTTGTGTCACAGATGCTGTCCCCGCTGGCACAGGCAGAACAGCTGAATCTCACGATTTGGCCATCCCAGGGATTGCAGTAATGGCAGTTGTTTGAGAGAACCGGCCAAACAGAGTCTGCTGGCGATTCCGGAGATCCGGAACAGATGGGATTGCCACCTGATACGTCGGGCGGCTGAACCGTGCCGTCGATCGAAACACAGGTGAGTGTAATAGGCATGGCGCTTTTCACGGCTGCAACCGCGCCAGCCACCCGAGCCCGTTGACGTTGGTTCCCAAGACTCACGAACAAGACCGTTGCCAGAATAGCGATGATTGACATCACAATCAGGATTTCAACCATCGTGAAACCTTTTCCGCTTCCTCGATCCATTTGGGTGATTTAAAATAAAATTCGAGAACTCATTTCATTCCTCAATCCTGGATTCCTGGATCAACGTTTCGTCCAGAAATCCAGTCGTTGAAAAAACAAATTTATTCACAGGAACTACCGGCGTCAACCGTATTATCGTTCTTCGCGTCAACCTTGCAACCATCCGCGCTGCAATACATTCCGCAGTATTTACTTCCAGATCGATTGCATTTCGCATAAAAATTCCAACTATCGCCCGAGGCACTCGTCGAAGAAATCTGTGCTTTAGTATTCGTTCCGTCGCAACTTGGAACATCAGGCTCGTTTGCAGTGATACCAGCCTTATTACCCGCACTGCAGGCCAGTACGCCTGAACTTATATCTGCGAGCGAATTTGTGGCACCAATTGTTCCGCCTCCATCGGCACAGGCTGTGAAAGTCGTGACCAAGCCTCTGGCATTTTCCTTAAAGGCCGAAACCCTTGCTCTCTCTCGCTGGCTTCCCAAGCTCACAAACAGCACAGTCGCTAAAATGGCGATAATCGCGATCACGAGCAGAAGTTCAACTAGGGTGAAACCTTTTGAATATTTTTTTGTTTTCATTTTTTCACCTGCCTTTCCAGATTAGTTTTTAATTTTTTATTATTAACTTTCAATCTTTTCAAAGTCTCCCCCTGCGGGTGACAAATCCTATTTTATTCCCTGAGCAATGTTATATATCGGAACGATGATCGAAAAAACCAGAATGCCGACACCAATGCCTAAAATGACAATGAGTACGGGCTCGATGATCGAGGAAAGGTTGGAAACGATCTGATCCGCTTCACGGCCGTAAAAAACAGCCATCGAATTCAGGGTAGCATCCAATTTTCCGGTTTCTTCGCCGACTTTGATCATCTGAACCATGATCGGCGGAAATTCCTTTTTTTCTCCCAGAACCTCGCTTATCATTCCGCCGGTTTTCACTCTTTCCGCCGCTTCCATGATATCGGCTTCGAATACGGAGTTCCCGATCACCCGCCCCGAAATTTGAAGGGCGCTGACGATCGGCAGACCGCTTTTGACCAATGTTCCCAAATTTTCCGCAAAGCGCGCCAGATAGACATATCTCAAAACTCGGCCGACGAGCGGAATTTTTATGGATAAGACATCGAATTCTTTTTTTCCGTCTTCCGTCTTGATATAATAGACGATGGCTATCACTCCAAGAATGACGGCTATAAGGACCGCCCACCACCATTTTTGCATAAAGTCACCCATCACCAGGAGCATTTTGGTCGTTATGGGAAGCTGGGCATTCGTCTCCTTCAGCATGCTCATCAGTTTTGGGATAACAAAGGTGAGCATCAAAAAAGAAACTGCGAAAAAGGCGAGCATAATGAAAGCGGGATAATAGAGGACCCCTTTTACTTTTTGAGTAAGGTTATAATTTTTTTCAATATTGTTGGCCAGATCCTCAAGAGATTTTTGAAGATTCCCGGACACTTCCCCGGATTGGACCATATTCACATAGAGATCCGAAAAAACTTCCGGATGCCTTTTGAGGCTGTCTGACAGAGACTTCCCCTCATCAATGTCGGACAAAACAAAATAAAGAATTCTCGCCAAATAGGGATTGTCCGTCTGCTCGGAAATTCCTTTGAAAGCCTTCGTCAAAGGCACTTTCGCGTCGATCATCACCGCCAATTGCCTTGAAAAAATGACAAATTCCTTGGCCGACACGCCTTCCCAAAAACGGGAGAATACCGATAGCGCTCCTGAATCTTTTTCCGCTTCGACGAAGACGACTACCAGATTGTGCTGCTGGAGAACGGCGGCGGCGTTGGAAGAGGAGGATGCCTCGACGATGCCTTCCTGGACCGCCCCGGCTTGGTTTCTGGCTTTGTATTTGTATTTCATAGAATTCGTAAAATTACCTGAGCAATATTCTCAGCTCATCCTTATTCGTTGAATAAACTTCCGCTTCTTCTAATGAAACTATACCTCTTTTTACCAGATCTGCCAAAGATTGATTGAGCGGGATCATTCCTTTTTCCCTTGAAGTTTGGATAACTAGATCGATCTGGTGGGTTTTCCCTTCCCGGATAAGATTGGATACGGCGTTATTATTGTACAAAATTTCGATGGCCGGCACCCTGCCGCCGTCAACCCTATTGACCAACCGCTGGGAGACTATCCCGAGAAGAGTTTGCGCCAGCTGCATCCTGATCTGGTTTTGCTGATGGGACGGGAAAACATCGACCATTCTGTCTATGGTTTGGGCGGCATCATTGGTGTGAAGCGTGGCAAAAATCAAGTGCCCCGTTTCCGCTGCGGTTATGGCCGTGCTGATCGTTTCTATGTCACGCATTTCCCCGACCATCACCACATCGGCGTCTTCCCGAAAAACAGCTCGGAGTGCCGTATGGAAACTGGTAGCGTCCTGAAAGACCTCTCTTTGATCAATTATGCACATATCCGGTTCAAAAAGATATTCTATCGGATCTTCAATGGTGATAATGTGATCCTGGCGAGTGTGATTGACATTATCCATCAAAGCCGCCAATGTCGTGGACTTCCCGTGGCCGCATGGACCGGTGATAAGAACGAACCCTTGGGATGGTTTTGTCAGCTCATAGAGAAACGACGGCAGACCCAGTTCTTCAAGCGTTTTTATTTTTGTAGGGATCATGCGAAAGGCGGCGCTGATAAATCCTTTTTGATAGAAAACATTCGCCCGGAAACGCGCTTTGCCGGCCAAGTCCACCGAAAAATCCATTTGCTTCTCCTCTTCCAGCCTTTTGAACTGCTCCTCGTTCAAGATCGTGGTTGCGATCCCGATCATAGCTTGTTCCGAAAGTTTGCCTTCGCCCGCAATTGGATAAAGTTTCCCGTCTATTCTGATTATGGGGGGACGACCCACGCTTAAATGCAGATCCGATGCTCCTTGCTGGGCGACCAGTTCCAAATAATTATTGAACTTTGCTTCTAATTGCGAGCGGTTTTCCATTTTTTTTAATACTAATTAAACAGTATTTATTTCCCCAGTACGGCATCAATTTTTTCTATCACTTCTGCCGGGGTGAAGTGGGACTTTATCAGATAATCTTGCACACCTAGGCTCTGCACTTTTTGAATGCTGTCTTTTTCTCCGACATTTGTAAGGAGGATCACCGGAATTTTTTTCCATTCTTCATTTTTTTTGAGCTCTTCAAGCATTTCGATTCCGCCCATGACCGGCATGATTATGTCGAGGAGGATCATATCCGGCTTGTTTTCCGAGAGCTTGTTGAGTCCCTCTTGGCCATTTTGGGCAATTATCACTTCGTGGCCCATTTCCAAAAGTTTTGTTGAATATACTTCCGCCACGAAATTATCGTCTTCCACAATCAAGATCTTTTTTTTGCCCATACTGATTATATTTAGAATTATATTTTCTTTGTTCAGTCCGTCTCCAAAAATCCTTCTTCCGTGACTCGTTCCACTTCTTCCATTGTTGTCTCCCCTCCGAGAACCTTCAGCATTCCGTCCTGTTTCATCGTGATCATGCCCTGTTTTTTGGCTACTTTGCGCAGATCATCCTCTTCCACTTTTTCTCCCAGCAGATCGGCGACCTCGGCATCCAGATAAAATACCTCGAAAATCCCGATTCTCCCTTTCGTTCCCGACCCCCCGCACTTCGGACAACCCTTCCCTTTGTAGGCTTTTATGCCGTTCTTGAGATCTATGTCTTTTCTTTCCTCCTCGGGAATTTGAGAGAGAATTTTTTCCATGGTTACTTTCATGACTTCGCTCACCTGGACTTCCTCTTTGCAATGAGGGCAAATTCTTCTTACCAATCTTTGGGCGACAATTATCCTAAGGGACGAGGAAATCAGAAACGCTTCGACGCCCATGTCAATGAACCGGGGTATGGCACCAATGGAATCATTCGTATGGAGAGTGGAAAGAACGACATGCCCCGTCAACGCCGCATGTACCGCCAATTCCGCCGTTTCTTTGTCTCGGATCTCTCCCACCATGATAATGTCCGGATCCTGGCGCAGGATTGATCGGAGCCCGGAAGCGAAATCGTACCCGATCTCCGGCTTGACCTGGCTTTGATTCACTCCTTCAATGGCATACTCCACCGGATCTTCCAGCGTTACGATGTTAACTCCTTCTTTGTTCAGCAGCTTCAGAATCGAGTATAGCGTCGTCGATTTTCCGGAACCCGTAGGACCCGTGATCAGTATCATTCCGTAAGGCTCGGCGATACTGTCTTTGACGATCTTATAATTTCTTCCGCGCACTCCCAGATCATCCAGATCAATAAGGCCCTTCTCTTTGTCAAGAACCCGCATCACCACCTTTTCACCCATCGAGACCGGAAGGGAAGAAACTCTCAGATCGATCTGCTTTCCTTTTTCGATCACCCTGAAGCGTCCGTCCTGGGGCTTTCTTTTTTCGTCAATTTTCAAGTTGGACAAGATTTTTACCCTTGAGACAATGGCCGGTCCGATCTTCTTGGGAAGTACTAAAGAATTGTGAAGGATCCCGTCTTGCCGGTACCTCACGCGAACACTATCCTCCAGCGGCTCGATGTGAATGTCTGAAGCCAAACCTTCAATGGCGTTTCTGAGTATCACTTCGACTATTTTTGCAACCGGGGCATCCCGCAAAACCACTTCCTGGGCTTCTTTTCTCGTTCCTTCTTTTTCATTTTTCTCGTCTTTTTCCTCTTTACTGATGGATTCAAGCGCCTGCGTGATCGAATAATTCGGACTCGTATAAGCTTCCAAGGCAACTTTGAAATCATTTTCCGAAATTTTTATCAATTCGACACTCAACCGGTTTTTCTCGGAAAGAAACTGAAGGGCGTTTTGTACTTCGATATCGTCCATATCGACCACTCCGACCCTCAACGTCTGTCCCTCCCTTTCCAGTGGAACAAACCTGTATTTTTTGGCGGCTTCGTAAGGAACTATGCTTATTATTAAAGGTGATATTTTTGAACCCCCCCAGTCCTTTTTTTCCGCCAAGCCGGTCTCATCACTTTTTCCTTTTGTGTTTTCCGCCATTATTATATAAACTGTGCGATTATTTAAAGATATTTCTTTCTCCCGATCCCGAAACGACCGGAGCAACATAGGGAGTGAAAACAACTTCGTTGAGTTTTTTTATGACACTTTCTTCAAAACCGTTACCGCTGGCCAAGCCGCTGACGGTGCTTGCGCTGCCCGCTTCGCTTTTTTCTTTATAGAAAACGGACAGATCAGCCGACACGCTTATTAGATCACCCGGTGATTGCTGATCCGACTTGCTTTGTTGGCCGCTCTTCATATCGACTGATGTTATGTTCGCTATCCGATTCGTGTCCTCCAAATATTTGAAAAAATTGACGATCTGGTCCCAATTCCCGGAAACTGTCAGTTTTACCGATATCGCGTTTACGCATGATTGAGCAACGGCCGGGGCTTTTCCCGCTATGGGCGCATTGCCGGCTTTAGAAGTGCCGGATATTTCTGACGCGGCGGCTGTTTCAGCAGCGGGAGCAGAGACGACGGAATTAACAATGGAGCCGCAAACAAATGAATCCGTGGCGGAATTTTTTTCACCTGACGTTATGTTGCTCAGCAATACACCGCTCCGACTGGCCCTCCCGTATAGTTCGGATATATAATTTTCGATGTCACTTCCGGCAGGAAGGGCTGTTAGCGTTAAGGATCTATCATTATCCATAGAATCCCATTTTTTTTTCAGCTCCGCCAACTTTTGGTTTTGCTTTTGGAGGCCGTCGAGTTGAAGCTGTTTTTCCGCTTTTGCCTGCTTAAGTGACTGCATTTCGTCATATGCCGGCTTGATATATAGCACGCTCATCATCACCACAATGACAGCTGCCAAAGGAAAGATAAGCACCTTAAATCCGACTACTTTATTGATCATTTTTTTTTATTATTTTTTTAAAACGGACGGATTGGTTTTTATGTTTAGTTCAAAGCTGACTCCGCTTTGCCCGTCTCCGCTTTGCGTGCTTTCACTGGCATTCTTGAATTCGATGCTGTCCGCCCCGGGATAACTTTTGAGCAATATTATTTCCCGCGAGAGAACCTCAAAATTAGAAGCAATTCCCTTGATGTTAAGCGTTTTATCTTTATCGTTAAAAGTTAGACCGGTCAAATGAACATCCGGAATAATATACTGGCTGAAATTTTTCAGAAAACTGTCCCAATAGCTATGGTTGCCCAAAACGCCGTCGAGAAGCGTGAGTCTTTCCTGAAAATCAAAAAGTTCTGAGTAGGTCTTCCCAGACATTATTGCCTTCTCTTTATTTATGTCGCTTTCTGCCTGGGCAGCTTGAACGCTATAGCTGTTTTTGAAATACGAGACTGCGCCAAACACAAAAAGTGTCAGTAAAACTAGGAGTATGGACAGAACCAAGGCCGCTTTCCCCGTCAGCATGGTCTTTTTTTCGTTTTCCGGGGCGGCCAGATTGATATTTGTAACCATATTTTATATTTATTTTAAGTTTTATATATCTTTTATAATTTTACCATCTAATGGTTTTTCCATCAAATTCCCAATTTCGGTTAAGCTTCATCCATGCCCCGCAGGGCCAGACCGATAGCTACTGTCAATTCTGGAGCCACTTTTTCCACGACTTCCTGGTATTTACTTTCGACTGCAACTCTGGCAAGCGAATTTCCCAATTGGCATTCGATGGAAAGTTCGCTGGCAAAAAAATCAATAAGGCTGGATAGCTTGGACGTTCCTCCGGCAAAAACCAGCTTCTCGATTTTTTTGATCGGATTCTTCTTGTGATAGATTTCCCTCAGCCGCTTGATCTCGTCAATAATTATTCCGGCTACCGGACCGATAAGGCTTGATAATTTGTCTTTTGGATCGGCAAGGTTTATCTGGGATGATTTTTTGATCTTATCCGCTCTTTGAAGGTCTATCCCCAGCCCGCTGGCAAGAGATCTCGAAATTTCCGCTCCGCCCACGTCGATGCTTCTGGTGACTCGCACGATTCCGTCGCTGACCACCGTAAAATCTGTGGCCTTGGCTCCAATGTTCACGATCATAAATGTTCCTTTGTCATTTCCGATAAGACATCTTACGGTTGCAAAATTTTCCACTTCCATTGCGATGGGAGAAAGACTGGTTTCTTTGGCGATGCTGGTCAATTTGGATACTGAAATTTTCGGAACGGATACGACCATGATCTGCAGTTTTTGTTTTTGCTTCATTGGCTGCCCCCCCTCCATAGGCTTATCCTGAAAGCTCCCGATAATTTCCCATCCCAAACTGACTTCTTCAAGAGGCGCCGGAATATATTTATTGGCCTCGAAACGGACAGCCTGATCGATTTCAGGTCGCGGCATTTCCGGAATTTCCATGAAGGAGATCAATGCCAAGAAACCCGGTATTCCCACGACAACCCTATTTGTCTTAAATCCGGCTTTTTTTATAACATTAAGGATGATCTCTTTGGTCTGGCCGTCAAGAATTTCCAGCTCGCTCGACTGCAGGAGAGAACCGGAATCGTAGGATATCGCGTAGTTTACGAGAACTGGCGTATTGCCTTCCTTTTTCAGCTCCACAGCTTTAACACCGGTTGTTCCGATATCAAGACCCAGACACCTATTTTTTGAAGAAAACAAATTGAACATTTGCGTAAAAAAAGGGTCAAATAAAAAACAAGCCCACCGGTTCCAAATCGGGCTTGTCATTAATAAAAATATATAAATAGTTTTTCTTGATGGAAGGCAAAATATTTTTGTTTTTAGTTCTTTTTAATTTTAGCACATTTTCGAAATAATAACAACCCCAGAAGGGGCTTACTTATCCACAAGCACGCTTTTACCTCCCTCAGAATACTTGATTCCTCGCATCATTGATATATATTTAGGCTATGAGCAAATATGAGCTCAGCCTGGCCAAAAAATTTGTTCTTGATACTCTTTTCCCCACCAGCTGCCTCGGCTGCCGAAGAGAAGGCAACTGGCTCTGTTCTGCTTGCTTTTCGCAAATAAAGATCCTTGATTTTCAACTTTGCCCGGTTTGCGAAAAGAATATCACTGAAAAAGGAGCTTTGTGCCCGGATTGCAAAAAAGCAAGAAAATTTTCTCTGGATGCCATTGTAACCGCTGTTTCTTACGAAAATCAGACGGTAAAAAAATTGATCTACAATCTAAAATACCGCTTTATCTCTGATTCTTCCGGGCCTCTTTCCGAATTAATGCTAAAAGCGCTATTAAGAAACGATCTACCGATCCCCGAGCTTATCGTGCCCGTCCCTCTGCATCCGCGGCGTTTGCGCTGGCGGGGATTCAATCAAAGCCGGCTTTTGGCGGAAAATATTTCAAAAAACCTGGCGCCTCTCTTGGAAATAGAAGTGATGGATGTTTTAAAGAGAGACAAAAACAATAAAGCCCAGATGAAAATAAAGAATTACCGGGAACGACTGCGAAATATCCAAAATATTTTTTCTTTTAACGCCCGATTTAGCAAGGACATCTTGAAAAACAAAGAAATTCTGCTTATCGACGACATTGCCACGACCGGAGCGACTCTTCGGGAATGCGCGAAGATACTCAAGGCAAATGGAGCCAAAAAAGTTTATGGCGCCGTTATCGCGAGACAAACAATAAAATGATTGTCAAAGCCAATTTTTCGTGCTAATTTTTATTTTATGGGGAGATGCCTTCGGCACGAGGCTGATTGGCCTTGCCACCGCCATTAGCAGGTTCCCGCTAGCAGTAAAACTTAATAAATGGAGGTGTGGCAGAGCGGACGAATGCACCAGTCTTGAAAACTGGAGAACCCGCAAGGGTTCCAGAGGTTCGAATCCTCTCGCCTCCGAAAAAGAAATAAAAAGAATAAAAAATATCCTGGAGAGGTGCCTGAGCGGCTTAAAGGAGCATCCTGCTAAGATGTTGAACCTTCACGGGTTCCCAGGGTTCGAATCCCTGCCTCTCCGAAGCTGTCTAAAATCAGTCTTATCTTCTACTTTTTCAAGTATCTGGTAAGGCTGTTTTAGTTTTAAGCAAGCTATTTTTTGATTTTCAATGGAAGCGTTCAAAAGTAGTTTTTCAAGAGCTTCACGTTTTTTAAAATCATCACCCTCAATAAAATCTTTTTCCAATAAATACGGCTCTAAAAACACTTTTTTGGTCTGTTCTAAAGTTCGCTCGTCCATTTCGGGGCTTTGTTTTTCAAGTGTTTCAAGTTGCTGCTTTATGTCTGCTGATTCCTTGTTGAGCGTGCCTAGCTTCACTTCTATGGCCTCTTGGGTATATTTTCCGGTGAGTTGTGCGTCCAGAAGCTTCAGCTCCTGCTCCTGGAGAGATTTGAGCCTTTTTTCAAGATTGGTTTTTACGTTTTCAAAAAAGTTTTCGTCTTTTTGGTTTTTCTCCTGATCAGCCAGATAACAAATTTCAATAAATTCTTTATCAAACTGGATTTTTGGAAAAATGGAAGCTAAAAGTTTCTCGGCTTTTTCTTTCTTGAGGTAGTGCTTGTGCTCCTCGCATTTTCCTTTTCCGTTGGTGCAGTAATAATATACAAATCCTTTTTTCTCTAGTGCGGTTATTAAGCAACCGCAAACATTGCAGGTCATAAATCCTCGCAAGGGATAGAAATGTTTTTTGTAGCGACTGCGATTATTATTGTTAAAAACGTCTTGGACTTTATCAAACAAGTCTTTTGAGATGATTGTTTCATGCTTTCCCGGATAATATTTTCCGTGAACAAACATCACCCCGTAATAAATTGGATTCTGTAGAATCCTATGAATTTTGCTTTTGTTGTATTTATGGCCTCCTCTTGAACGAAAACCCTCTTTGTATAAAATATCGGCGACATCTTTCAAGCTATGGCTTCCGGTAGCGTAAAGCTCAAAAGCTCTTTTGATATATTTTCCTCTAGCCTCATCTATGACTATTGTTTTATCAAGCGGATTATTTTTGTAGCCTATCGGAGCGTAATTTGGATAACCACCTTTTTCAAGTTTGGTTTGCTGCCCTCTTTTTACATTCTTGGATAAATCACGGATATATTGATTCGCCATTCCGCTTTCCACGTTGTAAATGAGTGCATTGTCGTCAGGCAAATACTTTTTCTCGCTGGTTTGAATAACCTGAATAATGCCCTGCTGCGAAAGCCATTGGATTTTTCCGCTCTCGACCGGATTTCTTGATAAGCGGTCAAGCTTCCAGCAAATGATTCCGTTTGCTTTTCCGCTTTCAAGCATTTTTATCATTTCCAAAAATTGCGGGCGATTGTCGGGCTTTTTGGCGGATTTCGATTCGGCAAATACTTTGACTATTTTCAGCCCTAAATCAGCAGCCACTTTTTTCATGGTGGTTGTCTGCGATTCCAAAGACAATATTTGTTTTCCTTTGTCTTCTGATGATTTTCGGGTGTAAAGGATATATTTCATAGTATCCATAACCTAGCTAAGTTATTTGATAAAATCAAGTTTGCTCATCCGACCATTTGAGATCAAGACTTCTTGTTCTGAAATGCAAAAGAGTGAATTCGACCTCGCCGATGAACTCATTGTGGAATATTGTTGCTTTCATTAGCTTCAAATTGTGAGAATATCCCTTGAGAAACTCCTGGGCTTTCTTTCCGACAATTTCCCTGGATTTTGCCAAATCTTGGGAACAGAAATATTTCTTTTTCCGGAACATTCTTTTATCAAACATATCTTTTTGCAGATACTTGCATAAATACCAGCCTAAATTTCCATGCAATCGTCTGATGTTGATAAACCCCTCGCCCCAAACTTTTTCAATGTCGTGGCTTAGCACGTAGCGAAGATTGCAAAGCAGGTGATAATGAACTCTACCAGATTTTTGGAATTCAGGAACAGCCAGATACTGGAATTCCGGCCACTTATCTTTGGCTCTTTGAGTGAATAGGTTAAATTTAGGATTGGCTATATCCATTTCAGTTATTTCATCCCTAAAAGTCAGGGTCAGGAACTTTGTGAGCTGGGGATTTGAATTTATCCGTCTTCTGATTTCTTTTCTCGTCCGATTGACGGAGGATTGAGCCTTTGCTTCCTGAACCTTCTCGTCTTTTGGCACAATTTCATCCTCAACTTTTTCCCTTTTCGTGCGTGCACCATAACCACGATAAATTGACTTGTCTTTGTAGTAAAAATACTCAACTTCAAACCCTGAAATTATTAGTCTGTGTTGAAAAAACTCGCCCATATATTTCCCGTAGATGTGTATTAGTAATCAAGTTAAGTAGAGGAACGCAACGAAACTTTTTCCTCGCCTGCCGGCGAGTAAAAATTTTCTTTTCCGTTCCTCCTCTTGAACGTCGAATACAAACCAGCCATCGAATTGAGATATTCGTCAGCTTGCTCTTGCGAAACTTCGACCTTATGCTTTCGCAGAAAATAGTCAATCAGTTTTCCTCGCAGCCTTGGGCTGAATTTATATTCCATAGAGATTAGGTTCCCCTAACCTCTGTGTGCGAAAATTCTCCCAAACAAAAAAATCCCCGATGATTAGGGATTTTTCTTTGGGTTAGTTATCGAATTTTCACAGGGAATTTTCCTCGAAGATATTTCTGTCCGCCCATTGCTCCTGAAATATCTTTTCAGGAATCAGTTGAATTTTTAGGCGATACTCTCTTTTATCTTCGTCATATGCAATCGGATCATCGGCTATGCCGAAGTAATCTTTCAGCAGCTTGGATAACTCCTGCTTTTGCTTTTTGTGCCTGTCGTTTTCTTGACGTGTAGGTGCATTCAATGGAAAAACGTTGTTATTCCTTGAAAAGTGCTGCAAGAGTTTCCAGCTTTCCTTTGCTTTTGTTTCCTGTTGATTATCTTTTCTCTTGTCCGCAAAACCCATTTGCTCGTAGTCAGATTTAAAAATCTTGTTTCTGTTTTTTATTTCCACGTCGTAATCGTTCAAAAACTTGATTGTGATATCTTCCCATTTTGTATTCTTAGTCGTAGTTTTTACGGCTTCTCTTTTTTCCTCTTTAAGGAAAGGAATTATTTTTTTGAAAACTTTATCAATGAATAGCTGATACTCTTTTTTATCGTCTTCGGGTAAAGGTTCATCCGGACTGAATCGGTTAAAGAGCCAAGCGGAATTAGCCGGAATATTTTCCGGTTTAATGCCCTCATAAACTGCATTCAGATTATTTAATGGGAACGCCGGATTCAATTCATGTAAAGCTTTAGATTTTCTATCCCTGTATTGATTGTGTTCTTTTAATTCTTTTCCTCCCAAACCATAATTCCAGCCTTTATCTGCGTTAAGATCAATCATTTCCTGATGAATAATTTCTCCCTCTTTTTCCACCTGGGCGATATATTCCGGAACAGCCAAAACTATTTCCGTGAAATCAGAAATGGCTTGATAGGCTTCAAGAGAGGTTTGGCTTTTTTTGAATCTCTCAATGATGTTTTTTAGCTTGTCCTGCATACAAAAAAACTGATTGATTAAATCAGATTAGTGTATCGCTATCTTTGTAAATAGTCAACTTTGATAGCAAACCGCTGCCCTAGTGCGGTCAAGGTAGTATGAATCTCCACCTTGACCGCGGGCAGCTTGTTTGCTCGGTGGCCTGTAAGAAGAAAATGGGATTTTCTTCGCAGGGCGACAAAAAACAAGGCCTTAGAAGACCCTGTTTTATCAACCAATGAAAAAATAGGGTTGCTAAACTTAAGGGGTAATTTTAAGAGAAGAAACAAGGCTTTGAACTTCGTTCATAAATTGATCCAGTTGAGTATTTTTGTAATTGGCTGGGTTTTCCAGATAGTTATAAGCTTTCTTCATTTCATTAGCAGTTGGAACGTTGACTGTTGAATTTGTGAATGAATAAATTCCATTAAGAGGCAGATAAATATAAACTAAAATTCTTTTTTGTGGATTGATTAGCGCAATTTTATACGCTGAAATTGTGCTAGGCGTTTCTTGTCCAGATACATCAAAAAAGCCAATTCCTTGCAAATCAGAATTTTGATTTTCAAAATAACGAACCCCTATTCTATCTGCTATATCATCAAAATTGTCCCACCAGTATCCTTGATAATTTGAATTGGCACAATCAGTTGCTGTATCAACATTCAAGAAGCATTTCTGACTTAAATCAATCCCATTCAACCCTTTTTTATTATATACATCAAACAGCGGCTTGAAATCTTTATCTTTCTCTTTTTTAGTCAAACCAGCAAAATCTCCGCCCTTGTCATCGGCAAATTGAGCAGGAAATGTTGCTAAGGAAATTGTTGGAACTTCGTTATAATCTTTTTTGCTGCCGTAATTGTAGCTTGAAAAAACTTTAGAAAATTCATTTTCCAGCCCTGCTGTCCCAATTAGCACGGAATTATCACTGCCACTTTCGGTATTCCCATAATTGTTTGGAGAAATTACCCAGCCATTGTCATTTATTTTTGGAACAAGCAAATTACCCCAACTCTTAGGAAATGAAAAAGTTATTTTATTGCCTTGATATTCTATATAATCACTACTGAAATTTTCTGCAACTTGTTGTGTTGCAGTTCCAGGATTTTCAGACGGTTTTTGTCCAATGCCTGTTTGCTTGACTAGAGATTGATTTTCATTTATCGTTTGGTTTTTATTTCCAATGCTAAAATAAATTAATCCGCCAGCGACTATTGCGACCACGACTATAATCGCAATTGCCACACCAGTATGAATAGTCTTGTTCATTGTTTTGTTTTAAGGTTTATTACATTTTGATTATAGCAAGAATGAAAAAATATGCAATAATACACATAAGAAAGAGCTATCCGGGCAACGCCTAGATAGCTCCATGGAAACTCGTTTCCGAAGATTGATTACCTCTTGCGAGGTTTATCAAGTTCCCTGATCTCCAACTCGGTTAAGGGTCGGATACCAGGTATCCCTCTAACAGCCCTTGGAACAGAACTATCGGAAGGAGTTATCTCGTTGAACTGATATTTCGCTGGTTCAGGTTTTTCAAAGCCAGCGCATCCAGTCAGCAATAAAAGAGCAATACAAAACAGATTTTTCATTTTTAGTCCTTTTTTGAGCTTTTTTTGTATTCCGGCTATTATTGCATATTTTAACATCGCTGTCAATATTTTTAAAATGGGGCTTTTTTAAGCAAACAATTGCATATTTCGTGAAATTATGTAAAATAGCAATATAGGGAAGCTAGTGTTCTCACTTCGTCCCAGGCTTCCCGCATTGATAAATAAAAAAGAAAATAACGTGGATTTTAGAAAACAAAAGAAATCAAGCCAAGATATGCCCGTTGTTGCCCAGAAATCATCCGAAAGCGCCGTTGCTCCGGTTAGCGATGCGGACGAACCGATTTTTTCCTGGGAAGCGCCGGAATATGACCATGAAGAAAAACATCCGAAATGGTATTGGATCATGGGAGGGGCTCTCCTGGCGATAGTTGTCTACGCCCTTATCACCAATGCCCTTCTGATGGCCATTACTTTCATCCTAATAGGAATGATCGGATATGTTTATGCCGAACGCGCCCCGCGGCTTATTCAGATGGAAGTTAATTCTGACGGGGTCCGGGTGGATAATTATTTTTATCAATATGACGGGCTTAAGAGTTTTTGGATATTTTATGAAGTCGAAGCGGAAATAAAAATTTTGAGCCTTCACAGCCAAAAAACTTTTCTCCCCCATATCCACGTCCCGATCGGAAACGCCAATCCAATCCTGATCCGCGAAACTCTTATCAATTATTTGCCTGAAATAAGGCAGGAGCTCACCGTCATTGACAGACTGGAAAGATTGATCGGCCTGTAATATTTTTGTCCTCGTAGTCCAACGGATAGGACGTAAGCTTGCGGAGCTTAAGACCCAAGTTCGATTCTTGGCGAGGACACAAAAAAAAGCATCCCACATGGGATGCTTTTTTGCTTTTGGGGCGACCACTGGGAAGCGAACGTCGCTCCGCCAGTTGGCGGAGCTCCTTCAAACCCCTCGGTTTGAATAATTCCGCCACGGGAAAACTTCCGTTTTCCTCGCCTCGCTATCGCTTTGTCGAAGCGGGCCGACCCCTTTCCTGTCCGATTCCAGTCAACTCTAAACAAAAATATCTTCACTAGGAAGATATCTCTGCTTTGGGGCGACCACTGGGAATCGGACCCAGGTTCTCGGGACCACAACCCGATGTCCTACCATTGAACGATGGCCGCCGTGTTTTTCATCTTGGTGCGTCGTGCAGGGATCGAACCTGCGACCTTGGGATTAAGAGTCCCCTGCTCT
>PMJF01000079.1 GCA_003157295.1 Candidatus Moraniibacteriota bacterium | reverse complement strand
CCGGCGTTGGTGATCTTTGCCCTTATACAGATAAAAATTTACCTCCTATGAAAAAAATGAACAAAAAAGTGAGGGTGCGCTTTGCGCCGAGCCCTACGGGATATTTGCATATCGGGAGCCTCAGAACAGCGCTCTACAATTTTCTGTATGCTAAAAAATACGGCGGTGATTTTTATATTCGAGTCGAGGATACGGACCAAAAAAGAATTGTTCCTGAGGTCATTGAAAAATTGCTCGAATCTCTGGAATGGGCGGGAATCTTCCCCAATGAAGGAGTTTTTACCGATGAAAAAGGGAATATAGCTGAAAAAGGTAAATATGGACCCTATATCCAATCAAAAAGGCTGGAAATTTACCAAAAATATGCACATGAACTGGTGGAAAAAGGGGAGGCTTACTACTGTTTTTGCGCTCCAGAGCGTCTGGACAGCCTGCGGGCGATCCAAGAGAAGGCCAAGCTGGCTCCGGCCTATGATAAATTATGTCTTAAAACATTTTCCTTGGATGAAGCCAAAGAAAAAATAAAAAACGGCGAAAGTTGCGTAATACGCTTTGATGTCCCGGAAACAGGGGAGACGGAATTCGAAGACATCATTCGCGGAAAGGTGAAATTTGCCAACAAAAATCTGGACGATTTTGTGATTCTGAAATCTGATGGCTATCCGACTTACCACTTGGCGCACGTGGTCGATGATCACTTGATGGAAACGAGCATGGTATTTCGAGGGGAAGAATGGCTACCGAGCGCCCCGAAACATATCCTTATGTTCAAGGCTTTTGGGTGGGAGGTGCCGAGCTACGCGCATTTGAACGTAATTCTCAATAAAAATACCAATAGAAAGCTGTCTAAGCGCGACGGGGATGTCAGTGTCGAAGATTTCAAGAGGAAAGGCTACTTGCCGGAAGCGGTCGTGAACTTCATTGCGCTACTTGGGTGGAATCCAAAAACAGAGCAGGAGATGTTCTCACTTAATGAACTGGTTGAGCAATTCGAAGAAAATAAATTGAATAAATCCGGGTCAATTTTCGACATTGAAAAGCTGGATTGGATGAACGGAAATTATATCCGAAAAAAGGATATCGGAGAATTGACTGGTTTATGCCGGGGTTATATCGAAGACTACGTTGAAAGTCTCGAAAAAAAGCCGGACGAAAATTTGCTGAACTCTGAATACTACCAAAAAATAGTCGCGGTGGAAAAAGAGCGGCTCAAGAAATTGGCGGATATCACGGATAATATCGATTTCTATTTTTTCTCTCCCGACTATCCAAAAGATCTCTTGAGATGGAAACAGATGGATGATCTTGAAGTGGGTAGATCTTTGGAAAGAGCAGCTAAAATATTGGGTGAAATCGAAGATGCCGAATGGAATCTTGAAAACATCAAAGAAAAATTATTATTATCCGCTGATCCGAAGAATAGGGGGAAGCTCTTGTGGCCGTTGCGGGTGGCGTTTACTGGAAAAGAAAAAAGCCCTTCGCCGTTTGAGGTGGCTTGGGTATTAGGGAAAACGAAGAGTCTGGAGAGAATAAATAAAGCGATTGAAAAGTAAAAACTAAAATCTAAAATGGAACAACGACAGCTAAAATATAAAAACCGCAATTGCGGCACAAAAGAGAATAGCTTTAAATTTTTACTTGTGGTTTTTATTTTTTCATTTTTAGTTTTTAGTTTGTGGCTAAAATTGACCAATGCTCAGAGTACCGGAACCTCCAGTAACACAGATAATACTTCTAGCACCAATGCTGCCAACCAGCAACAAATTCAGGACAAACAGCAACAGATCGACGATCTGCAGAAGAAGGCTGAAAGCTACCGGCAAATGATCGGGATGAAACAGGATAAGGCGCAGACTCTTGAAAATCAGATAAAACTTATGGAAAACGAGATATCATCTCTCGAGAGCGATATCGGGAATCTCCAAAAAGAAATTGATCTGACTTCGACCGAAATAGGCGGACTATCCGCAAAAATTACGGATAAAGAAAAAGACATAGCGCAAAAAAGAATAGTATTATCAGGGCTAGTCCAGACGTATTATGAGAACAGCCAGGATTCCATGACGGATTTTATGCTGCGAGGAAGCACTTTGTCGGACTTTCTTAGTCAGACGGATTATATATCTCAAACCGGAACAAAGGTCGATGATGTCCTCACTTCATTTGTTTCAGACAAGGAAGATCTCCAGAACGCTCAAAAACTGCTCGAGATAAAAAATAACGATCAAAAGGAAAGACAAGGAAAGATAGTTGAAAAGCAGCGTTATCTGGACGGAGAACAACAATCAAAAGGGCAATTACTTGACCAGACTCATGGAGAAGAACAGAAATACCAAGATATGCTAGCTCAAGTCGAAAAGCAAAAGCAGGAGCTTCTGGGCGATATTTCTTCTTTGAGCGTGGAAAAAAGTTCCGCTCTGGCCGCGGTTGAAGCTACAATTGAAAAGCCGAAATTCGGTCTGGCATCGACAAGCTGGTATTTTTCGCAGACAGACCCACGCTGGGCTGATCAGCATATCGGTTTTTCCAATACGGCGATGAAGAATTATGGCTGCGCCGTAACGGCGGTGGCGATGGTTCTGCGCTATCACGGCGCCGATCTGGATCCGGGAACTCTTGCCCAGCAGCCGATCTTTTCTCATGATCTGATCGTCTGGCCGGATCAATGGAAAGGGATCAAACTGGTTTCGTCACATGATCATGGCAATATCGATTGGAACGTGATCGATACTGAATTAAAAAATAAAAATCCGGTGATCGTTTTCATCAGAGCCACCAATAGGGGAGCAGGGCATTATGTGGTCATTCATGATAAGGATAAAAACGGCAACTACGTGGTACATGATCCTTACTGGGGAAGTAATATATTTCTAAGTTCGACCCGGGCGTATGTCAGCGCTCTTTATGGAGGCGGAACGACGGTCGATCAGATGATAATTTATCATTAGAGAGGATCATAATAGCTCGGCGCTTAACTTCATGGATCAGTAGTAAAGAAAACTCTATAGTGTCGCATAAGCAACATTGTGCGACATGGTATATCAACCTAGGCCTATCCTTCCCCGCCGTTTTATTGGGAAAAATAAACATTTCAAAAAAATAAAAAAATTATCTTTTTATAAAGAAGACCCCCGCCCTATTTGATGGCGGGAGCCTTTTATTTTCTGGGGTCCGTATCAGGAAAAATTATTTCTTCTTCCTTTTTGTTTTTTTTCGGTTTCTCCGCCTTCTCTCGGGCTTTTGATCGATAATCCTCAATAGCTCGTCTTAGGGCGTCCGTTGCCAAGTTTGAACAGTGCATCTTGGCTGGTGGAAGGCCCTCTAGGCTGTCAGCCACATCCTGGCGCGTGATCAGGAGCGCCTGGTCCAAGTTTTTGTTCTTGGCGAGCTCTGTGACCATCGAAGAGGTCGCAATGGCTGCGGCGCACCCTAAAGTCTCAAATTTGACGTCTGAGATGGCCTCAGCGTCTTTATTTTTTTTCACTTTGATATAAACAGTCATAATGTCGCCACAAGTGGGATTTCCAACTGTTCCGACACCGTCGGGATTTTTTATTTGTCCTTGATTTTTGGGGCGCATGAAATGTTTCATGACCGATTTTGAATACATAAATTTTTTGGCTAATATTTATTTACCGGCAATCTTCCGAAGTCTCGCGACAACTTCTTTTAACGACTTAATAAAGCGATCAATTTCCGTTTTGGTCGTGTATTTTCCCAGAGTTACCCGGAGGCTCCCGTGGCTTTCTTCTTCAGGAATACCGATGGCCATAAGAACGTGAGACGGGCGAAGGTCGCCGGCCGAGCAGGCGCTGCCGGTGGAAACAGCCACTCCTTCGATATCCAGTCCCAAGAGCAACCCTTCCCCTTCAACATCTTGAAAAATAAAATTGGCGTTATTCGGCGAGCGCTTTAATTTGCTTCCGTTCAACTTCACTCCCTTTATTTCTTTCATGATCCTTGTGATCATGTGATCTCTCAATTTTTCCACAAGCTTGGAAACCTTTTTCCTTTCTTTTTCGGCAATCTCAAGGGCCGCTCCTAGCCCGACAATTCCGGGAACATTAAGGGTGCCGCTCCGAAGATTGAATTCCTGTCCCCCGCCGTCCTGAATTCGCGTAACGCGAATATTTTTTCTTATATAAAGGCATCCCACTCCCTTGGGACCGTATATTTTGTGGGCGGACATAGAAAGAAGATCCACTTTCAGATTGTCAACTTTGCAATCAAAATAATTGATCGCCTGGGTCGCGTCCGTGTGAAAAATAATTTTTTGTTCCCGGTTGCTGTTCAGCTTTTCGATCAATTTTCCGATTTCTTTGATGGGTTGGATAGTGCCAATTTCGTTATTCACGTACATAACGCTGATGAGGAGCGTATTGGCTTTGATCGCTTTTTCAATGTCATTGATCTTCACAAGTCCGTCATTTCCAATTGGAAGATATGTCACTTCGGCCATCCCCTGTTCCTCAAGTTTCTTGCAAGAATTCAGGATGCAGGAATGTTCGAATTGTGTCGTGATGACATGGGGTTTCGATCCGCCTTGGTGATTTACCAGGCTAATAGCCGCTCCTTTGATGGCAAGATTATTGCTTTCCGTCGCGCCGGAAGTAAAAATAATCTCGCTCGGATCGCAGCCAAAAAAAATAGCGGAAGTTTGGCGAGCCTTTTCCACTGCGTTGCTCGCTTCCCTGCCGAAGGCATGGATCGACATCGGATTCCCAAATTTTTCCGTAAAATAGGGCCGCATGACTGAAAAAACCTGCGAATCAACAGGCGTAGTCGCGGCGTAATCGAGATAAATTCTTTTCTTTTTCATACAATATAATACTATATCTCCCGAAAATTTATTGCAAGAGGATTTTATCTAAAAATTAAAAATCATTTATTTTTGCACTAAATTTAATTTATCGTGTCTCGATAGCTGCTTGATCCGGCATTCAGCCTTTGAGGCGACAGATCGATTGCGAAACTTTTTCGAAAAAACAAGCTTCACTGGTCTTCGGGCGCGCGTATATTTTGCTCCCATTTCCGAGTCGTTGTGTTCTCTGACTCGTCGTGCCAGATCGACAGTGATTCCGGTATATAAAGTTTTATCGGCGCATTTGAGGATATAGAGGTAATACATAATTTGTTTTATTCCCTGCCGGCTTTTTGCGCTCCTTTTTCGTCAGATCCAAAATGGTGGGCAATTTCATGCCGGACAGTTTTTGATATTTGATCTTTCAATTCTTTATTTGTCTCACAGAGGCTTTCGATGGATTTTTTGAAGATAGTTATCCGGTCTGGAAAAACGGGTCCGGTGTCGAGGCGCTTTGATTGATGATATCCTTCATAAAGACCGAGAAGTATAAAATCTTTGCTTCTTTGCATCTTGGCTTTTCTTAACTGTTCATTATTGGGACGATCTTCGACAAAAAAAACCAGATTGTTGATCCTTTCTTGAAATTTTTCCGGCACGTTGTCGATGGCCTCGGCCACCCATTTTTCGAATTGTTGCTTCGATATTTTCATGGCTGATATAAAGAAAAAACATGACGAATTTATTTCTTCCAATCCTTGATTATGATCGTGTTTCCTTCATTTATGACGACAACTTTCTGGTTCTCGCGCCACTTCAGTTTGCGTATCACCTCTTTGGGGATATTTACATAATAGTTGGCCCGTTCGTTTTTCATGATTTTTCTCGTTTTTTTCTCCATACGTTTATATTTATATGATTATACTTATGGAATTTTGCCCTTCCTGCGCTCATATTTTAGCTTAATTCGCCGGTTTATTCAAATAAAAGACAGCGCCGAGAGACGCTGTATGTTCTCGTTACTATCGCACAGAACTTCTTTCAATTTAAGGCGAAAAATTAGACGGCCCTGAAACAACATAGCCCTGGCTGTTTACCACTACTGCAGTATCGTCATTTATGTTTGTTTCCTTGTTTTGGGAATCATCCGCCAAAAACTTGTCAATGAAGTACAATTGATCACCCGTTTGCAATGAATATCGTTGGTCATGATATTGGGGTTCAAGCGCTTTGAGCGTGACCTGTGTCGTGCCGTCCGGCATTGAAAGCTTCGTCATTTGAAAACCGCTGATCGCCTTCTGGGCGTCTGCGCCCAACGGTTCAGAAGAGATGAGATAAGCATTGGCGGCGTATGATTGATCAGAAAACTTTTGGAGAGCCGTTGATGCGTGAATGCCCGATTTATTTGTGGAGTTTGAATTGCCACAGCCTGCTAAAAATAGTGGGACTAATGCCAGGAGGAATAATGATTTTTTCACGCGCGTATTTGTTAATAATAATTTTCTTTATACAACTTATAGTACAATCGCCACAATCTTATATTTCAATCATAAACAATTTCTGCCTGCATTATATCAAAAAAATCCTTATTTTTCAAGGATTCGGACTTGCAGGAATGAGTAAAGACGGCTAAAATTCGTATAGCCTAATGCCGAGGTTAATTCGAAACTATTTTCATGAAAACATCTTATTCGGCGCTCGATACGTTTCTTACCTGTCCGCTGAAGTATAAATTTTCCCAGATCGACCGGATCAAGACTCCCAAAAGCAAGGAGCAGGTTTTTGGCACGCTGATCCACAGCACGATGAAACTCATTCATACGCCGGGGATTATCTCCCCCACTTTGGAACAGGCGCTGGATTTTTTTTCCAAAAACTGGAACGCCGAAGTTTTCCTGGATGAAATCGAAGAGCGGTCGGCTTTTTCGCAGGGCGTGGCGATGCTTCAGGATTATTACAAAAAAAATGACATTGCGAAGATCAATATCGTGGATCTCGAATCCTATTTTCAAATTGAGGTCAAAGATGAGGCGGAAAGCCACATTGTTTCCGGCATTATTGACCGCAT
>PMJF01000035.1 GCA_003157295.1 Candidatus Moraniibacteriota bacterium | reverse complement strand
CAAGAGAATGGTCTGCAGCGGATTAGTTGCTTCTGTGATCCTCATATTTTTGAAATAAGAATTATATACTTATCCCCCGCCGGAACTCGAGCGACGCGGTCCCTAAATTTTAAGCTAAATTAATTATACCTTATGCATAAACAAAAACCAGGCATTTCGAGCTGAGAAAAATTCACACTCAACCACTGGCTTTCCGATTATAGACGTTGACATAATATTAAATGTGATTGATAATATGGCAATTGGATAATTTTGATGTTCTTTAACCTTTTTTTGGGAGATGGAATATGCCCGGACTGTTTTGCACTTTTGTTGTCGTGTTTGGGTTGTCGGCCTGTTTCGGATGGCCGATGGAAATAAAAAAAAGCTGCTGGGTGATTCCCATTGTTGCCAATTTTGTCTTCGCAGAAGTTGCAGCAGTGGTGATCGTGGTACTTTGGGATTTTATTGCAGATTGCCCAAACAATTAGGAGATTACGCCATGAGAATTAAGCCCTTTTCAGTTGCCCGGTTTATCGTAGTTTTTTTGTCGACCTCGGCTGGTCTATTCATTCTTTCAGGTGGGGGGAAGTTTTCTCCGCCCTGGAAAGCATCGCCATTGAAGCTGGGTATTTGCCTCGCCTTTGGGCTGTTGGCAGGAAGCTTAGCTCAATGGATCGCTCAGCTATGGCGGGAGGAAATGGCGCTGAAATACTACCGCATATTTCTTTACTCCCGGGAGGCGAACGTTCAGGAAGAGGCGCTGAGCCTCTATGAGAGGCATTCCAGCCACCTCTCGCAACCAAATCTAAGAGTCAAATCCTAGCTAGATTCTGATTTTGACGCCAGGCGCAAAACTTGAGAATAGCCGCAGGAACAGCGATTCTTCATATTCAAATCATCTCAACTTGTGCTTCAAAGCCCTGGTTCACGCGGATCAGGGTTTTTTCATGCTTTACTTATCTTCTTTCCCCCACCGAGATTCGAATGACAATTTATCCTAAAATTGAATACTGAGTCAGGCTAATGCCGTTTCTTTCCTTTGATAACAAAGTCATCCAAAGAGAAATAATTGAGCAAATCAATACTGCTTTTGAATAATTTCTCCATATCTTCTTCGCTCAACAATGTGATCGGCTTCTGTTCAGGGGCTTTTTCCTCTTGCTCTCTTATTTTATCATGCATGACATCGAATGCCTTCCAAAAATCTTTTTTTTCGGCAATTTGTTTCAAGCCGACAACTAAGTTGATCAGCGAATTTGACTTGATGATCATATGCGGCTTGCCCTGTCTCACCCCAAAAGCATGGTATGCTTCTTTCAGCGAACCGTAACTTTGTTGCAGGAGTTCGCGCAATTCAGGGGAAATTGTTTTTAGATGAAGCATTGACCAGAAAACTCCTCCAAGTGATTGGCATGCTTCAGTCATATCGGCATATGTTTTTTCAAAATCCAGCTTTTCTTCAGTACCAGCCAAGTCAAACATTTGTTTGATGTCTTCCTTTAAGATTTTATGATCATCGGGCGAGATTTCTAATTGCTGTAAAAAGTTGATAAAGTTGTGCATTACCTGTCTTTCGGGTTGAGGAATTTTCATATTTTTTGCGACCTCGACGGCTTGAGCATAGCAATCCGATACGCATCCCATTTCGTTAATTGCCCTATTCCTACTCTTTGTTCCAACTGCGGCCATTTGGTTTTCGTAGTTCAGAAGATGCGTTTTCATGTTTGCGAGAGCAGTGTTGTATTTTTCTTCGTCGGAACCCGGATTTATCTCAAGCATTGGCCTCTCAATTGGACCGTCTTTTCTCTTTTCCATATTATTTGGATACTATTTAAATTATGATAATACTTTTTTTTATTTTCCCCGCCAGGCGGCGCAATTCTCCGGCCACCGGATTTGCCGGCCAGCGCTTGAGAATGGCCGCGATGACCTTCAGTTTGTATTCAAAATTCTTTTCTTTCGGCGCATTGAAGTGCGAAAAGACCTGCTCTCCATACCTTGCATAGTCATCAAGTATTTCAGCCAGGTTGCTGATCACGTCGGCCGATTTCACGAGCAGTGAATCGTGGGAAAATTTTTTGACATGCTCAACGGCCTGTTTTTTTCTTTCTTCCCAGGGCAGCGTTTTGTCGGTTTCCGTGACATCCAAAACCATTTGCGCAACGTCTGTTCCGAAGCGTTGTTCCAGCATTTCAAAGTTTACTTTCTTTTCAGGAATGCTATCTTCAATGGTGTCATGCAATATTCCGGCGCAAACGACATCATCACTCGCCCCAATGCGGGACAAAATAATCCCGACTGTCAGCGGATGGGTGATATACGAAACATCTTTGCCTTTGCGCTTTTGTTTTTGATAAACTTCGTGCGTTTTGACGGCAAACTTAATGGCTTTCTGGATTTTTGAGATTTGGTGCATGGTTTGATTCTTTATATTATCTCCGGAATTACGTATTTAAATACGTAATTAATATATTTTTGAAAATTTCAACGCAAGAAGATTTCTTTCTGCTACAATAATATCCTGATCGGAAAGACATCTTTTTTTTGATAAAATATATCCAACTAAATCTTTCTTATGCAGTACAGAAACACCTTTTCCTGGAGCATAATCTACAAGGACTTTCGTTCGATCATCATCTGAAAATACAATAATCGGAAAAGCTCTGAAAGCTCTCTTCGCATGCTTTTGCAAATACCCTTCGAGAGATTTTTTCTCTGCATAAGCCTGATTATAAAAATTTTTGTCCTTTGGGAAATAACCATTGACCGTGATCTTTCCATTTTCTCGATCAATTGAGCCGGGATAATTTTTTGCCTCAATAATAAATATTCCCGAAGGACCCAAAACGGTGAAATCAATATTATACGGGCACTTCACAACTAAATCGCAGAAAATCGCAAAATCATCGGGAAGCTTCTGCAGCCCTTTGAATATCTCTTTTTCCCCCATTCGCCCTTTAAAATAACTCTCGGAAGTTGTATCTTCTTCTCTATAGAATTTATATCCAAAGTAAACTGTGAAAATAATAAGGGCAGTGATGGCAAGTGCGGCCAGTATCGAAGCAGAGAATATAGCATACAATTGCGACAACACGAAGATTATAGCCATTGCGCCGAACGCGATAAACGTTCCTTTCCATCCGTGATGAAGGCTCTTTCTTCTCAGATATGGACTTGGTTGTCCGAAATTACAGGCCATTTTGATATTCGTTTTTAATTATTTATCCCCCCGCCGGAATTCCAAATCCTAAACTTCAACTTTAGTAGCGGTTAAAATTATCTCTTCCAAATCTTTTCGGGGTTTGGAATCGGGATTTTCATCCAGGTAACCTATTGGCAAAACAAACGGAATGACATAGTTTTTGTTTCAAAAGTAAACCTTTAATTTTATATTCCCAAATACTCTATTTCCAATTCATTTGCGTGATCGTGAGCTGGAGAACTGTCGCGAAGAGCACCCACAAAAGATATGGGACATTCACCAGCGCAATCCAGGGCGCGTGCGGATATATCGCTACCATCGCCCAGATAAGTGTTCCGAGGACGAGCAAAATATCAACCGCGGCGAGCAGATTATTTTGCAACCGAAACTGGATCGGCGAGAAGGCGAAATTGAAAATCAGATTCAAGATAAACGGCAAAAGAACCAGAAACGAGATCCGGCCTTGGAAATATAAATAGCCGGCAAAGCCGAACGAAACGGCGATAATGAGATACAAAACCGTCCACACCGGCCCAAAAAGCCACGCGGGAGGCGCCCAAGAGGGTTTTGTGAGATTTTGATACCAAGTTTGAGTGTCCATTTTAGGGTATTTCTCCCTTTATCCTACTCCGATCCGGGATTTTTTTCAAATAAAAAAACCGGCCTTTTCGCCGGCTCTCGCGGAAATATTTTTCTCAGCGGGTTCAAATCAAATTTATTTCTTTGAAGCTCGTCCATCCATTGCCCGACACGATCATGTGATCGATAATCTCGATTCCTAATAGCTTTCCCGCCTCAGTGAGTCTTTTTGTTATGGCAATGTCATCTTCCGATGGATTCGTGTCGCCGGAGGGATGATTGTGGGCAATGACGATTCGGGCCGCGAGGTTTCTGAGTGCCGGCTCGAAGACTTCCCTCGGATGCACCAAATTTTCGTTCAGAGTGCCGCTTGAGATCGTTTCCTTGTGCAGGAGTTGATTGCGAGCGTTGAGATATAAGACGACAAAGTGTTCTTTTTTCGCGTGGCGGAGCTCCTGGAGTTGAGCCACTACGGTCTTGGCCGAATTTATGATGGGAAGACAATTATCCGTTACCTCCAAAGTCCTCTTTGTTAATTCAAAAGCGGCCAGGAGCAAACAGGCCTTGCTGGGACCGATTCCTTTGATTTGGGATAGCTTTTCGAAATCGAGGGAAAGTAATTTCTTTTTCGGAAATTTATCAAGTATTTCTTCGGAGATTTTCAGCACGTCTTTGCCTTCCATCCCGGTTCGGAGCAAAATCGCCATCAGCTCGCTGTCACGAAGATTTTCCGCTCCTTTTTCGATCAGCAACTCTTCTGGCTGTCCACGTTTTGACATATCCTTTATTTTCGCCATAAATTTACTTTTGCCGATCTTAAACTTTTATCGCTTATCTCTAAATTACTACCAATTCAACTTTATCATCTTTCACCAAAATTGCCTGACCGTCCGAGAGGATCTTGACCGGATATTGGGCTTTTGCGATTTTTTCTTTAAGAAACTCCATTTTTTCCGGTGTGCAGTGCGCTTTCAGGAGAAACGGCACCAAATTCATCGCCGTGAGGTCCGTCACCCCAAAATTATTTTTCTCCTCCCCCGGTTTTTTCCAGGTGGACATTTCAATGGTGGGACAAGCGATATAACTGCCGGCGCTGGAGCCGACATAAGCCACTCCGCGCTCGATCAATTTTTTGATGACTTGGTCAAATCCGCTCTCGCGCACGGCTTTCAGGAGATAAAAAGTATTCCCGCCTTCCACATAGACCGCGTCCTTGTCCTCGAGCAACTTTTCCAGTTCATTCGCATTTTTGCCTTCGATATCAATTTCCTCAAAATGATAGCCTTCTTTTTCGAGAAGCGCCCTGTGCCGCTCGAGATGATCCTGATTGACCGCTCCCTTTCCCGCCGTGGTGATCCAGGCCAGTTTGATCCGGGAAACGTCCGGAAAGAGCAGTTTCATGCCTTTTTCGATCACATAACGACCGTTGGATGCCAGAAGCAGTGTTTTCATGGGTTCATTTATTCATGTTTTCCCTCTATGATCATTTTATTCCTAATGACCGGAAAATTCAAATTTTGTTTTGAAATTTCTGAAATAAAAAGGCCATAAGGAGAGTTTCCTTATGGCCGGCGATCCGGACAGCGCAGATCACAAACAATTCGATCAGTACCTTACTGGTTGCAGAGCCCTTACTAAATGGCCCCCATGCGCCATAAAGCAAAAGAACTCGTGGATGAACTGACCGATGAACTGGTCGACAAAGTGCTTGGAGAGCACCGCATTCGACATCAGTTCATTTCTGCGGTCGGGGCCGATCTTCATCAGTTCCCCAACGACGCGCGTGAAATCCGACATGTGCTCCAAAAAATTAGAGCCGAGCCGCCTCAATCCGGATGGCAAAGCCGAGAGATCGTGAGCGTCGAGATACGTCTTGATGATCAGCGTGATCTCGGCGTAGTACGAAATTCTCGGTGTGCCGAAGTGGTCGGAGTCGATGATGCGGCGGGCCGCGTTGGGCACCAGACTCGTCAAGTCAGCTTTTTGATGGTGCTGACCGAATGAATGCCGTTCGTACGTGAGATGCGCAAACTTCGCAATTGCGTATTCGCGCACTGTGTCGTGATGGCCGCTTGCAAACGCCTTGAGTCCCTCCACTCCCTGCATGGCGTCTAGCATCGCGGCTCTNNATCCTTGGGCAATTTGATCGCGTAGTATAATATGATTTTTTCAAATAAAAAAGCCCCGCTCGGAAAAGCCGGAGTCGGAATCTTAATGTTAGGATCACTTAATTTTTTTCATTTAAAAAGGGACCTTGCAGCTGGCCCCTCGAGAGTACAAATTTTGT
>PMJF01000083.1 GCA_003157295.1 Candidatus Moraniibacteriota bacterium | reverse complement strand
ATGAGCCCTTTCTTGGCGAAATGTGAGAAACTTCGGATTTCCAAAGAAGTAATTGAGGGTATTGATAGGTGGTCATCTCAAGTAGCTCGGGTGCAATCAAAAAATTTCAGACTATGCTTTCGTTCACCTGGTAATGAATTTGAGCTTTGGAACGCAAAATTGCCTGATCCGGACTATAAAAAAGGCACAAGGGGCGGTTTCCGACTCCTCTGTGTTTTTATTTTAGGCGAAAAAAAAGTATTTTTAGTCTTTATAGATAGGAGAAATAAACTTGGAGGCGAAGATCATCCCAAAGAAAAGAAGATTTATAGTGAATTAGTTGAATTAACAAAAAAAAGGTTCTTAGAAAAATACAAATTGATTTGATTAGCCAGCCAATTTTTTTATAGTTGGTTTATTGCTAAAGCCATGTATCCTATGCAGGGCTTTTTTTATTTTCCCCAGATCATAATCGGATTTAACATTAAAGCATTTCCATCCATTTTTATCTTTTATACAAGTATGTATGCTTTTCCCTAAAATCTCTAAAGTCATAAATCTAAATTTCGTTTTAAAGCAAATTCTTCTTTTTGAATAAACGATCTTTGTTCCTCTAAGCTCACGAGTAAGCTCTATAATTTCAATGATTTTACTTTCCACGCCTTCGCTTTTAGTTTTAGACAAGTGGAATTCAAGGCTGTATTTCCCTTTCGGCTTATGATCAGGTATGGTTTTGTAGTCTCCGTCATCCGTAAAAAGGTTTTTTACTCTGGACGGATTAACTGAATTATCTACTTTTGTTTTGAGAATTAGGGAGAAAGATTTGTTTTTTAGGGACAGACAATGAATATATAGAAATCGTAAATCAAGAAAACGGACCAGTAGACCTCTTTGGATGGACAATTCGCGACGGATCAAAAACGGGAAAATATGTATTAAAAGAACATACGGAAATAAAAAACGGTGAATATCTGGCCGTATATCGCCCTGAGTCTAAGCTCGCACTCAATAATTCCAAAGAAACTGTTACTCTGTTTGACCCACAGGGAGATATCACCTCAAGTGTTTCTTGGGACAAAACTCTAGAAGACTCTTCGTTTAACTTCAACGACAAAAACTGGAAATGGAGTAAATATCTCACTCCCGGAAAGAAAAACAAGCTCGATTCCGAGCCGGAAGTGAAAATCACAAAGCTCAAATATGCCTACAAAGACCTCTACACTGACTTTTCCGCCAAGGCCAAGGATAAAGAAACAAAAAAGTTAAGATATACTTGGGACTTTGGTGATGGAAAGAAAAGTTATCTTGCAAAAACCTCGCACAAATATTTCGACACCGGAAAATACACCGTGACGCTAACCGTCGGCGATGATTCACAAACGGTCGTGAAAAGTTTCGTCCTCGCGGTGAAAAAATATCCCCGGCCCGATCTTGAGATCGTAAAAACCGTCCCCAACCCTGTCGGAAATGATTCTGATGGGGAAATTGTGGAAATCAGGAACAATTCAGGCAAAAAAATTGAACTTCAGGGATGGAAAATCGCGTCCGGATCGGATGACAAAATATATAACCACCCGATTAGCAGCGAAATCAGCCTAGGGCCAAACGAGACAAAAACGATCACTCGCGAGATATGCAAATTTTCTCTCAACAACAAGCATGGAAAAATTCAGCTTGTCATGCCCGACGGAAAAGTGACGAACGTTGTTGAATATCAAAAAGAAAAAATCGCCGATGATGAGGCTTATGTGAAAATAGACGGTGAGTGGCATTGGATTTCCCCGCCCACATCGCAAAATGAAGCATTGCAGGCAAGCCCGCCGGAAAAAGAAACATCCTCCGATGAGGAAGATTCCAATAAAAGCAACGAGGATAAAAACAATTCAGACGAAGTGGGCGCAGTTCTTGGAGTAACTGATGAAAATGTTTCTTATTACGCCCCGCCTCAAACCGGATACACTCCTGAAGACGAATTTATATTTTTCAAGTTTTTCGGGTTGATGGAATACAAGAAAAAAGATTTTAACTTCTGTCCTATAAACAGCCCAACTAGTAATCCCATCGCTCTAAATAAATAGTTTTTATCGCGTTACGAGTTATACGTTATGTGTTGTTCGTTTTGTGCTTCACGACAACGTCGTGATCGGCCGGGATTGGGTGATATACATTTTCCCTTTTTCCAGCGCCCATTCGATGTCTTGGGGCTGCTTATAATGTTTTTCCAATTTGTCGCAAAGTTTCGCGAGCTCCACAATCTGCTGTCCGGAAAGTTTTTGCTTTGCGCTCTTTGCTTTTACAACCGGTTTCCACTCCACGCCTTCGCTCTTTTTCTTCACAATCATCCGGCTTTGGTCGGAAATGTTGATGTCGATTATGCTGAAATCGCGCTTGTCGATGACATAGGCGTCGGGAGTAATTTGCCCAGAAACAATCGCTTCACCCAATCCATATCCAGCTTCAATGACCATTTGATTGCTGTCTTGCGTCACGGGATGCGTTGTGAATGTCACGCCGGAAATTTCCGACTGGACCATTTTTTGAACCACGACCGCCACACTCACTGGATATGAATCTTTTATTTTCGATGTTCCGGCCCGGATTTTTTGCTGGTGTTTTTTAGTGAACACCTGTTTCTCAAAAGCGTAGAACAAAGCTCTTTGCGTGAAAAGAGACGACCAGCATTTTTTGACGTTTTCGAGAAGATTTTTTTCCGTGGTGTTGAGATAAGTTTCCAGCTCCCCCGCCCACGATGCCACCGCGGAGTCTTCAGCCGTGGCGGAACTGCGAACGGCAACGTAGGATGCTTTCAATTTTTTGAGTTCTGATATAAATATTTTAGCCAGATCTTTTGGCATCGGAACATCATGGATGAGATCCCTGATCTGATAGGAAGCTGCATCCACCGAGTTGAGATCTTTGTAATTTATTTTCTTGAGAAGCGAAACAACCTCAACCCCCAAGTCTGTTTCTTCCAAAAATCGATCGAAAGCCTCAGCCAAAATCACAAACCCCGGCGGCACTGGAATTCCAACTCGAGTCATCTCGCCCAACGACGCCCCTTTTCCACCGGCAATGCCGACATCTTTTTTTGAAAGTTCTTTGAATGTTTTTGTGAACATATTATTTTGCTTTCTTGATTATTTTGACTGTTCCCTGATCCGCGTCCACTTCCACCAAGTCGCCATCTTTCAAAACTTTAGTAGCAATTTTGGTGCCAATGATGCAGGGGATTTTCAGCTCTCTGGAAACAATTGCGGCGTGAGAAGTTATTCCGCCTTCGTCCGTGATGACGGCCGCCGCTTTTTTCATGGCTGGGACAAAATCCGGCGTGGTCATACCCGCTACCAAAATATCTCCCTTTTTAATTTTATTTATCTGGGTTGAAAAAACGCACACAGCCACCTTTCCTCTCGCAAAACCTCTGGAAGCCGCCACTCCTTTTAATACGCGGCTATTGCTATCTTCTTGAACAAAATTATTGGCTCGTAAAATTTTCTTTACTTCTTCTCCATATATCCAGCGATATGTCAGATCTTCCATAATCACCGCCGACACTCGCCTTCTCTTTTTAATTTCTTGCTTAAGCTCAGCAGAAACTCCCCTTTTGAGACTCGCCTCTATTTCCGGATATGACATATAATCGAATATCCTCAGGGGAACCTTGAGCCGTCGCGATAGTTCCCTATAAACCAATGAATTCAGCAAGGGATGACTCTTGGTTTGCGCAGCCTTCTTGAGTTCCTGCAGATAAGCCAGTGAGCGCAACGCTTTGGCTAATATGATTTCTTTTTTTGATAATTTCAGTTCTTCAATTTTTTCCTCTCTTTTGGCAATTTTGTTTTTTATATTATCAGCGATGGATTTCCGTAATTTTTCCGGATCCCCCTTGAGCAGTTTGTTTGTTTTCCTGAAAAAATATTTATCGCTCCAGACCACTCCAGTATTATAGCCAAAGGGAATATAAGAAAAATTATCAATGTGTTTAGCGAGCATCTTTTTCAATTCCGGATCAATTTCTTTTTCAGATATTTTTCCAAAGTCTTTCCTCTTGGCAAAACTTGCAATTTTCAAGAGAGAAGTTTCTTCCAAAAAATTTTCAGTTTGGTATTCCAAAGGCTCCGTTATAACTTCAAATATTTCACCCGCGTCTTTAAATCGTTTCAAATTTTTTCTCAATTCCGCTTCGACCGGATCGGATCCCAGCCACCAGGCGGGTGTGTTTTTCAGATGAAAATAGCGATATTTTTTCACATAACCGTTCAATCTTTTCCAGATTTCATCGTTGCTTAATCTTTCAACATCTCCTGAAAAATTATCTTCCAAATATTTTTTCAAAGAATCCTTGTTTTTCTCGCTCCATTTTACCAGCATTGAAAGATATTGCGGTTCTCTCAAAAATCTTTTTAAAAAATATTGGCCAAATTTGTCAAAATCTTCCTTGTAGCCAATAGTGGTATACATTTTTTCTTCATCATAAGCCTGCAGATTATTTTTGAAACGCAACCCATATTCTTTCACCGCTAAGGACGATGAACAATATTCTGTGCAAAGTATCGAAGGAAACGGCGGAAAATGCCATTTGTACCTGATCCGGAAAATATGAAACCCTTTTACTCTCATAAGTTTTTAGTTATTTTAAAATCCTAACTATTCCCTTGTTCGCATCCACCCCCACCAAATCCCCATCCTTCAAAACTTTTGTCGCGATTTTGGTGCCGATGATGCAGGGTTTTTTGAGCTCGCGGGCGACGATGGACGCGTGACAGAGTAATCCCCCTTCGTCCGTGACGATAGCGGCGGCCTTTTTCATAATCGGCAGATAACCGGGTTCGGTCATGGGAGAAACAAGGACATCACCTTTTTTGAATTTCACCATTTCTTTCCTGGCAAAAATAACTTTGACTTTCCCTTTTGCTTTTCCTGGATGGGCAACTTGTCCCAGAAGTTCTTTAATGTCTGGGTCTAGTTCTTTCTTTTGCAGCAATCCTTTTCTTTGAATTTCTTTTTTTGCCATCTCACCAGTTAACAATTGAACCTGGTTGAAAGGATATTGTCTCATATAAAATAACTTTTTCCTCGCGCGCAGAATTTTCGGATCAGGCAGCTTCCTTCCTTTGTTTATGAAATCTTCCATTTCTCGGAAAAAAACGTATGGCAATTCTTCCGGTTTATATTTAGGCAAATGCGTCTTTGCTAGCCAGCTTGTATACCTCGGCACAAACTCAATTTCTCCGACCTTATAAACATTTTCACTGAGCAGCCTGACCTTTTCAACCCAATCTTGATATCTCGCTTGCTTTTTTCGATCAAGTTCATCGATGTAATCAAGGGTTGAGTAACCAACGCAAGTCATAGCGGCAAGCTTTGAGTAGTATTGAAAGAAATCTTTGATATCTTGGAGATAAAAATTCTTCTCGCTTTTTCCCAGCAGCTTCTCAAATCTTGAAACATCTTTTCTAAATTTTACGAGTTCGGAGGATAAATTCACCTTTCCTTTGTTCACCCGACGCAAAAATGCCCGACCGATTTTTTCCCATTCGCCGACTGGCTGGCAATAATAGTACCGGCCGTTCTCAATGACAGAGATCATCTCAGAAAATCCGGCTCCCAGGAATTTTTTGTATCTGCGGCCGGATACCTCGTTTCCCATAACAGAAATACCCAGCACCGTATATTCTCGTGGATGTTCTTCATAAATTATTTTTTTCGGCATATAGTTTAATTTATTTTTTTCACAATTCCTTGATTAGCATCAACTTCCAACAAATCTCCGGTTTTCAAGACTTTTGTGCCTATTTTTGTCCCGATGACGCAGGGAATTTTCAGTTCCCGGGAAACAATCGCCGCGTGGCAGGTAATCCCGCCGATGTCCGTCACAATCGCCTTGCTGATTTTCATCAAAGGAACGAAGGATGGATCTGTCATTCTGGTGACGAGTATCTCCCCTTTTTTGAATTTTGGAAAATCGGCCTGCTCCAAAATTAGATTCGCTTGTCCTTTTGCTTTTCCCATATAGGCCATTTCACCCTTAATCTCATCAACTCGCTTAATCTTCGGCAAGCGCTTCTTGATATATTGAAATTTCTTTTTTCCATCCGCACCGACAAACTTTTTGAGTCCTTTCCCCCGCTCGTACCAATAGATGACAAAATCGTATTCGGCGTTCAGCTGATGGGAATCGCTTTTTTGAAATAATTTTGGTACTTCTTCCGGCGGCACGACCCGCAGTTGATTGATGGAAATAAATTTCCGCCGGCTGATTTCGGCATAAATTTTGTCACCCATAAAATAGGTCAACGAGTGTGCATCCACCCTTATGGCTTTGGCGTCCAGTAATTTTCGCAACAGATAAACCAGCTTTTGATCACTCCCGCTAAATTTTTTGATAATGGATTCTCTTTTCCGTCTGTTTATTTTTCTATCTGCCTTTCTCCTTTGGGCCACGGGTTGCACTTTGGAGTCTCTGAGCGCCACTAAAACATTTTCCAGAAAATATTGGCTCTGGAGTGCCGGTCCCGTCCAGCCATAAATCATCCAAGTATATTTTTCCGTGTGTTTCTTCAACAACTTTTCAAATTCCTTGCTCGCCCTTTTTATCTTTTTCATTCTCTTTACTAATTCGGCAAAATCTTCGTCCTGCCGTTCCGACATACTTCGATAATCGCCCGCGCTCAAAACTTGAAAATATTCGGCTTCCTTGTTTTTTCCGAAAGTTGCGTTTATTAATTCTCGAACATACGCAGACAAATAATTATTGTGAAGCTCCAGAAGATTTTGAATCTGCCCCTTGCGCCACAATATCTCATCCCAATAAAACAGCTCTCGATGATAGCGCAAAAGTTCTTTGTCGGGCAAACGACGAAAATCAATCCGGCGCCATTTTTTTCCGAGAGCGAAAATAGCTTCCACCGCTTCATCGACTTTTTCCAGCACGTCGAGCATTGTTTCCGGTTTTATTTTTATTTTTTCTAAAAATTTCTGCCCGTGGCCCTCGAACTCGTCGCGGATGATGTAATATGACATCGTTCCCTTGGAATAGGTCAAAGCCATTTTGGAAAGCGGACAGCCAACTTTTGGGAAATCATACCACCAGGCTTTCGCAGATGGATAGCCTTGAAGCACATGTACACCGGGCCAATTGAAACCGAGCCACTCCTCTTTCGTTTCTCTATTTTTTCTTGCCTTGCTCATAACCAAAATATACCCGAAAAATGCCTATTTTACAAGCTTTTTTCCAATGCTTTACGAAAACAGCCTAAACTTGACATTTATGATAAAAGAGGCTATAATAACCAGTTGTTCTTTATAAAGTGAACATATATTCATTTGCCGTTTAGTTAGCTCTAACTCAGCCTGAAAAAAATGAATGCTTCTTGCTGGATTAGAGTTAACTAACGGCACCTGGTGCCAATGTCCAAAGGAGATTTGCATGAACACTAAACCCCCTGTGAATATTGAAACGGTGAAAGTGAACATTTACGGCATGCGCCATGGCGACAAGAACGGCGATGCCCTGACCAAAGAAGGCCGGGAGCAAGTGGCGATGAGCTGCGTGAAAAATTTTGGCGGAATACCGTTGCATGGCTATTACAGCTCCCTGCGCAAGCGGGGATTCGAAACCGCCGACTTGGCCATGGCCAACACAAGACCCGCGTTTCACCTAATGAAGATTCGCCGGCGCGCCGCCTTCGACTATTGCCTCGCCCCCGGCATCACCGACACTAAGGCCGTGACCGAGGGTGAAAAAGCCTACCGCAAAGAACACAACATCGAGAAAGAAACTATCGGCACATGGGGGAAAGGAGCCCCCGCCTGGACGGATTTCCTCCGTGGCCGCGTTTACCAGGGCCTCAAAGATGTGGCCACTGAGCAGGCTTTCGACGCCGAAGGCAACGTAACACGCAATGTCTTCATAGGCAGCCACAGCCCAACCATCGAGTTGGCCGTGACCGATCCAAATTTCCCACGGCTCCGTGAGGCAGACATGGTTTATTACCAGTTCATCGCTGTAAAAACGAACGGTGAGATTACCTCCGTGAGCTTGGAAGCCGTCAGCTTCATCGACCGCGGATTCTGAACCCGCACCAACTCAGCAGAGCTGCACCTAGCTCCGACTGACAAGTGGCCCGACTCCAACGTTACATCGTGAGTCGGGCTTCTTTTTTTTGGAAAAATTATTTTTTGATTATTTTCACTATCCCATTGTCCGCGTCAATTTCGACCAAGTCGCCATCTTTGAGAACTTTGGTGGCAATTTTTATGCCGGTGATACAGGGTCTGCCGAGTTCCCGCGCGACAATCGCTGCGTGGCATGTCATGCCGCCATCTTCGGTGATGATGGCCGAAGCCATTTTCATGGCCGGAACAAGATTAGGAAAAGTGGTATGAGATACCATCACATTCCCTTTCTTCATTTTGTTCATTTCCCTCACTTCATTGATGATTTTCACAGTGCCTTTAGCATGGCCACTGCAAGCGCAGGTTCCCAGCAATTCTTTGATGTTTTTATCGATTATTACTTTTTCAATATTTACGGAAGAATAATATTTTTTGGCTTTATTTCCCGTGAACACGCGGATTTTTCCTTTTTTATAATCCAAAATGGTGAATCCGTTCCTTTTGTTTATTTTATTTACATCAACTTTTTTTCCTTTCAAAAAAATATCGCCAATCTCTTGGAAAGTGAGAAGATACATCTGGCTGCGGGCAAGGTTCAGCCTTTTAGCCATCTCGCGAAGCATCGCGTCCATGACATAAAATCCATGAAAGCAGACTTCTTTCCGGTAACCTTTGAGATTCACGACGTCCGCCGCGATGTTATAAATTCCGCGCCATTTTTTGCCTATTCCCAGCCCTTTGATAATTTTTGTTTTTTGATCTCTTATTTTGCCTGCCCAATCATTTTTCTTTTTGATCTCCTCTGCAACATCAAATTTTTGCTTAGCAAGGTCTGACCACATATGCAGAAAAAAATCTATTTCATAGGCCGGTCCCATATAGTTGAAAGCCAACCACTTCCATTTTTTAAAATGCTTTTTGATTGCCATTGAAATATTTTCCGAAAGTCCTGACGGGATAGACCGATAATCCCGTAAATTTATAAAAATATTTTTAGCTTTCTTGTCTTTTAGGATTATGCGCAGAATTTCCAGCGATTCCGTTTCTTCTAGCGTGGCCAGAGTTTTTCTGGTGGAGGTTGTCAAAATACTGAAAGCATCCGCGAAATTTATTTTTGTTCCCGATGCTTGGCAAAATTCTTTCGTTTTCTCAATGAGCAGCTTGGAAAAATCCTCCCCGTCGCTATCGAGATACCATGTCGTTGCCAAGGCGTGCTGGTGAGCTCTTTCCTGCCATTCAATGAGCTTGAGATAAATTCTACCCAATTCTTTGTCACCTATATTTTTGAGGTCGACTTTTGAGCAACTTTTAGCGTGGGAAAAATATTGGGCGTTTAGCTTGTATGTTTCTTTGTGAATCCTGTCAAGTTTTTTTGGATTCTGGAAAATCTCTTTGATTGTGGTTTCAATTAGTTTTCTCACTTCTTTCTTCTTGTGAATCGCTTTGACCATATCTGGACCCTCAAAAACCATGAAATAATTTTTGAGCGCCATCGGTTTTTTCGCACCAAATAGAATCTTTTGGGTGTTGATTATACCGTATAAAACCGGCGCGCCCAGCTGGTATCCTGAGCGGTGGACAGAAAAATTGTTGACCCACAAATCTTTTTTCATATTATTTTATCAACTTTATTGTTCCATTAATTGCATTCATTTCTACCCAGTCCCCATTTTTTAGAACCTTTGTTGCTATTTTCGTCCCAACAACACACGGAATGCGAAGTTCGCGGGAAACAATGGCCGCATGGCAAGTTAACCCGCCTTCGTCTGTCACAATCCCGCCAGCTTTACGAATTGCCGGCATCAAATTGGGATTAGTCGCGAAAGAAACTAAGATATCGCCTTCCTCCATTTCCTTCATATCGCCTGGCATATTCACAATTGTCACTCGTCCTTTTGTTTTTCCTGCGCAAGATACTGTTCCCTTCAGTTCATTAATTTGTCCCAATCTGCTAACTTCAATTTTGAAATTTTCCTGGAAATATTTCTTTGCTTTTTTGCCGACCATCAAAATCGGTGCACCATTTATAATAGTATAAAGCGAATACTCTAATCGTCTTTTCAATACTCTTTTGTCGACCACATTATCTTTAAGACTTTTCTTGATTTCCTTTGGCAGCATCATTCTTACTCCATCAATTTTAATTCGCAGACGTTTAGCAATCTCCACCAATATTTTTTCCATTTTAAAATATGCAAAACTTTGCGCATCTTTTCTCCAGGGTTTTATAAAAACTGCTTCGCGAGCCAAATTAATTATCAATTGCTCATCGTCATCCAGTCCCAACATCTGAACCATATCAAATTGTTTTTCTTTTAATTTCTCGATATAGCTGGAGTTCTTAGTAATCTCTTTTTCAGCTTTAACTTTTCTTTTCACCCAACCCGAAATACATTCGATAAAAGACTCCATATCACTTGGCGGACCTTCCAGCCCATAATATACCCATTCGTATTTTTCCTGATGGTCGATTAGACTCTGGAAAATAGGCGGGTATTTTAATCTAATTTCCTTTGTTATTTCATGCGCTGCTTTATTGCTAAACAACTTATAAAGGCGGGATTCTTTTTCGATCTTTGCTAATATTTTATAAAGATCGATGTCTTGTTTCTTACTATAGGTTTCTTTTGTTGGGGTCGTGAGCACTGAAAAATATTCAGAAATTTTCCCTTTTAGGACTCTTTTCTCCAGTATTTGATTCACTTTGTCAGAAAGATAAGAAGAGCTTTGAAAATCAAGCAACGGAAGCATCAAGCCGTATCCATAAACTTCCGTGTTAATCTTGCAAAAATTATCATAAATTTCCCACAGCCTGAGGTTGTTTAATTCAGGAACTTTATTTGGTATCGCATCGCCAAACTTCATTATTTTTTGACCAAGCTCAATTGTTTTATCCAATATATTTTGCAGTTCTTTTTTGTTATTATCAATCTTTCCAACTAATTCTGCGTGAGCCGATTGCCACATCGACGGCTTCATATAATATTCTTCCGTATGATTTTTGAATATCTCCGCAAAAATTATCCTTTTCCCGAGATTCTTTTTAAATTCATAACAAAAAGCGTTTACTGACATGAAAATCGGAAAAAGGCTCACATTATATTCAGATGCAACCATTTCAAATTTTTCTTGCTTTTTTTTCATGCGCGATAGTTATTTTTTTATCATTGCCAGCGCCGCTTCGGCTGCTTCGCAACCCTTGTTGTGTTTTCCGCGCGAACGAGCTTCGGCTTGCTTGAGATTGTTGCAGGTCAGCACGCCAAACCCGACGGGCAGATTATATTTCAGCATCACGTCCATTACTCCCCGCGAAACTTCATCGCAAATATAATAGAAGTGATCCGTTTCGCCTTTGATCACACACCCGATCGCGACCAATGCGTCGTATTTTTTCACCTGCGCCAGTCTCTGGCAAGCGAGAGGAATTTCAAATGACCCCGGCACCCAGACAGTTTTGATATTTTCTTTTTTGACTTTGTTTTCCGCCAAGGTCTCCAGCGCGCCTTCGAGCATCGACTGCGTGACATTATCATTAAACTGCGAAACAACAATCCCAACTTTTAATTTGGCTCCGTTTATTTCTCCTGATTTTCCTTTTTTAGCGTTTAGCATACCCGGTAGATTTTAAAATGTTAAATATATATTTTGCGATCGCGTCCGTTTCAATATTCACTTTTTCGCCTACTTTAATTTTCCCTAAATTCGTATTTTCGAGCGTATAGCTCACAAGTGAAATTGTAAACCAGTCTTTTTTTGAATCAACTATTGTGAGACTTATTCCGTCAACCGAAACTGACCCTTTCGGCGCTAGAAATTTTGTGAATTCTTTCGGAATTCTAATTTTCATCACTGCCGATTGCTCCACTTTTTTGATTTCAATAATTCTTCCGACGCAATCCACATGTCCCTGCACGATATGTCCGTCCATCAAGTCGCCCACCCGCAGACTTCGTTCAAGATTCACTTGCGTTCTTTTTTTTAAATCTCTGACCGTTGTTTTTTTAACTGTTTCCGGCATATATTCTACCATAAAACTATCTTTAATCACTTTGTTAACAGTCGAACAAACGCCATTAATTGAAATACTTTCTCCTCGCTTAACTTTCCATCCTCTCGGGATTTCTATTTCAATAAAAAGACTGCCCGACTGCCACGAAGCTTTTTCGACTTTTGATACTTTTTTTATAATTCCTGTGAACATATTATTTCAATATCATTTTCAATTTGTCGTTTTAGCGCTTCCTCGCTCTCAAATTTAATAATGTCTCTCATTTTCTTCCCAATATCAGCTTCAATTTTTTTCCCATAAAGATCGCCAGAAAATCCAATGATATGAGCCTCCAGTAATGCTCCCTCATTATTCACAAAGATGCCAGCTTTATAATTTTTGTCGCCCATTTCAACAGATCCCGCGTAAACTCCGCTTTCCATTTTTTCTGTAAGCTCAATATTGACCGTCGGAAAACCAAGTTTTTTTCCTTTTTGTTCTCCTCTCACGACTTTTCCAGAGATAATGATTCCCATGTTCCTTGAAATATGTAGCTTAAAAGACTAGTATTATATTACGCCAAACAAGCTAATAATTGCAATTATGTCCGGACACTCACATTTCGCAGGCATCAAACATAAAAAGGCCGCCCAGGACGCCAAACGCGCCAATGTTTTCACGAAGGTCGCACGAATCGTCACGCTAGCCGCGAAAGATGGCGGCGGAAATCCGGATATGAATTTCAAGCTGCGCCTGGCAATCGATCAGGCTCGGGCGGTGAATATGCCGAAAGACAATATTGACCGCGCCATAAAGCGCGGAACAGGAGAACTGAAAGACTCAGCCTCGATCGAGGAAATCATTTATGAAGCGATGGGACCGGAAAACATCGCCATGCTGGTGAAGACCGCGACTGATAACAAAAATCGGACTATTACCGAAGTTAGGAGCACCATCGAAAAAGCCGGGGGGAAAATGGTCCCGGCTGGGAGTCTCAAACACCTCTTTCGGAATGTCGGCATGATATATATAAATACTTCCGGACATGACGCCAACGATGTTGAATTCAAGGCCATTGATGCCGGAGCCATCGACACTATTTTCCAGGGCGAGGTTTTGCAAGTCATCACTGACCCGCGCGACCTCAAAGAAATGAAAGAAAATCTGGAACAAAAAGGAATTCAAATTGAAAATGCCGGTTTGCTTTTTATTCCCGCCTCTCCCGTTTCGATCAGCGTGGAAGCGAAAATTGACTATGAAAAACTTCTCGAGAAGCTCGATGAACTTGATGACGTGCAAGAAATTTATGATAACTTATAATCCTTTGCGAGTTCTCGGAATCGACCCAGGCACGGCAACCACCGGCTGGGCGATTGTTGAAGAAGATAAAAAAAACACGCGATTGGTAGCTTGCGGCTGCGTGAATACTTCTAAGTTCAATTCCGACGCAGAGCGGCTGGTTGAGATTGGGCGTGATATCAGCTCGCTCATCAAAAAATATAAACCCGATGAAGCCGCGATTGAGGATTTGTTTTTTTTCAAAAATTTGAAAACCGCGATAACTGTCGCCCAAGCGCGCGGAGTGATCTTATATGAGATCAAAAAAAATCTTATTCCTCTTTTTTCCTATACGCCGCTCCAGGTGAAACAAGCGCTTACTGGATACGGCCGAGCGGATAAAAAACAGATCCAGCTCATGGTAAAAAGTATATTGAAATTGGAATCCATCCCCAAACCGGACGACGCGGCCGATGCGATCGCGATAGCGATCTGTCATCTCAATTCGCGTAGAATGAAAGAATTGGATTGATCCCGTTAGAGGTATCAGCGATATAATAAAAGATATTTAAATCAATATAGTCTTTGCTTCAATTTTGCTTTTAAGTATAACAGAAAATACCTCTAACAGGATTGACAAAACCCCTAAAATTAAGTAAGATTAAGCCAGATTGAGGGGCTTTTTTATTTCTAAATAATACATTTTAATGAACCAATTTATCACACTCGCGCTCACCAACGGCGTCCCCCTTGATACGCTTATTTTAGTTTTGATCCTGCCGATCATCGTGACGATGATCGCCTTTTTCCGCCAAGTCGTCGGAATCAAGGCTTTTGGCATTTATACTCCGGCCATTATCACTTTCGCGCTGCTCGCCACCAATGAGATCCGCTACGGGATCACGATCTTCATTACCGTCATTATTGTCGGAACGCTCACTCGCCTGCTGCTCAAGCAGTTCCGACTTCTTTATCTTCCCCGCGTCGCCATCATGATCACGATTGTCGGCTTTTCCATTTTGGCGCTCCTCATAATCGGTGGGATTTATAATCGAACGGGACTCGCCAGCGTTTCCATTTTTCCGATTCTCATTATGATCACTCTGGTTGAGAAATTCGTGGCTGTTCAAATTGAAAAAGGCGGGCGAGCCGCCATGGTGCTGGCTCTGGAGACCCTGATCATTTCTGTTATCGGATATTATATTGCCAGCTGGGATATGCTGATCAGAATCATTTTACACTATCCCTGGATCAGCTTGCTCACTCTACCCATCAATATTTTCCTCGGTAAATGGACCGGGCTTCGTCTTACTGAATATTTTCGCTTTAGGCAAATAATCAAGCCCCGATGATTCAACTTTTTCGAAACAGCCGAAAAATTTTGGGAATGAACGCCCGTAATTTGGAGTTTATCCGTCCCAATAATCTTCGCCGGGCAAAAAGACTGGCCGATGACAAGCTCCGCAGTAAAAAAATGCTCATGAAGGCGGAGATGCCTGTCCCTAGGCTGATCAACAAGATAAAAGACGTTGATGAGCTGGAAAATTTTGACTGGACAACCCTTCCGGAAAGTTTTGTCTTGAAGCCCAACCGAGGTTTCGGCGGAGAAGGAATTTTGGTCGTCTATGGAAAGAAAAAGAATTTTTCCGATACTTGGATCAAGGCTGATGGATCATTGATTGCTGTTAACGATCTCAAGACTCATATCAGAAACATAATCGACGGAAGTTTTTCTTTGTCCGGTGTTCCCGACATTGCTTTTTTTGAAGAAAGAATGAAACTTTTGAAGCTCTTTAAGCCCTATGCTTATAAAGGCATTCCCGATATCCGCGTAATTATTTATAACAAAGTCCCGGTGATGGCCATGCTTCGCCTCCCAACCAAAGTTTCGGACGGAAAAGCGAATCTGCAGCAGGGAGCCATCGGCGTCGGGATCGATTTGGCGACCGGAGTTACCACCACGGCGGTCTTGGGGAAAAATAAACTTATCGAATATGCTCCCGGGACCCGGCTTCTTCTTTCCGGAATCAAGATTCCCTATTGGAAGACGATCTTGACCCTCGCCGTCCGCACCCAAGAAATCTCCGGCCTGGGATTTTTGGGAGCCGACGTCGCCATTGACCGCGATCTTGGTCCGGTGTTTCTAGAGCTCAATGCCCGTCCCGGTCTTTCTATCCAGGTGGCCAATCTCGACGGCCTCCTGGGCCGCCTCCGCCGCGTCGAGGGGCTCAAAATAAAAACCGTCGAAAAAGGCGTCGCAGTCGGAATGAACCTTTTTGGAGGTGAAATTGAAGAAGAAATCGAAGACATTTCCGGAAAGAAAATTATCGGGACGGTAGAAAAAGTGAAACTTTTTGGAAAGGACGGAAAAGAAATTGAGGTGGAAGCAAAAATCGACACGGGGGCGCAATCAAGTTCGATTGATACGAAACTGGCAATAGAGTTAGGATATGAAGATTTGTTAGATTATTTTGCTTCCCTAGAAATGCCAACGGATCTGCCGAGGGCTAACGTGAAACAAATCGAGGAAGATTTGCGAAATAAATATTTAGTCGGTCATCCTGACTTAGAAGATATTATAATTATCTATTCTTCAAGCGGCGTTACCATAAGGCCTAAAGTAAAATTGGAATTTGATATGGATAAAGAAAGGGTAATCTCGAAAGTTAATATTGTTGAGCGGACAGGCTTGAAATATCCGATGATTGTAGGCAAAAGAGACCTGAAGAAATTTTTAATTGAAGTGAAGTAATGAAAAAAGTCTTAATTTTGTTTAGTAAGAGTGAATGGAAAAAAAGTAAGCCCCCCCAAGATGAGGCTTATCGATATTCTTATGAGTATTTCTATTCTCTCTGCAAAAAAAATGGTATTCAGATGTATCGCGCCTCTTATGAATGGTATGACTATAAAAAAAATATATTTAAGCATGCCTGGATTTTTAATAATAAAGGAAATGATTGGCAAAGGGTTCATAATATTAGGCCTGACTTGATATATGACAAAACTAAAGCACGCCTCGAGATTTTTCATAAAAAGGAATTGATAGGGGAAAATTTTCCCTTTATTAATGACCTGCTTTTTACTCAAATCATCGACAATAAATTTCTAAATAGTTTAATGTTTCGACAGTGGAGCAAGGCAGGCTGGCTGATAAGAAACAAAAATGAATTAATAAAAATTTTAAAAAAAATAACTACTGATAAAGTCGTGATAAAGCCTCTCCGGCAAAGTGGTGGCGAAGGAATTCAAATATTCCAGAAAAAGAGAGCCTCTCAACAAGTGATCCTGAATCAAACTTACTTGGCTCAGGATTTCATTGATTCTTCCCATGGTATTCCGAGGATTACTAAGGGCTTACACGACCTGCGAATGATAATGGTTAATGACAAATTAGTTTATTCTTTGGTACGGGAGCCCAGCAAAGGTAGTTTTTTGGCAAACCTAGCTCAGGGAGGAATAGTAAGGTTTATTCCGTCCACAAACATTCCTAAATCAGTTTCCCCCATCATCCGTCATGCGAATAAACTTTTTTCAGCATTTTATCCACGCATTTTTTCAATCGATATTATGTTTGATAGGAAAAAAAGACCGTGGGTTGTAGAATTGAATTCGATGCCCGGTTTATATTTCCCAGTCGGGGAAAAGCTTTATATGGTTAGAATGTATAATGAACTCTCAACGGTTTTTAAAAAGTTTTTCAAGGATACCAGGGAAATCATATGAAAAAAGTTCTGATATTATTCGGAAAAAGCGACTGGCAGAAAAAAAGCCCTTTTGAAAAAGAGAGTCATCGGCTTGCTTATGAATATTTCTATTCTCTCTGCAAAAANNAGAGTCAAACCCGATTTAATCTATGATAAAACCCCCGCAAAAGCAGAAATTTATCATAAAAAAGAATTGATTAGTAAAAATTATTTGTTTATTAATGACCTTGAATTTACGCAAACCGTAAGAAATAAATTCATTATAAGTTTATTATTTGAGAAATGGAGTAAAAAGAACTGGTTAGTTCGCAATAAAAGAGAACTAGGAGGGGTCCTTCCACACATCACCTCCTCCAAAGTAGTGCTAAAGCCCCTAAACGAATGCGGAGGTAAGTACATTCAAATTTTAGATAAAAAAGAGATACTAAAAAATGTCGTTTTAGATCGTCTCTATTTGGTCCAAGAATTTATAGACTCTTCTCACGGCATTCCTGGAATAAATAAAACTCTCCACGACTTGAGAGTAATCTTGGTAAACAAAAAGATAATTTACTCTTACATTAGAGAGCCAAAGGAAGGAAATTATCTGGCGAATCTGGCGCAGGGAGGGTCTTTAAAAATTTTGCCCCTAAATAAACTACCAAGATCGATCTTTCCTATTATTGAGTCGGCTAATCAAGTTTTTGAGACTTTTAACCCTAGAATATTTGCAATAGATTTTATGTTTGATCAAGATAAAAAGCCCTGGGTAGTGGAGCTGAACGCTATGCCCGGACTATATCCCGCTCCTGGCGAGCAACATCATATCAATAGACTATATCGTGAAATGATTCGCGTTTTTCACATAACTAACTAGGCGTTTTTCCGCAATGAAAATTTCACTAGTTGCTAAAAACAGAGGCTGGCATTCAAATGAGTTAGTAAAAGCTGCAAAAAAATCTGGGATAAAGCTAGAGGTTATTGATATTGAAAATTTAAATGATATAAAAAGGGCGAAAAAGGCTCTGGGAGAAGTAATTATCTGGCGATCATCTTCCCTGGGAAGCTTTGGGAGCAAAACGACTTTCCTTAATCTTATAAAAAATAAATTCCTAATAAACCCTGCGTATATTAATCTACCGTTTGTCTGGAATAAACTATTTCAACAAAAATTTTTGGAGGGTATAGATTCGATGAATTGCATTCCGTCATTCACCTTTCGAAATAAGTTAGAGCTCCTTGACGCAATTAGAAAAAAGCTGCTTCGCTTTCCCCTAATTCAAAAACCCCTTATTGGAGCTCAAGGAAAAAACATCTCTCTTTTGAGTAATAGGGAAGATGTTCAAAATCTTAAAATAAACTTTAGTAATTATATATATCAAAATTTTATTGAAAATTCAGGTGACTACCGAGTGCTGGTTTTAGGCGGTAAAGTTTTAGGGGTAATAAAAAGAACGGCAGAGGCGGGAAGCTTCCTGAATAACATTTCTCAAGGAGGTACCGCTCGACAGATAACCGATGCCACTGAGATAAACAATCTAAGTGAAATCGCTCTTGCTGCCGCGTCTGCCTTTAATCTCTCATTTTGCGGTATCGACATTTTAAAAAACGCTAAAGATGGAAAATATTACTTTTTGGAAGTAAACACAGCGCCGGAATGGAAAGGCTTTCAAAGGGCAACTCGTATTAATGTTGCCTCGGAAATTATAAGTTTTTGCA
>PMJF01000057.1:8735-11891 GCA_003157295.1 Candidatus Moraniibacteriota bacterium | reverse complement strand
GATGGTAGCATCTATGACGTTGAGATAAGTTCTAATGCCGCCATATTCGCTGGTAAAAAACTGATTTTCTGTGTTTGCCGGGATATTTCTGAACGAAAAAAGATCGAAGAAGAATTGTCGCAAATGTCCGCAGAAGAATCCGCGGAACTCGAAATGAGATCAAATCTCGAGAAACTTATTTTGAAATCCTACGAAATTTTGNNCATCAAAAAAGACTCAACCGCGCCAATCGCCGGTCGAGCCATTCACTCTGATTTTGAAGAAAAATTCATCCGTGCCGATGTGATCAACTGGAAAAAACTTCTCGAAGCTGAATCATGGGCGAAAGCCCGCGATCTCGGCGCACTCCGCACTGAAGGAAAAGAATATGTCGTCCAGGACGGGGATGTGGTGGAGTTTAAGATCTAATTTAAATTATTTACGCAGCTTTTTTATAGGCTTCAATTATTTCCATATTTCCTTTTAACCTTTCTTGTAGAGTTTTCAGCTCATCAATATATGGAGCTAATTCTGCTGCTGAATAACCACCTAGCTTATTTATTATTATTTGTAGATCCGCATCTCTTTCATCAAATTCTTTAACCTTTCCAGAAAGACCCTCAAGAGCAATCGCCAGCTTTTGATCCTCTGTTAAATCTATCCCTTTCGCACTTTCTCCTGATTCCATGTGTATAGCCATTTTTTTATATATTAATTTTCAAGTTTAGCTTTTTCGCTGATTTTATAAATTTTTTCGGCTATTTCTTTTTGTCTCGCCAAGATATCGTCCATCTCTTTGATGGACTTAATGTAAGCTTCCCTCATCTTCCCTAGATCCTTTTTCGCTTTTTCTTCGTCAAACATAACTATTGATATTAGGCTATAAGCACTAATAATATAGTATCATATTTCCCCAAAGCTTGCCAAATAATCGGACATTTGCTAGGCTAATAGCACAAATAAAGAAAGTCCTGATGCCTTCTCGCCTCTCAAAAGGGATAAGAAGACAACACCCCGCTAAGACAGGACTCTCTTTAGCGGATTTTAAATTTTTTTGATATTATTATGGAGTACGAGTTATTGTTTTTCACCTACGCATCAAGCGAGAGCAAGGTTCCCGGCATCAAAAAGGACATAGAGGAGATCCTCACCAGCCACGGCGGAAAATTTTCCGGTGATTTTACCGACATCGGGAAAAGAAAATTCGCTTATCCCATCAAGAGGGAAACACACGGATATTACAGCTTTGTCCGCTTCACTATTGAAGACAAAGAAAAACTGCCAGAGATCAATAAACGAATTGGCCTCATGAGCAATTTAACGCGCCACTTGATCGTCAAAGCAGCCGAAGTCGGAAAACCCGTTTCCGCTATCGAGATGCCGGCGAGAGAGATCATAGCCGAAGAAAAAAAGATCGAGGAAATACCGGAAGAGAAAACAGTCGAAACGAAACCAAAGGCCAGCATGGACGATCTGGATGAAAAATTGAATGAACTGCTGGACGAAACGCCTAGTTAGCTTTGTAGAAATTATTATTTTTTAATTCTAAACTTATGGACCTGAACAAAGTAATGTTGATTGGCAATGTTACCCGAGACCCGGAGCTGCGAAGCACTCCCTCGGGACAATCTGTGGCTTCTTTCGGCCTCGCTACGAACAGGGTCTGGAAAGATCCAACTTCCGGAGAGCGAAAAAGCGCGGCGGAGTTCCATAATATTGTCGCTTGGAGAAAGCTGGCGGAAATTTGCGGACAGTATCTACGAAAAGGCAGCAAAGTTTATGTCGAGGGACGGCTCCAGACCCGCAACTGGCAAGGCCAGGACGGAAACAAGAGATATATGACCGAAGTGATCATGGAAAATATGATCATGCTGGACAGAAAACCGCAAGGAGACTTTTCTCCTTCATCCGGCATGTCCCAACAAGCCGCTTCAGCTTCTCCCCAACAAACTTCCGCTCATTCCGCTCCTCCCCAGCCGGAAGAAATTCCAACCATTCAAATCGACGAAAACCAAGACGAGGTAAGAATTGAAGACATACCATTCTAATGAAAAACATGAATCAGCAACAAATTCAGGCTCCAAAAAAATCTTGCTACTTCTGCAGCAACAATATTGATGCTGTCGATTATAAGGATACTCTGCTTATGCGAAAATTCATGAATTCGCAGGCTAAGATCGTCCCTCCCCGCCGAACCGGGAATTGCGCCAGGCACCAGCGAATGGTAACCCGATCGATCAAGCGGGCGAGAGCGATGGCGCTTCTTTCGTACACGATAAAGTAACTTATGCTGAATTTATCCGATATCAAAACTGGAAAAGCCATCACCTTCAATGGCGAGCCTTATGTGGTGACTTTCCACCAGCATTCCAAAACTGGAAGGGCGGGGGCGGTTTTGCGCACCAAACTTCGAAATCTCAAGAATGGAGCGGCTCTCGAAAAAACATTCCAGGGCGCGGATAAGATCGAAGAGGCTGACATCGCTAAAACCAAAGCCCAATATCTTTATCTGGACGGATCCGAGTTTGCTTTTATGGATAGCGCGACTTTTGAGCAATTTTCTCTTCCGAAATCCGTCATCGGCGATCTGGCCAAATATTTGGTGGAAAATACCGAAGTTACTATTTTGAACTATAACAACCAACCGATCAACATCGAACTTCCGGTCAAGATGGAATTCCGCGTTGTCGAAGCCCCGCCCGCCATCCGCGGCAACACGGCCGACGGCGGAACGAAACTTGTCACCCTTGAAACCGGGATCAAGGTCAACACGCCGCTCTTCATAAAAGAAGGCGATATTCTCCGGATCAACACCGAAACGGGAGAGTATGTGGAGAGAGCAAAATAGTCAAATTTAGCTTATGCAAGATACAAAAAGCGGCTGCCTTCACCCAAGACGCCGCTTTTTTTCACCCACTATATCCAATTTTTGTTTTCCGCTTATTCCTTCACCTTTTCCTTGATCGCTTTCAGAATTTCCCCGAACACTTTCGGATTTTCCTTGAGAAATATTCTCGCTTTTTCGCGCCCGACACCGAGGCGCACCTCGCCGNNTGAAAAGGCGGAGCCACTTTATTTTTCACTATTTTGGCCTTTACACGGTTTCCCACAATAACTTCCCCCTGTTTGATCTGCGCCATCCGGCGGACCTCAATGCGAACGGAAGAATAGAATTTG
>PMJF01000057.1:0-8709 GCA_003157295.1 Candidatus Moraniibacteriota bacterium | reverse complement strand
TCGCCCATTTCCCCTTCGATCTCGGCTTGGGGCGTGAGAGCCGCCACCGAATCCACCACGATCACGTCCACCGCGCTCGACCGTACCAATGTTTCAACGATATCCAGCGCCTGTTCGCCGTTGTCAGGCTGGGAGATCAAAAGATCTTCCAGATTCACGCCGATCTTTTTGGCATAAGCCGGGTCCAACGCGTGTTCGGCATCTATAAAAGCGGCCGTTCCTTCTTTTTGAGCATTCGCCACGATATTGAGAGCCAACGTTGTTTTTCCCGAAGATTCCGGACCGTAAATTTCAATGATTCGGCCCCGTGGAACGCCTCCGATCCCAAGGGCGATATCAAGAGAGGGCGAACCGGTGGGAAAGGCCGCCACATCCACCTTTTTGACATCCCCCAGTTTCATGATCGAACCCTCGCCGAAACGGTCCTTGATCTCTTTAACGGTTTCATCGAGAACATTTTGCCTTTTTTCTTTTTCTTGATCTTTTTCTTTGGACATAGAAAGCTGTTTAATTATTTAGTTACGCATTTTTGGATGGTCGATCAGTCGCCCGGCGAGAACACGACGTCTCTTACGATCCCCGGATTATCGGCAAAGACTTTTTCCGGCTTTCCGTTGACCTTGATGAAAGTTTGATTGGCTTTGCCGCTGGTGATCCGGACCTCTTTTTCTCCATTGAAATCTTGAATCGCTCCCGGAAGCATCGTTCCGGAATACACCAGATTCCCGTCCGATTCGACCGAAAGCCAAGTAGGCAGGGAATCCGCTCGGACGGAAACTTCCACTCCCTTTTTCTTGGCCGTCTGATCACCGTCGACCTGCCCGCTTTCACTTCCTCCCAGATTCGGATCATAGGCCAGATCCGGTTTCTGATAGTCGGATTTTATATTGATCTTTTTTGAAACATTTTTTCCGAATTTATTTGTGGCGGAGATGGTGATCGCATTGAGCCCCTCCTGCAGCAGGATGTTCTCTCGGAATTCTCCGCTATCGTTCACCAGTACCGGCTGGTCATTGATGGTCAGCTTGGCGTCCTGATCGGTAAAACCGCTAACGTCGATGGAGTTTCCCCCGATGGCTTCGTCACCCAGAGGCGCGGTGATTGCCAATCTTGGCTGAGCGGCAAACCGGCCAATCTCTTTATACAAAAAAAGGAATCCGCCCAGCACAACGAGAGTTATGGCCGCGGCCGTAATGATCTTGGGAGTGACGACAAAACGCGGAACCCGGACGGGTTTCGGCGCCGGGCCGGCGTCTCCCTTTTTTGTTATATTATTCTTTATGTCCTTCTCCCGCTGATAAAGATCGACCAGTTTTTTCGGATCGACTCCCAGATATTCAGCGTAGTTTCGCAGAAACCCTTTGACGTAAACATCGGGAGGCAGCGAGTCATAGTCACTCTCTTCGATCATGGTTAAATAACGGACGGGAACCTTTGTCTCCCGAGAAATTTCCAAAAGCGTTATGCGTCCTTCGGAACGTATTTTCTTGAGCTGTTCGCCCAGCGTGAAAGAATTGACTTTTTTTTGGGTAAAACCTCGAAACAAAATTATAATTTGTTATTTTTAATTTGTAATTTGGATTTTTTAATTCTCCGAATTACTCAATGAAAGCTACTGCTATTTCTTATCACAATAAAAACAGGTAAAAAATCCTGTTCTTGGTTTTGTTTTTGTTTTTTCTATTATAGCCTTTTATCTCCGAATTTGCCAGCCTACCCCGCTTTACATCATTTGCCATTTATCCCTTTCCTTTTGGTCGGTTATCTCATCCTCATAACCTATCTTTTCCGCTGGACCATTATCTGCTCCACCCACCAAGATCTCCCGCGGTTTCGATCCATCCGCCTGGCCGATGACCCCATTCTCTTCGAGAATATCAAGAAGGCGGGCCGCTCTCGCGTATCCGACCCTCAGTCTCCTTTGAAGCAGTGAAGCCGAACCTTTCCCGGCTTTTATGACCGTATCCTTCGCTTCTTCATACAGATCGTCTCCATCCCCACTTTCAGTCGCGCCGGATGCCGATCTCCCCCCCAACCTGACCCGCTGGGGAGCCGTAACGTCTTCGTTATACTCAACCTCTCCATCGAGCTGGCTCTTGATCGATTTCACCTCTCTCTTTACCTCTGATTCGGAGACAAACACGCCCTGAACGCGCCGGGGCTTCGGAAGCCTGGAGTCTTTGTAAAGCATGTCTCCGTTCCCAAGCAATTTTTCCGCCCCGCCCATATCAAGGATCGTCCGTGAATCAATTTGAGTGGCGACCTTAAAAGCGATTCTCGTTCCTATATTCGCCTTGATGAGACCCGTCAGCACCTCAACTGAAGGCCGCTGAGTTGAAACAATGAGATGGATTCCCACCGCCCGCGCCATTTGCGCCAGCCGCACAATGGCCGCTTCCACTTCCTTGGAATGTGAGGCCATGATGTCTGCCAGTTCGTCGATGATGATCACAATGAAGGGCAAACGCTTCACCTCTTCTTCGCCGATCACTTCGCCGGTGTCTTCATCGACAATATTTTTTTTCTGGCCTTCTTTTATCTTGCTGTTATAGGAAAAAATATCTCTTGAGCCGGCTCCCTGCAGCATTTTATAGCGCCTTTCCATTTCAACTATCGCCCATTTAAGAGAGTTGGCCACCTTTCCGTTATCAACCACGGTCGGTGTCAAAAGATGAGGAATGCCGTTGAAGGCCGTGAGCTCGACCCTTTTCGGATCGATCAATATCAGCTTGAGATCATCCGGTGAATTTTGATAAAGAAGAGATGTGATCAGCGTATTGATGCAGACGCTCTTCCCGGTCCCGGTGGATCCGGCGATCATGAGATGCGGCATTTCATTGAGGTCTCCCAGGATATAGTTTCCAACGACATCCTGTCCAAGAGCCAGAGTAAGATTGGTTTTTCTCTCGGCAAAATCAGAACTGTCAACAATGTCCCAGAGACGCACCAGGGTTGAGGACTTGTTCGGGACCTCAATGCCAATGAGAGCCTTACCGGGAATTGGGGCTTCGATTCGGATCGGGTGCTGGGCCAGCGCCAGCGAGAGATCATTGTTAAGAGCCGTGATCTTGCTCAGTTTCACCCCGGCTTCCGGCTTGAAACTATATTGGGTAAAAGCCGGCCCAACGCTAATTTCCCCGATCTCGACTTCGATCCCAAAATTCTTGAGCTTATTCTGAATAATTTTAGCGTTCGCTTCAATGTCCCCGGCTTTGGCTATTCCGGAAGTTTTTTCCAAAAGATCGAGGGGCGGCAATTTCCACCCGGAAGCCATGGATTGTCGTTGCGCGGCCACGCGGCGCTCCGGCAAGACTTTTTCCGGCCTTCCACGAAGCAGGGATCCCAGCCGAGTCGCTTTTTTTATCTTTTCATCGTCGCTGAGCACTGGCTGCTCCACTTCCACTTTTTGCTCCTCCGGTTTTTCTTCTGAATCATCTTCATTTTTTTCTTTGAACCATTCCACCGGCTTAAGAAGAGATCGGAGAGGTACATTGAAAGCAAGAAGTAGCGCCGCGAGAGATACTGCAAGCAGCACGATCATTCCGGCTGAAAAACCGAACAGTTTCAAAGTTGGATAGGCCACGGCCGCGCCCAAGAATCCGCCCCCCATTCCTTTTCCAGCCACCGCCATCATCTGGTCAAGTGGATTGAAAATATGGATGAGTCCCAATATGGCGGCGAAGAAAAGAACAAACCCGGCCGCGACAAAGACATAATAGCTTTCGGAGTCTTTTTTGAAATAGAGAAATCCGACTGCAATCAAAAGAACCGGTAGCAAAAACCGGCCGATGCCAAAAAGCATCGCCAGAACTTTGTTGAGGTATGTCCCAAACACGCCCGCTCCTCCAAAAAGGCTGAAAATGGCCAACACTGCCAAGACAATCAAAAAAACCGCGGTGATGCTTCTTTTCGTGTCCCCCTTCAAGTGTTTTTTTTTGTGATAACTGCCCTTTCCGTTCCCATTTTCACTGTTTTTTTCTTTTTTCTTTTTTCGGCCCATTTTGTCTTGAAGATTAATACTCGGTTATTTTAACATATTATTTGAAAGGCTTCCAGTTTCTTGATAAATATGGCTTTTAAGGATAGGATGATTATTAAATAAAAGAAAATACACTATCCTACATATTCAGGAGGAAATATGTATCAAACAGCACCTTGCACAAGGGGTTGGTCCTGCAAAGCATACTGTTGCGGGATATTCACGCTGTGGAACCGGGATGCGTTCTCGAGCGCCGAGGAAATCGGCATCTTTCGCCGGTACGACTGCAATATCGTGAAGCTGGTCGGAAGTCGGGACAGTGGTTTCTACATCTTCCCGCCCCTAAATATTTTCCAAAATATCGGGCAGGAGATAACTGAGCACGAACGCGGTTGGATCGAGCGAGAGGCAGTCAAGCATTGCCTTCGTAAAAAGATCCAATGGATCCGATGTATTTTTCTCAACCGGGAAAACAGGTGCTCGATTCATGAACACCGGCCAATGGCCTGCCGCATGTTCGGCACTTCCCTGATGCCAGACTGCCCGATAATGGAAGGAAGCTATTTTATCACCTTTTAGCTCCGATGGGAAATTAATTTCTCCCCCGGGGCTTTTTATTTGATAAAAAAAGTGTTTCAGTGTACAGTGAAGTCTTTTTTTCAGGGATGATTGGCAAATATTTGTTTTATATAGTAAACTTTATTTAACCATATGAAACTTAGCTTATTCGTGAAAAATTACAGGGAAAATAAATCTTTAACGCTAGACCGATTATCTAAGAAAAGTAATCTTTCCAAGGGATTTTTGTCTCGTCTCGAACAAGGAGATTTTGACCAAAAAAATATATCGCTGGAGACAATCATAAAATTATCTGCTGGCTTCGATATTAAAGTTAAAGACATTCTGGATTTTCTTAATGTGATAGAGCAAGACAAGCCATCATCCCTTAAGGTTTATCTGCGGGAGAAATACAAAATTATAAGTGAAGTGGATGTTAATGTAATAGAAGGTGTGATAAAAAGTTTTAGTGAAAATAAACAATGAAAGAATACGAAATAATAAATGCGAACGCAGAGCGTGTTGCTACTGCAATATATGATGGCATAGGCGATACTATGCCATCAATCCTGTCTTTGGTCAGATGGACCGAAGAAAATTTTGGTATAAAAATAGAAATACGATTCTGGGATACACTGAGAGATGGCCACTCGGGATTTGTATATCCGGATCCTAAGTCTGGAATATACAAAATTGGAATAAATTCAAAAGAAATAGATTATAGACAAAGATTTACGCAATGCCACGAACTTGCTCATATAATTAGAAATGTTGGTTTAAAATACGGGCTCTCCTGTGGCGAAACTTTTTCTGCTAAAGGCACAGAACGGTTTTGCGAAAGATTTGCTGCCGCCTTTCTAATGCCAGCAGAAATATTCATTCATGAATGGAAAACCATAAGGGAACCAGAATTATTTAAGAAGGTGAGATTGGCAAGTTTTTTTAAGGTTTCAGGCGAAGCTGTTAGATATAGAGCGAAAGAGCTTGGCTTAACTTAAGCTGCGCCAAAGCTAAGCCTTGTTAGACCTAACGCTTCGCCTATACAGATTTCGGCGGGGGAAAATTTATGGAATTCTCTTTTTTATCCCAAGCAAAAATATATTCTCATCTAGGCCGGGTCGAAGAGTGGCTTCGGACTGGAACCTGTTTTCCTGTCACCATTGAAATTGATCCAACCAACACTTGTACGNNAGATTTCAGGAAGGCAAGTTGCCGCTTGATTTTATGAAAAATATAATTCGGCAAATCAAGCCTTTCTGTCGGGGTTTGACCTTTACCGGCGGAGGCGAGCCACTTTGCAATGATGACACCTTAGAGGCTATTGAGTACGCAAAAAAGAGTGGAATGGACGTTGCGCTCGTTACAAACGGCGATCTTTTGAACCAAGAAAAAGCCCTGAAGATCGTCAAAAATTGCACTTACATTAGGGTGAGTTATATGGACGACGAAACCTCGAATAAGTTGAAATTACTGGTCGAGGCTAGGGAAAAAGCAAAAAGTAATTGCACGATTGGTGTCAGTATGTTGACCAACAAAGAAAGAGCTCAGCTTATGAAGCGCTTTGTCGCCCAAGCGAAAAAATCCAAAGCGGATTACGCGCAATTTCGCCCTTTCCATTTGGATATGTTTGACGCGCGAAAGATCATCGGAGGGCTTCAAAAAGGTTACGACAATAATAATTTTAAAATTATCACCAGCGGCTACAAATATGAAAACATGGAGGAAAAGAAGAAGGGAATAAAAAAATATAATATATCTTTTGCCGATAATTTCAGGACGGTGATTGCCTCCGACGGAAAAATATATCCAGACTGCTTCACTCGCGGAATGGAAAATTTTAGCCTCGGTGATTTGAAGAAAGACAGCTTCGCAAAAATATGGAGATCAAAAAGGAGAAAGAGAATATCAGAAACCAAACTTGACCAAAAAAACTGTCCACCGATGTGCTATCATGACCCGCTGAGTGAATTGCTTTGGGATATTTGGCGGCAATATCAGGAGGGAGATCACGCGAACTTTGTTTAATAATAAACTTTCCTAAAGTTAAACTTTAGGAAGTGCCCTGAATCTAAATTAATCCCTTAAATAAGGGATTAATTTTGGTATTGGGAGCGATTTCAAAATGTTTTACGCTGACATTGATAAATTAATAATTTTTACATATAATACAAAGTCTTAAAATATATATGAATCATCGTAATTTTCGATGAAGATTGTGCTCTTTAATGCATATTCAGCTGAGGCGATATGGAAGTTATATATTAATTTCTATTTTGCCTCAGCCGAGGCACAAAATAAATCGGATCGCGGCGGTTGCTACCGCTGACAACTTTTGTTCCTCAAAGGAGAATATTGCCATGAAGAAGAGTGCGTACGTAATTTCTGTAATGATTTCTCTCGGTTGCTTGATCTTTCTGTTCGTCACCGGATACCATGCTTGCCGCGATATTAACGCGGTCATCGACCGAGCCCAGGTCGCCGCGGATCGAGAGGACATGCTCGAATACCTCAAAACGCTGAAAACGAACATGGAGAAGTGGGGTATGACCAAGGGCCACTTCGCTTTGGTCTTTACAACACCGGCCAATGACTTGGCTCTCCACTACAAGGCGGTAAACCGGATCATCGAGCGCCTGGACAGCATTAAAGCAATTCCCAAGAACGAAACGGCTTATCAGGTAGCGCTCAGCGATCTCCGAGGTACGGTACGGGAATTGCATAATCCCGCTCTAAATTGGCTGTGGGCAAATTACTGGTATCTCTACCTTCTCGCCTTCGCCACCTGGATTTTGCCTTGGCTCGCAACCAAGCTGGAGGATCGATCCAATCGGACGAGGATTATGAGAAAACGAGAGAGATAACGGTTCCTTTATGGGAAGCATGTCAGCCACTGGCTGACCTCTGCTTCCCCACCTTTTCCAAAGTCATAATGTAAATTTGTGGTTTTAGAAAATTTGAATGCTGGAGAATAAAAAATCCCGGGCAAACGCCTCGAGCTTTTTTATGTTGATCTAATTTCTATTTCCACTATTTCACAAGATCGCATTGAACAAATATCCAGTGATGATGATTCCTATTCCGACCACCGCGGCGAAGATGACGATCAGTTTCACCTTCATCACTTTTTTGAGGATCAGAAATTCGGGAAAAGAAAGTCCCGTCACGGCCATCATGAAAGCGAGGCTTGTGCCAAGGCTCACCCCTTTTTCCGTGAGCGCCCCGATGATGGGAATGATCCCGGCGGCGTTGGAATAGAGCGGGATGCCGACGAGAACCGCCAGCGGAACGGCATACCACTTGTCGCTCGCAGCGTATTGAGCCAGCCAGCCGATTGGCACATAACCATGGATCCAAGCGCCCAGAGCAATTCCCAAGATTACAAAGAGCCAGACTTTTCTGAGAATGCTTCGGGTATAATTCTTGGCATAGACGAGGCGCTCTTTCCAAGTGATCTCTCGAAGTTGTCCAAGCTTGCCGCCTTTTTTCAAAACCGATTCTTCGAGCAAACTTTCGACCTTCATTTTGCCAATCAGGACCCCGGACAAATTGGCAATGACGAGGCCGCTCACAATATAGAGAAAGGCGATCTTGATCCCAAACATCCCCCAAAGCATCGCCAGAGCCACTTCATTGATCATCGGAGAAGCCACCAAAAAAGAAAAAGTGGCTCCGAGCGGAACCCCGGCTTCGATGAAACCCAGAAAAAGCGGGATGGCGCTGCAGGTGCAAAAGGGAGTCGCAATGCCGATGAGGGAAGCCAAAAAATTAGCGGCGTATTCATTGTTGCTCGACAATATTCTTTTCACCTTGGTCGGCGGAAGGTACAAGCGAATGACGGAAACCACAAAAATTATCACCGCCATCAGAAGAAATATCTTGAGCGTGTCAGCGATGAAAAAATTGGCCGCGTCGGCAAGATGGGTTTGGGGAGCAATATGCAATAAATTTTTGGTTATCCATTGGGAAAGAAATTCAAGCATTGGTTCTTTATGATCTATTAATTAAGTGCCTTCGTTTATTTTCTTAATTTATTTTTACACACTTTCTCCTGAAAGAAAAATCCCCTCTCGAAGGGGATTTTTTCTTTATTCCGAATTTTCGATAATATTTTCCTATTTTGCCCGATACCCTGTCCCGGCCGGGATCAGTTTTCCGATGATGACATTTTCTTT
>PMJF01000054.1 GCA_003157295.1 Candidatus Moraniibacteriota bacterium | reverse complement strand
AAAAAAACCGTCAAAAAAAGAACGGCTGCCGCAATGGACATAAATATTAAAATGGATTTTCTTTTTTTATTTTTTTTCTTTTTTGGCATCAGCGACCTGTGATTTTCTTTCAGTATAGCATATCCCGAAGAAGCCGCAACGGCCTGAAACCAACATTAGGGAACGGCTAAAGCATTGACCCGACCGAAATGCCCACCACAAATTTGAAGAATAAGCTGATCACCGATGAGATCAAAACGCTGACCGGATAAAAAAGAGCGGGAAACAAAAATATGATAAAGATCAAAACCATAAAACCATACTGTTCAAGCTGTATTTTTATTTCTTCAGAAATAGGCACGAGCGCGAAAAGGAGCTTGGATCCGTCCAGCGGCGGGAAAGGAATCAAGTTGAACACAGCTAGAATAATATTTAGCGTAATGGCCCAAGAAAATATTTCAAAAAAAGGGTCTGTGCCGCTCAGCGAAACTTTGCCTGCCACCAACAAAATTTTCAAAAAAATTCCAAAAATCAAGGCAATGGATATATTCGCAAGCGGTCCCGCCACACCAACGATCGCCGGCCCATACTTTTGATCCCGGAGATTATAAGGGTTATAGGGAACAGGTTTTGCCCACCCGAAAGGAAAACCCTTGGAAATAAAGAAGATGATCGGAACAATTATCGATCCGAATATATCAATATGCTTTAATGGGTTGAGAGACAGGCGATCCATATACTTCGCCGTTGGATCACCCTGCCACAAAGCCGCCATTCCGTGAGAAACTTCATGGATAACAACCGACATTATGAATATAGCGATAATAAATATCGTAACCATAGGAAATATTACGTTTTTCTTGCTAAAAATCTTTTCTTATGTTAACGTGAACTGCGTAATTAAGCAATATTAAGTCCTAAGGTTTAATCTTTGAGCCTAATCAATTCTATGAGTCGAACTTGCCAGATCTGCGGCCGCGGACCCAAATCCGCCCAAAGCCGTTCGCATTCCAACATCGCCACCAAAAGAACCATGGCCATCAATCTTCAATCGAAAGAGATCAACGGCCAGAGAAAAAGAGTCTGCACAAAGTGCCTCAAAACCGCAGCCAAAGAAAAATAGTCCCTCAGGGGACTATTTTTTCTTGTTCAGGTCGAACCTTAACGAAGATCCTGCTCCAATATTCAATGTTGGAGTGTGCTAAATCGCCCACAGCGTCCTGAAATTCAAAATTTATAGCATAAAAGGCAAGGGCTTTTAAAATCTGGAGAAGTATAATATAGTGGAATAAGCTCAAAACTTATCGCTTTAAGCTAACAAGTAAATGAAGAGAATCCCCAAAATATTGACCTTGCTAATATTTGCGTTCATGCCTTTCCGGATGGTTTTCGCCATCTGTCCCGTCTGCACCATCGCCGTCGGCGCCGGTGTGGGCCTTTCTAGGTGGCTCGGGATCGATGATACAATAACAGGCGTCTGGGTCGGCGCGTTGACAGTTTCCATTATTATGTGGACGATCAATTGGCTGGATATAAAAAAAATTCGCTTCCGGGGACGAAAAATTTTGATTACCATCGGATATTATCTTGCCATTGTCGGTCCGCTTTACTGGAAAGAGCTCATCGGCCATCCTTTAAACAAACTTTGGGGTGTGGATAAGCTCATTTTGGGCATTCTCATGGGCAGTATTTTGTTTTTCGGCGGAGCGATGAATTATGATTATCTCAAGAAGAAAAGAGGCCGGGCCAGTTTTTATTTCCAGAAAGTGGTAATGCCCATTGCCCCGCTTATCATTGCCAGTATTATCTTTTATTTCATTACTAAATAAGGTTTAGCCTTAGAAAAAAAATATGTCCGACCAAGAAAAAGTCCAAAAAATAAACGAATTGATCGAAAAAGTGGACGAGATGAAAAAGCAGGACAAAATGGATCTGTCTTCCGACCAGGATCTGTCGATCGCCATTATGAATCTCGTCTCGATCGAAGAGCACTTTTTTTTTACCGGCGCCAAGACCGGAAAACCGGAATATTATGATATGCTCCAAGAAGTGCGAAAAATGCGAGGGGACCTTTTGCGAAAGATCATCAAAGAATACGAAGGGGAAGTTTGGTGCATCTCAAAGCACCTCCTTGCCGCTTCAATGCGCCTGATGGAAGTCGGGACCAAACAGCAAGGAATGGGTAATAAGGAAGAGGCCAAAGAACTTTTTGAAAAATCTTACGACTGCTATTCTCTTTTTTGGGGACTGAATATGAAACTTATAAAGACCGACGACATAAAAAAAATCGACGCGCAGGCCGTCAATGTTCACGATACAGAGAAAAAAGGTTTCTTGGGAAAACTGGGAGAACTGGTCAAAAAAGCGGTAGATTGCTGCCTGGAATAGAAAAAGGCTTAAATTAATTCTACAAAAAAATTTTAAAACTGATCACGAGGAACCTGCTAATCCTGCAGTTTTTTTGTTTTGATGGCTCCGGGAAAACATCGATAATGTTTTGGAATAAGCTCTACTGCCATCTAAGACGTTAACGAGATTACTTTACTGAGAAAGCACGCCTTTAAAGCTCATTAGTCCGGTTGCAAGCCCAGCTTCTGTTTGAAAGCCTTGAAGGGCTTCCCCTTTTTTATATATCAAAGACTCTTGCCCCGTGAAAGCCAAGCTATATGAATTCAAAAAGCCCTTATTTTCTTTCTCGACAAGTGAACGATAAACGGGATCGCTCGAATCATTTTTCTTCATTACTATCCACGTTGCGTATTCTTCAGGCTTTTCCAAAGCAAAATTCCACTGTTTGCTGACACCCTCGTGAATAAAGTGATTTAGGTCAAGACCGCTCTTGAAGGCCACCGGATTGAACGCTGACATGGAAAGTAAAACTTTCTCATTTTCCTTGACCGAATCCTTCAGAAAGCGAGACGTGTCCTCATTGAGAAAAGCGCTCGCTCCTTTTGTGCCGTCAATTAAAGTTATTACTCCTTCTTTTTTCCAAAATATGAATGACTGGAAAAAAATGAGATAAAGAATCAGGGCGACAACTGCAATTTTATCCTTGGGAAATGAATTGACAAACAGGCCCCCGTACACGGCCACGAGGGGCAGAGCCACTATCCCGTAACGCACATTAAACCACGGCCGAGAAACAAAATCCTTCAAAATGCTGCTTATTATCGGCAACTTGATGATGGAAAAACCCAAATACAAGGCCAGTATATTAAACAAGATCGGGGAAATTAAAATAAAAAGTAATAGCATTTTTTTTGTAATGTCTTTCTTGTTGAAAAGATCGCTGATAATCCCCAAAACAGCGGCCGCTCCGATATAAGTGCCGACATTGGCTAGCATGTCATACCAAAAAGTCAAAGATGACAGTCCCAGATTGCCTTTGGTCGCGAGCCCTGACTTTAAAGTGATCAGATCTTGCTGAGCCTTTGCGGAGTACTGGCTCAGCAAAAAAAACAACGGATTCCCATATATCAGCCAGTTCCATAAAAACCATAACGCTGCCCCAAAAACAACCGGGGTTGCAAACAATAGAACTTTTCCTGTGGTTTCATCAAAAGATCTTTTTCTATAAATATACTCATAATAAGCGATGAGAAGAGCCTCGGCGATGAAAACAAACCAACCGTCATATCTCGCGAGAACCTGCAAGAAGCCCAGCGAGCCCAGTATAATGAGGTATTTTGTTTTATCGGTATGGATATATTTCAAAAAATAGAATACAGAATAAACAAACAGCAATAGGAACAGCGGCTCAGTCAAAGGCGTCGTCTGGAGATAAATAATATTTATATTAAAAGTGAAATT
>PMJF01000070.1 GCA_003157295.1 Candidatus Moraniibacteriota bacterium | reverse complement strand
AAGAAAATTGATAAATTGTTTTCCGAATTGATCAAGGTTATCCCCACCATGACCTATATGGGAACCAGAGTTTCCTATGATACTGTGATGGATGTCTGTCGACGCGGTAGCCAGGCCATTCTCGATCGCTTCGGAATTGTCAGCGACGAAACAGATTTTACGTTTAAAAACGGGAATTTTTTCGATGAAATTCCTTCTGAAAAAGACATTTTCAATGCGATCCCAAAGACATTTCTTCGGATCGCGCAATTGCGCCTGGGCATTTTGGGAGCGGCCGGAAACCATTTTCTGGATCTCATGAAAGTTTCAGACATAGTTGATGAAAATCTGGCACGAAAATTCGGGATCAAAAAAGACCAATATTTTTTTCTGATGCACACCGGATCCGGAATGTTCGGGCAATACGCGTCATATTTTTATACGCCTAAGATCAAAGAACACCGGAGCCAGAAAATTGTTCTGGAACTGGGTCGAAGAAGTTTCCTCAAGAAAAATAATCCTGTCCATGAACAACTGCGCCGCGAAATTCCTCTTTGGAAAAATAAAAAAGAATACTATCCGATTGATTCGGACAGCGAACTGGGGCGGATGTATCTCACGGCCCATCGGGCCAGTGCCAATCATGGATTTGCCAATCGCACTATTTTGACAAACAATCTTCGAAAAGCGATCAAGAAAGTTCTCGGGAAAGATACTGATTTGCCTCTCGTTTATGATATGCCTCACGGACATGTTGGAGAAGAAGAACACTACGGCGAAAAAGTATGGCTGCACCGGAACGGGGCTACGCGGGCCAATGGGCCGCAAAGGATGAAAGGGATAAAATTTTATGAAGAAACCGGCGAGCCGATCTTTAGCCCTTCTTCAATGAGCACTCCCTTCTATTTCGGCGTTGGGACAGACGAAAATGAATCTACATTTTTTTCCGCAAGCCATGGGACGGGAAAGTCGAAACATTCCCACGGCGAAATTCCGGGCGATCGCAACCAACTTGTGGAAAAAATGAAAAAAAGCAAGGTGAAATTATTCAACGCACGTTCCAGGCAAATTATCGATCAAGACAGTTCGCATTATAAAGACGTGGAAAAAGTGATCGAAGGAATGGCGGAGAATAAAATAATCAAAGTAGTCGCGAAGATGCAGCCCGTGGCGGTATTGATGGCATGATATTTGTATTAAAGTAGCTTGTATCTGGTATTTAGTATTTGAAAAAATTTTATAAAAATAATGGCCGGTGTCCCGTAGGCACCGGCCGATAAAAGGTCGTGGGCACTCTGAATATCAACGAAGATTAACTCCATTTCAACTTTACCCCCAGTTGCAAGGGGTCGAGGAGTTCAAGGGTTGATAGTTTTGCCGGTAGAGGCTCCGGAGATGATTTTAACACGGTACCATTCACCAGAACGGGAAATAAAGAATAACCTTGCCCAAATCCGAACATAAAGTATACTTTACCTTCACTCGTTCTAACGACGGCATTGCCGATTCTCTCCGGCGCTACCACTGGCCCCTTTCCAGGTGCACTCGTGTTAATTAATTGGTCCAAAAATATATCCTCCTTATTTACACTATAATACATTATATTTATCATGCCAATAATAACCCTTTCCGGCCTTGATGGTTCCGGAAAATCAACCCAAATGGATCTTTTGAAGGAATTCCTCAAAAAACAAGGAAAGAGTTTTTATTATTTCCACGCGGTGGATTTTTCGATCGGAAATAAAATATTAGGCAAGAAAAAGAATAGATCGGGAAAGGAGATCAGCGTTGGAAAAGCGAGTTGGCTGCAGATCAAGCTACGAAAAATTGCCTTATTGATCGATATTTGCAGATTCAAGCGGCTCTTGAAAAAGTTAAAAGTCGATTATATCATCAGCGACCGGTATTTTTATGACAGCGTGGTGAATGTATACTTTCTTTCAGGAAATAACAAAAAAATATGCGCTGAAGAATACATTCCCAGACCTGATTTTGCTTTTTATCTCAAGGTCTATCCGGAAAAAATTATGCAGCGTGAGCGAAAACCTGACCAGGGAATGGAATATTTAGCGGCGAAGGATAAAATATTTTCGGATAGGATCAAAAAATGGGAGATAATTGTGCTAAATGGAGAAAGAGATAAAGAACAAATATTTAACGACATAAAAGAAAGATGTCAAAATTTCTCGTAAAATCATTTTTCTGGGTCACGGCTAGCGAGATAGTCTATAATCTTTCGGCCTACGTCATCCACGCCGTCATGGGGCGGGTTTTGGGGCCGGCCGAGTATGGACGGTACGGGCTGGTCGTCACGCTCACCACGATGACCGTGGTGCTCTTTGCTCAGAGCGTTCCAACGGCGATGGCGAAATATTTAAGCGAGATCTTTGAAGCAAATGAAGGGTTGATCCCGATCATCAAGCGGCAGACGATCAAAATTCAATCAGTTATTGTTGGATCCGTGACGGTTATCTTCTTCCTTATTTCCCCCTTGATCGCCCATTGGCTCAACGATCCATCGCTCACCAACCTTTTCCGTTTATCTTCGCTGGTGATCCCGGCTTTCGCGCTGGCCTCTTTCTATTTCTACTACTATACGGGTATCCATAAATTCAAGATCCAGGCTTTTCTCAAAACGAACCGGGGCATCCTGCGGATTGTTTTCATTATCGGTCTGGCGTTTTTGCTCAAATCGCATGGAATGGCGCTTCAGGGAGCAATTTTGGGATATGTCGTCGCTCCCCTTTCTATTTTCTTCGAAGCCTGGTCGCTTGATCCGTACAAAAAATTGAAATCCGTTGGGACATTTGATTGGAAAAAGCTGGTTGTTTTTGCCTGGCCGGTGACGATTTTTCTCATCGCCTATCAGCTCCTCAACACCATTGACCTTTATCTCGTGAAAGGAATTTTGCGTTCCGATTTTCAGACGGGAATATACAACGCCGCTTATACGGTCGGCACGATTCCCTATAATCTTTTTTATGCTCTCACGATCATCCTCCTCCCCTCGATTTCAAAATCAACGGCAGCGAACAATTTTGACGAAACAAAAAAAATCATCAGCCAGTCGCTGCGATTTTTGGTGATGTTTCTTGTCCCGGTGTGCCTCTTGATGTCCTATTTTTCCCTGCCGATCATTCAAATATTTTTTTCCTCAAAATACGCGCTTTCCGCGCCCGTGATGTCCGTCTATGTGATCGCGGAAGGATTCCTGACAGTTTTTTATGTTCTCACTTTCATCCTGAACGGCGCCGGAAAAGTGAAAATTCCGATGTATGTGGCCATCCTCGGCCTTTTTCTCAATACTTTTCTGACCTATTTTTTGATCAAATCCTATGGCCTGCTGGGAGCGGCCGGTGGAACAGCGTTTATGGCTCTCGCCGTAATGATTTTTGGTCTGGTTTATACCCATCGGTCTTTTGGATATTTGTTTAAAGCTTCGAGTTTTTTCAAAATAATTTTAGCTTCAGCCGCGATGTCGGCTCTCGCTTTCGTTTTCCCGCGAAATAATTATTATTTCATTCTCTGGTCAGTTTTGCTTTTCGGAATATATTTAATTATTCTTTATATTCTCCGTGAAATCGGCGCCGGAGATTTGGTCTTGGTCAAAGAATTGCTATCCCGCAAAAAATCCAAACGGGAAACCGTTGAAGATACAGAATTCATTGATGGGAAATAAAAAAGCTCCCCCCGACAGAGGGAGTTTTTGAAACGCTTTTATTTCTCGGTTAATTTCACCGTATTCCAAAGCAGCATTGCAATCGTCATCGGGCCGAC
>PMJF01000018.1:4150-12802 GCA_003157295.1 Candidatus Moraniibacteriota bacterium | reverse complement strand
GACAAAAGTTTTTTGCTCCGGTTTATTGATGTCGTATTCAAGCATGTTGAGCCCGAAGGGGCGTTCCATATCGGACGGATCGAAATATATGACATCTTCCGCCCGCTCCTTTGGGACGCACTCGATCACGTGCTCGACAAATTCTCCGTGAGGATCAATGACGCAAACGCCCCGGCCGTTCTTGATGTCTTGTTTCACCATTTCCTCCATCATCGTTGATTTTCCGGTTNNGACGATATAGAAATGGCGGCGGCGGTCGTCGTCCGCTTGGCGTATAACTGATTCTGAACCACGATAATCATTGAAACCGAGGATTATGCCTTCTTTGGAAATATTCGGGGGCGGCGCGGCCGTTCGAGCTTTGAGCCACGCAATTTTGGGAGTTTCCGTCGAAAAAAGCGGAAAATGAAAAATACTCGACATTTCTTCCGAAGAAAGGATGAAGCTTTGCTCGCTCTTGAAGTTGCGGAAGATAAAATCGAAAGCGATATTGTTGCTTTTTTTCTTATTTTCTCTTATCACCTTGAAACCGTTGATACCCGGACTTTCATATTGAATGAAAGCATTTTCCAGTTCCGCCAGANNCTTCAATTTTTTTGACGATTTCCTGCTCTTCTGGAGTTAGCTGGACCGCATCTTTATTTGGCTTGAAAATGTCCTTTTTTTGATCGTCGTCTTTTTTGAATATCGTATTGAAAAAACCGCGAAAAAACTGCCGGACTGGATTGTCCCGCTTTACATCGGCAAAACGTCTTCCTTGCTGCATTTTGTGGGCGATTTCCCTTCCCTTGCTTCTCCAACTTCCGCGAGCAGGCTTCACAAGCAGTTGGATGGCTGCACCTTCTTTCTTTTCGTCGAATTTTCCCAAAACGTTGGTGATGTTGTTGAGCGGATCGGATTCCAAGGTTTGATAAGTGCGAAGCGGAAGACAATCCTTTTCCCGCAATTTTAGGTACGATGCAGCCGTAAAGCTTCCCGGATAAAATATGTTATAATCTTTCACACGTTCAATGGCCGCTTTTGGATAGAAACTGTGGATCTGCCTTTCAACGATCTCAATGAATTTTTTTGGAGCGCCTACATAGAAAGAGATCTCATCGTTTTCCGAAGGGTTGGAGATCTCGAGGGCGATCACCGCGTCGCCGTATATTATCCGATGCCAAAGACCCGCTTTATCCTTTATGTTTCCAAGGCTGGCGAAGAGATGTTCCATGACTGATATTATCTCTTTTTCCGGTTTCGGCTGCTGCTGTTGCTGATTCTGTTGCGTCGTCTGCGTCTTGAGCGCATGGCTTACCTTTACCACGTCAATGTCCATATTCAAAGACCGGGTAATTTGTCCCTTGAACAAGGTAAAGCTTCTGAAGATCATCCAAAATCCCGAGATAAAACTAACGATCACCAGAAGACCGGCGAGAGGATATAATAGTAAATTTAGATTGTAGATATCCATTTTTTATATTTCTTTCAAAAGTCCTTTCTGAACAAGTTGCTTCCTCAGCTCTTCTTCGATCATCTTATCATGCAGTTCGTCCAAGGTATAATTGTCATTGGCGTCCATATGCTGGGCGACTTTGATCGCGTGCTCCGGTCCCCTGTGCAGAGCCAGCTCCACAAGCTTTTCCACTTTTTTTTCGTATTCGGAAATTCCGGCCACTGTTTTGGCGTCGTCGGAAACTGTGGCCACCGCAGAAATCTTTTGCGTACCAATGGTTTTGCGGACAGTTTCAATTTTTTCGGACACCTTTTCTTCCTGGGCTTCTCCCGCGCTTTCTTTTTCAAGGCCAGGGATTTCAATTCCTTTTGCCAAGATACTTTCCGCTGGTTTTACCGAAGGAAGCACTTCTTTTTCTTGGGAAGGCCGCTTTTCCGACGTATCTATTTTTTCATTAGAAAAATTTTTTTCGGGCTTGGGAGCCTCTCCCTCACCTGATCCGGAAAACTTTTTCGTCAAATCGAGATCCTCCTTTTCGATTGGTTCCTGATAGTTTGACTGCGCCATAGAAATTTAAATTACAAATCAAAAGCACTAAATCCCGAATAAACCTCTAAATTATAATGACTAATAGTTAAGAACGTTTTGTATTTTTGATTTTTAATATTTTGATTTATTTGGAATTTGAGATTTAAGATTTTGGATTTTCCATGAGTCCCATATCCTCTTTCAGCTCCTCTTTGAAATCGTCTACTACTTTTTTTACAAACTCATCATAGTCCGGAAATTTTTCCTTGAGAAAAGTTTCCACGCCTTCTGGATTTTTATCCATCACGTCCACCAGTTTTTCCTGATCTTCTTTTTCAAGCCTTTCCATCGTTTCAAGATAAATTCTTTTCATCACCACCTCCCCGATTTTCACCAAGAATTCCTCTTGTTTTTCCTGGGGAAGATCTTCGAGGCCCAGTTCTTCGATAATTGTTTGTTGTAAAATTGTATTTTTTTTGGTCATTTTATTTATTTATTTGTTAACGACTCTTTTAAGGGTTCCGATTATTTCTTCAGGCGACACTTTTCCCTGCGCCAGCCCTCTTTGTAGCCAACTTTCCGTACTTTCATTGCCAAGAGCGGGACCCAGTTTACTGTTCAGTTCCTGGGCCGCCCGCCAAAATTGTTGCTGCTCATCGAAATTTATTGGTGGCCCCATCGGTTGGTCGGAAGTGAGAAACGACCCCATCATTCTTTTCCTAAATTCATTCGCGGGTTCATGCCAATCAACTCCGGTTCCTGGTCCATAAATCTTGCTTTGGATGAAATCCATCCATTTATGGGTTTGAACATTATCTATCGCAGCCGTTTCCGCCACCCTCGCCGCTGCTAATTCTCCCCTTGATTGGGCCAGCGCTTCATGAGCCCGATCGGATGCGGCGGCTGCCGAATGAAATTTTTCTTGCGCCAACCTTTGCCTGTCATCAAGGGCTTCGAGCCAGGCCGGACGCTTGCCAGCTGTTTCATACTGATTGATCACTTGACCATGAGGCCTATTTTCCATTATTTCCGCGCTTACGACTCCTTTTCCAGACCCTTCCGGAACAACCGCCCCCAAAGAAGGTTTGCCCGAAGAGTGTTCGTAGCCCCAACCAACTGCTTTCGCTAACAATCCGCTGCCTGCAACCACACCCGCGAATATGCCAATTCTTCTTCTCCAGTTATCCCCGCCGGCTTGTTTAGTTAGCCTTTCGCCAAGGACAGCATTATCCATCTCGAGAATTGCAAACGCTCTTTTGACTCTATCTTCCGCTTCGCCAAATTTTGATTCAATTTGTTTATCGATCTGTCCGAGTGTGGCGTCTCTTTTGTCCTTCCGCCAGCCTTCCGCCCCAGTTTGCAAGTATTCTTGAGCCGCTTTGCCGAAAATAGCGCCGTTTAATATCCGGGTAATACCAACGCCAACGACGGCATATCCCCCGCCAATTCCTAAAGCTACCGCGGAAGCTCCGAGTTTTACAGGCCAGGGCAATTTTCTCCATTTGCCGATCATTTCATTCCATCTCGCAGAAAGTTTCGTTATTATAAGTCCTCTTTCTTCACTTTGCCGTTCGGCTTCCTGCTGTTTTCTTTCGGCTAGAGTTACGATCTCACTGCATTTTATTAACTGAGCAAATTTTTTTGACTTCGTCCCTGCTTCTTGAGCGTTGATTTTTCCGCTTTTCAAATCTGACAAAATACTTTCACGTTCGTCTTTTATATATTCATCCAACGCCTTCTGATATGCCTCGCGCGCTTGCTTCACTTCGTCAAACTTTTCAACATTGACTCCCAGAATTCGTTGATACCATTTTCGATCCGTAAAAGCTTTACCAAAAATGTTTGCGTATTTCTCCCTTGCTTCGCTCAGCAACCTAAATTTTTCAGAAGCTTGGCTATCGCCTTCTCTTTTCTCCGCCATTTCTTCAGAAGCTTCCGGAGAATTCGGTGACGTTTCAGGCTCGGGAGAAGTTGGCGGCACGGCTTCAGGCTCGGGAGAAGTTGGCGGCACGGCTTCAGGCTCTGGCTTTGCTGCCTCTTTGTCTTTTTTTCCGTGCCACTCGTCTTTTTTATTTTTGTAAATTTCTATTGCCCTTGCCCAGTCCCAATCCTGCATAAACTTCTGGGCTTCCGGAGTCCAGGCTATGTCCCTAATTTTTTTCCCGCTAGGCAATTCGATATCTTCGATTGACTCTTTTAGAAAAATTTTTTCGTCCAACCCGTATTCCCTGGCCGCTTTCTTTTGCCTTTCCCGGGCTTCTTTGTCGCTCATATTCACACCCGCCATACGGTGTTCATAGATAAAATAGGCAAGCTCTTTTACCTTTTCCCAATCTTCGGGCGTAAAATCTCTTTCGGAAATTTCTCTCTCGGCTGCTTTCTCAGTTTGTCCTTCTGTTTTCGCACTTTTTTTTATTTCTTGGTCCATGATTTTTTTTACAGCTTTTCCGGCTTCAAAATCCGGCTTATTTGCCATTTTTTCAAGGATTCCGCCTAAGGTATGCTTCATCTCTCCTTCATCCGAACTTCTCAAAATATATCTTCCCCGTGAGTTAAAACCCTCCCCTAAATCAAATTTGATATCACTATTTGTTTGGATTATATAAAAATTTGATTCGGGATACCACTCTACATAAGCTCCATAGCCTTTAAAAAATGCTGCATCTGACTTCAACGCTATTCTCCTCCCGCCCTCTTTGCCTTTTACGGCAGTATTTATCAGTACCTTCCCGTACAGGCCTTTTCCGGTATCAACGACAAATCCCCTGCGCGCCAAATCATCTACTCCATCCAGCGAAGAATCTCGTTCCATTGCCAATCTTTTATTGACTATATGGTACTGTTCATCGCGCTTTGACAATGGATTTTTATATCGCAGATTTTCTAGAAATTTATCAGGTAACCTTCCGTAGGGATCCAGTTCTCTTCTTTGCTTGCCAGCTTCTTCAAAAATTTCTATCAGTTGGTCTTCACCCAAATATGATTTCAATCCAGCAAGATTTCCTTCATAATTTCTAACCAGTTTTTCCAATTCATCGGGGGAATAATCCTTATTATCTTCTTTTGTTACAAATTCAACGAAATTATCCAAACCCTCGTTCTTTTCCAGGAGCCCGAATTTTGCTAATCCTTCGTATAGATGTTTCGTCGCAGAGGTATCCCGTTTCGAATGTTTGGCGTGGTGGTCGACAATTAAAATCATCCCCGAATCTCCAATTTCATATCCCTCGATTTCCCCAGTATCCACAATCCAACCGCTTTTTGATTTCTCTCCCTGCTCAACGTATTTCGCTTTATTGGTCCTGAAACCGGCTTTGCGAAAAAGCGCAAGACACGCCTCGCCATCCAAATCAGACCTGAATTCTAAAATTTTCTTTCCTGTCTTTGGGTCTTTTTTGCCCCATTTTCCGTGAGTCGTGAAATCAGTCATGAACTTCCGCATATTTTCGTTAAGCCGTTTCATGGCTTCTTTTTCAGAAGGGCTTACTCCCAGCGTTTCATCTAGATTCGGTGTTTGAGCGTTATATATGCCATGTTCGGCTATCAACCTTTCGTGAGTGGCGTTAGGATCCGCTATATTTTTCTTCTCACTTTCTGTCTTTGACACAGTAAACAAACTTAAAAATTCGCTTTTAAACTAAAAACCTCCCGAATATTTTTCGTTTCGCAATTTTTTTTCAGCGCCGATATATTTTTCTTGCTGCGATCCAAAACACGGCGGTTGATTTCCGGCGCTACGTGAATTATACCACAAAATTACTGCGAAAAGAACCCTGTGGATAACTTTTCTTTCGCAATAATGAAAAGGCTTTTTTTATTATTGTTGACCGGCCTTTTTTGGGGTATAATAATAACGCAGAGCAATGATATTTTGAAATAAAAAATGCAAGAAAAAACCCAAACTCAATGGAAAAAATTGAGGAATGTTGTAAGTGCTTATGTCAGTCATGAGCCGGAGCAAAAATTTGGCCGTCGGCAAAAATACTTATATCTGCTGCTTGGCGCAGTTATTGTGATCGGCGCCTTAGCGATCCGAACGCATCATATTTCAACTCTTCCGCCGGGAATATATCCCGATGAGGCGGTCAATGGCACTGACGCCATAAACGCTATAGAAACCGGCCATTTTCGTCTTTTTTATGAGAATAATTACGGTCGGGAAGGGCTCTATATAAATCTCATTGCTTTGGGATTCGTTTTTTTTGGAGTGAACGTCATCACTCTCAAGATTTGGTCGATATTTTTCGGGACACTGACGGTTCTTGGGATGATCTTCCTCGGCCGAGAGTTGTTCCGTTCCTGGCAAGCTGGTCTCATAGCCGGATTTTTATACGCCACCACTTTTTGGGCCATAAACTTCAATCGCATCGCTTTTCGGGCCAATATGCTGCCTTTTATCCTGGTTTTTTCTTTTTATTTTCTTTTTAAGGGACTGCGAACCGGAAAAAAGAATAATTATATTTTCGCCGGAGTCTTGTTCGGACTGGGCGCTCACACCTATATCGCCTTCCGGGCCGCTCCCGCGATACTTATCGCTCTTTTTATCGCCTTGATCCTCGCCAAAAGATCTTTTCTGAAAACATATTGGAAAGAGATCGCCATATATCTTCTTTCCATGATGATTGTCGCCCTGCCGATCCTTCTGACCTTTTACGTCCATCCGAACTTTTTCGAAACTCGCGCCGAATCGGTTTCCGTTTTTTCCCCGAAAGTCAATCGCGGTCATCCTTGGCAGGCATTGCTAACCAGCACGCGCCTCACATTTCAGATGTTTAATTTCAAAGGAGACCAGAATTGGCGCCATAATCTACCCAGCCAACCGGAGCTTCAGTCTTGGACGGGCACGTTCTTCCTGATCGGGATCATATTTTTGTTTTTTCAGCTATCTTATTGGCTTTTCCGAAGAATAAAAAACGGCGTTCGAAATGACGATTTGATCCTCCCTGTACTTCTTCTTTCCTGGCTTCTTGTGATGCTTATTCCGGAGATAATGGCTTATGAAGGCCTGCCGCACGCGTTGAGGGCCATCGGTTCGCTTCCAGCCGCCCTTTTGATAGCCGTCTATGCCATTGAAGCTTTCAGGAGATGGATAATGAAGATCAAAAAAATATATATCCGGATTCCGCTTTATATTCTGCTGATTTCGACAATTTTATTCAGCGGTTATATTTCCACCAAAAGATATTTTGACGATTGGAGCCAGAGCCCTGATATTCACCCGGCCTTTTCTCAAAATCTGAAAAATATGGCACTGTACCTCAATAGCGCTCCCGACAGTTATCACAAATACGTGATCGCCAACGCCGGCGGACAGATCATGGATGACGGCTTGCCGGTTTCCGCCGAAGTGGTAAAAATGCTAACCTACTATCGCACCCCCGGGATAACTTATTTGCGTCCTGATTTTGATCCAACTGTGATAAAATTTCCGGCAAAAGTGGTTTTGATGTATTATGATGGTGTGGCCGTCGCCAAGATCAAGTCGACATACTCGAACGTTTACGTCCAAAAAATGGATCCCCAGCCGGGAAATGGAACGGATTATTTTTTAATAAATATAAATTAATTTAAAAAATATATGCTCGAAAAATACAAAAGCTATATCGTTGCGGTAATTTTGGGAATTATGTTCGCTATTTCTCTTGGAACCATGCTGGGAGACGCGGCTATTATGGATGAAGTGGCTCATATCCCTTCCGGATATTCATACATCCGCTACCACGATTATCGGCTTAATCCGGAACATCCACCGCTCCTTAAAGACTTGGCCGGAATTCCATTGCAATTTCAAAAACTTGACTTCCCAACCGATCACAAATTTTGGACCACTGACGCCAACGGGCAATGGGAAGCCGGTTGGGAGTTTTTGTATCTGCCGCAAAACAATACGGAAAATATTCTTTTTTGGTCCCGTCTCCCCATCTTGCTCCTCTCTTTGCTTCTGGGTTGGATGATCTATCGCTGGGCAAAAGAGCTCTTTGGCACAAAGGCGGGTCTTTTGGCTCTTTCGCTTTACGCTTTTGACGCCAACATATTGGGGCATAACCATTATGTCACCACTGATCTGGGCATTGCCGCATTTCTGTTTTTTGCTTTCTATTTCTTTATTAAATATCTCAAGACACCGAGCTATAAAACTATTATTTGGGCCGGAATTTTTATGGGCCTGGCGCAACTGGCCAAATTTTCTTCGGTCTTGATGTTTCCCATTTTTGGTCTCGCGCTTTTGTTATATATTTTCACCCGCAAAGAGAAACTTCCCTTCTCTTTTCTTGGATCCGGGAAAATAAAAAAATTCTGGGTTCAAAAATTCTATTTTTATGCCACGACGTTTATTGTCGCTCTCCTTATTCACCTGGTCTTGATCGGCGTTGTTTACGAACTGAACACTTTCTCCATGCCAGCGGCGAAGATTCATCAGCTGGCTGATACGCAGATATACGGGAAAATTGCCACGATTGCCAAGCCCTATATCCATAAAATGGCAGATAATCCGATCCTGCGCCCTTATAGCCAATATTTGATCGGACTCGTTATGGTTTTTGGCCGGGTAGCCGGAGGAAACACGACTTATTTTTTCGGACAAGTCACAAATCAAAGCTTCCGAGCCTATTTTCCGATGGTGTTTCTTATAAAGGAGCCGATAGCGAACCTGCTTTTGATCCTGATGGCGATCGCGACCGGACTTT
>PMJF01000018.1:0-4115 GCA_003157295.1 Candidatus Moraniibacteriota bacterium | reverse complement strand
CCATTTATTTTCGTTCTGATCGCAAAAGAAGCCACTGTTCTGGAAAAAGAGATTGGCCGGAAATACCAAAAATATTTCTGGGGAATAATTTTGATCCTTGTCGCGTGGCTGGTCGCGGAAGCCGCCTTTGCCTANNGTAACCGATTCGAACGTGGACTGGGGACAAGATCTCAAGAGACTAAAGACATGGGTGGATGAAAATAATGTACAGAAGATACGGGTTGATTATTTCGGCGGCGGCGACGTGGGCCATTATCTGGGCGATAAGGCCGTTATTTGGCACTCCGATTCGGGTCAAGAGCCGGGTTGGTATGCCATCTCCGCCACCTTTCTTGAAAATTCACTATACGACAGAATCACCCAAGGGAAACCCGACTATCAATGGCTCCGTGATCGCGAACCATACGCCAATATTGGAGGATCAATATTGATCTATAAAATAGACTGATAAAGGAAATATTACTTCATCTTAAAATAAACTTTTCCTTTTATCCTTAGATCCAAATAGTCCAGATCCTGCCTCTTTTGATCGTCCAATTCCTTGTCAAAAAGCGTCTGGATTATTTTTTTTGTTTCCGCGGGCGAAACTTGGTCAGAAAGCTTGAGCGTCCAGCCTTCTTTGGTTTGGAAATAAACTTCTCCTGAAGCGAGAGCGGGCGTATGATAGGTTCCGTCCGGTTCCAGTCGCAATTCCTCACGCAAAGTATAATTCAGTCCTTTGAGATAACTTATAAAATCCTTTCCGATGACGGTTTTTTCAATTTCCACTTGGCGGGCATTATCATCGATTACCACCAGAGAACCCGAATTTTTCAGCTCTTCATCCGTCGCATTGGCCCCTGAATACACGAATCCGTTTTCGTCAACCAGGTAACATACCCCCGCGCTGCACCAAACAAGCTCGGCTTGCCTTTCGTCTATCGTTATCAGCATTGTTTTGGGAAACTTTTTTTGAATTTCTATTCTACCTATCCGATTGAAGTCATTTTTCAGTTTCTTGGCCACTTCGTCATTTTTTTCCAGGAAATAATTGCTTTTGGAGAAATACTTGAGATAATTTCCCTGCAGGGCCTCACTCGCCGATTTTTTTATGTCCTCCGCGGATATGCTTTCGTTTCCCTCAACGCTTATTGCGTCAATTTGGAGAAATGAGGAAAGGAAAAATATATAAAAGCTAACGCCGAGGAATACTGCGAACAAAAACCAATAAAAAAACCGAGCTAGTGTCAACGCCCTCTTTTCGGCTGTTTTCCTGGGCACGCCGGAATACATTCTGGGATTGCCCCGTTTCCAGGATTTATTTTTTTCTTTTTTTTTGTAAAAAGGCATATTTTTTCCTAAAGCTAAACTTTAGGGAACCGACACTACAAAATACTCTTTACCACCTTTGCGATTATCCAGGCATAAACGAAATGCCGGCCGTATTTTTTTATTTTGACATCTTCCTGCTGATCATTAAAAGTGAATTTGAAGCTTTGGCCTTCTATGTCCGTTTCCAGGTTCTCGGCTTTCGCCGAAGAACCTTCTTCCAAGCCATAAGTTATCACTTTTGCCTTGGAAAATTCGGCAAGATCCCTCAGTCTGGCATCATCGTTATTTAATAGCACCGTTCCTTTTTCGGATATTCTTTCAACTAAAGTTTTCATTTCATCGGAAATGATATCGAGGCTTGAATTGGGATAGGTAAAACTCGCTTCAATATTGGTGATAATAGCAATGTTCGGCTTCACCATTTCAAGAAGATATTCCATATCGCCTTTTTTCTCGACCCCCAATTCCAAGACTAGTTTCGAGGGAAATTTTCCCGAGAATATGGCTTTTATTTTAGCTTGGATCAAGATCTTCCACCATTTCCAAAATGAAGATTCGCCCGATTCCAAGTATAAAATGGCGAGAGGCAGGCCGATTTCAGTGTTATAGCTCCGCGGATTTCCCCGCACTTCATCCTCGCCGTATTTCTCCCGCAGGAACTTCAAAATATATTCCTTGACCGTTGTCTTTCCGGTGCTTCCGGCAATAGCGATAATAAAGGGTTTATGCCGCCAAAGAACGAACTTAGTGAGAACTTTGAGATAATACTGAATAAATTTTTTGAGAAAAGATTTCATAATTTTAAATTATCAAAAAACATCTCCATTTTGTCAAAAGCCAGATCTATGTCCTCTTCCGACCGCCCAAAACACATCCGAATATGATCCTCCCCGCTCGGACCGAAAGCCGCGCCCGGAACCGTCGCGACCTTGGCTTTCTCCAATAATTCTATCGCAAACTGCCATGATCCGCCACCTGCCCGAATCGCTTCGCGATTCGAAGCGGGCGGGTCCAGAGCGATTTTTTTGAGCACTTCCTTATTGATCCTAGGAAAAACGAAATAGGCGCTATCGGGCTTCTGATATTCAAATATATTTTTCAATTTATCGAGTCGCCGGCAGATCAAGTCCCGCCTTTTTTTATAAATCGCGTGATATTTCGCCAGTTCCTCTTCCGCCATTTCGAGCGCCGCCAGCGCCGCGTACTGTGAAACAACCGGCGCGCAAGTGACCAGCGCATCGTGGACGGCCAGAATTTTTTTCGCGAGTTTCTGATGCGTCGCCAGATATGCGATTCGCCAACCGGTCATCGCGTAGGCCTTGGAAAAGGAGAATATGTATATAAGACGGTCGCGAATGCCGCGTAGTTCAGCTAAAGAATAAAATTTTTCATTCGCATCAAATATGAAGTCCTTATAGACCTCATCGCTTAAGATATAAAAATCATGCTTGATCGCGAGCTGCGCCACGGCGTGGAGATAATTGCGCGTGAAAATTGTTCCAGTCGGATTGTTCGGATTGCAAAAAAGTAGGGCCTTCGTTTTTGGAGTGATTCTTTTTTCGAGCTCCGCGATATCAAACGCCCAGTGATTTTCTTCTTCCAGCGGCACGAAAACCGGAATGCCACCCGCCACCTTGATCGCTGGCTGGTACGATGTATATGTCGGATCAGGGATCAAGACCTCATCTCCCGGCGCCAAAAGCGCGAGAAGCGTTGCTGTGATAGCTTCAATTGATCCAGCCGTGACAATAATTTCTTCTTCGAAATCAAAAAATTTATTTTCCTCTTCCAGCTTTTGGGCGATCACTTCACGCAGCTCCAATATTCCCGGCGCCAACGAGTATTTAGCCACTTTCCCCTGTTCGATAGCCTCGATCGCCCGCCGCTTGATGGGATCAGGCGTGTCAAAAGAAGGTACACCCTGGGCAAGCGAAACAACTCCGGGAATGCGAGACGCCCGGAGTTCCATTTCTTTTATGGGGGAAAGATTGACCTTGTTTTTATCGACTAATTGCATGATTATTCCAGTTTCAGCACAAATATGCTAGTCTTTGTTTACAGAAAAATGATATAATAAATCCACGGAATAGACAAATATTTACATTAATATAAAAAACGTCATGAAAAAAACAATGGCGATGAGCGCAATCGTGCTTAGTGCAATGTTTCTGGCAGGATGCGGTCAGCAGCCCGTGAGTCAAACGCAGCCAACCACGCCCGCTCCGGTGGCTATGCCGGCAGCGGACAATCAACCAGCCGTCACTCAACCGGATGATTCTTGCCGCACGCTTGGACAACCGACGAAAGAAACCACCAAAAATGGCCCGCCAATGACGGATCTGGATTCTTGCTGCAATGGTCTTGTTCCGACATTTTCCCTATCTGACTTTGATAGTAATTGTAAAAATACTTATATGGAGCAAGGGATGTCCGGAGCAACAAGTTATCTCTGCTTGGCGTGCGGAGATAAAACTTGTGATAAAAAATACGAGAACAAATGCAACTGTCCTGAAGACTGCAAATAATTTCTGCAATTTTTTCCATAAGACAGAGACTTAGAAAAACTCCGGGAATGCGAGACGCCCGGAGTTCCATTTCTTTTATGGGGGGAAGATTAATCCCCTTACTATTCATAATAGAAAACGAAAAATTGGGATTTCGAAAATATCGCGCTCTTTCCCGATGTAATCATCGGGAAAAGTTAGCCTATTTGAGAAAGCCTAATTTTTCTTTTTTATCACCGACTGATTTCCCGGCATCCATTTCCGAAGAATCTCCGGGATAACAACCGACCCATCAGCTTG
>PMJF01000064.1 GCA_003157295.1 Candidatus Moraniibacteriota bacterium | reverse complement strand
CAACACGATGCCTTTCATTTGCTTTTTGCTCATAAGCCTAGAAATTATAATTTATATCCAAATATTCTTGGAGCGCGTCTTTATAGTTTCGGAGGGGCTTCAATTTTGTGTTCACCAGCACCGATGAACGCGGTCTTTTGGCGGGACGAGGAAATTCGGAAGATGGAACCGGAACCACTTCCACCTCGATTTTCGCAAGCTTGAACAATTCGACAGCCGCTTCATACCAAGTGCAAGGGCCTTCATTGATCACGTGATATACCCCGAAAGGCACCGGTTCTTCGATCATTTTCTTGGTTTCAAGAGCCAGATCCGGCGTATAGGTGAAACAGCTTTTTTCTTCATCGACAATTTTCATAAGGCTATTGTCCTTTGAAAAATGGATCATTGTGTCGAAGAAACTGCGTTTGGACATCGCCGATCTTCCGGGAGCTCCAAAAAGCTTGGAAGTGCGGATGAGATAATATTTGTCGGTGTTTTTCTTGATCTCTTCTTCTCCCAACAATTTCGAACGGCCGTAGTTACTGATCGGATTAGGCTTGTCGTCTTCGGCATATTCTCCCTTTTCACCGTCAAAAATATAATCGCTGACATAATGCACTATCGGAATATCATTTTCCTTGCAAATTTTGGCCAGTTTCCCCGGACCATATCCGTTAATTTTTTTGGCCAGTTCGTATTCGATCTCGTCCGACTCGCATTTGTCCACCGCATTATATCCCGTCGCGTTCACAACCACGCTCGGATCAATTTCGTCGATCTTTTTTCGAAGACTGTCTTCCGAAGTAATGTCGATCTCCCCCCGGTCGAAGGCAAAAACCTCCCAGCCCGTGTCTTTCTCGAACAATTTCACGAGATCTTGCCCGAGCATTCCGTGGGAACCGATAATGATAATGCGTTTATTCATTTTCTTCAACTTCGATTAATTTTTCGATATATTTTTTAGCTTCCAGTTGTTCTTTGATTGAATTTTCGAGTTCTATGCTGATTATATTCGGTAAATATTTTTTGTATCTTTTTATATAATCAAGCTCCCCAAAATTTTCCAATTCATGAGAATCATACATCAGCAAGTTTTTATTAATAACAACAGGTGTCGGTTTGTTTTTTATGACTGAGACATGAGCGCATCCAATTCTATAATTTTCAGCCATATACTTCATTCTCTGATCATAATCCTGATCATCCTCCAGCCTTTTTCCTTCCCAATGAGCAAAATCAACACATAAGCCTCCAAATATTTTTAACTCATCTTCGTTAGGAACTGTTTCCACATTCTCTATGTATATTTTGGAAACATATTTTCCATAATCGTGAATCAACGGCCAAACGCTGGTTGAATGCAAATTAAACGCCCTAACATGAAATTTTTTATCAAGATATTCTAATTCATCTTGCTCCATATCCGTTCGAAGGTGCACGTGCGGGATGCTTTTGATCGATGTGTTCTCAATAGCATTATATAATTTTGCTCTTTCTTTTTTATCAAGGCCCGTGAGAAAAAGAGCCATTTCTTCGAGATTACTTTCTTTTATCTCCTCAATTTTTGACTCCCAGCTGCTATCCAGATTTTGCTTGGATATATTAGAAAGCGTTGTCAAAGAAACTAGGATCTTTCTATTTCCCATATTGCTTCTCATAATACTTGAGATATTCTCCATTCTTGATCTCTTTCCACCAATCTTCGTTATTTTTATACCACTCGACCGTCTTTTTCATTCCTTCATCGAAATTCGTCTGCGGTTCCCAGCCCAGTTCGCTTTTCATTTTCCCAAAATCCATCGCGTAGCGGCGGTCATGGCCGAGGCGGTCTTTCACATATTCTATCATCTCTTCTCCTTTTCCCAGAAGCTCCAGAATTTTTTTCGTTATTTCTAGATTTGGTTTTTCGCAGTTGCCGCCGATGCAGTACGTTTCGCCAATTTTTCCTTGGTGAATTATCGCGTCAATGGCTTCGCAATGATCGGAAACGAAAAGCCAATCTCGGACTTGCTGGCCGTCGCCATAAACCGGCACTTTTTTTCCTTCCAGCAAATTGGTAATGAAAAGACCGTGCAGTTTTTCCGGAAATTGATAGGGGCCGTAATTGTTCGAGCAGTTGGAAATGGTGACTGGCAGGCCGTAGGTATGAAAATAAGCCATCACCAGATGGTCAGCGGCGGCTTTTGAGGCGCTGTAAGGGCTCCTCGGCGCATAAGGCGTCTTTTCGTTGAAGGCAGGGTCATTCGGACCAAGATGGCCAAAAACTTCATCTGTGGAGACGTGATGAAACCTTTTGAGGCCGTTGTTTCTGGCCGCTTCCAAGAGATTGTGCGTCCCGAGAATATTTGTATGAATAAAATCCGCGCTATCAAGGATCGAGCGATCAACATGCGATTCAGCGGCAAAGTTGACGATCAGATCCGTGTCTTTTACCAAATCGTTCGCCAAATCCTTATCCGCGATGTCGCCTTTCACAAATTTATAGTTCGGATTTTTTTCAGCGTCCCTCAAATTTTCCAAGTTTCCCGCGTACGTCAAAAGATCCAGATTCACGACTTTGTAGTCCGGATATTTTTTGAGAATATAGCGAACGAAGTTGGAGCCGATAAAGCCTGCTCCACCGGTGACCAATAGTTTCATAATTACTTTTTTTGTCATCCCCGCGAAAGCGGGGATCCAGTTTCTCTGCAATAAATTTTATTTTCTGGATCCCGGGTCAAGCCCGGGATGACAATTAAAATGGGGAGTTAAAGTCCTTAAATTTTTGCAGTTTGGCATCTTTTTCCGAAAGAATCGGATTTTCGATCGGCCAACTGATATTCAAATCCGGGTCGTTCCAAATGATACCGGAATCAGCAACAGGCGCATAAAAATTATCCACCTTATATATAAATTCCGTATTGTCCTCAAGCGTGCAGTACGCATGGGCAAACCCCCGCGGAATGAAAAGCATTTGGAAATTTTCGCCTGAAAGTTCAAAGCCTTCCCATTTTCCAAAAGTCTCTGAATTTTTGCGAAGATCAATGATAACATCATATACTTTCCCGCGTGTTACTCGGACCAGCTTGGCTTGATCATGCGGTGGAAGCTGAAAATGAAAACCGCGCAAAACGCCTTTTTTCGCTGAAAGGGAATGGTTATCCTGGACAAATTTCGCGTCAATTCCTTTTTCCGTGAAAACTTTTTCACTATACGACTCAAGAAAAAAACCCCTATCGTCCTGAAAGACCTTGGGCTTGATTATATAGGCGCCTTTGAGTGTCGTCTCGATGAATTCCATATGATAAAATCATATAACAAAGTAAAATAAAAATCAAAAAAAACCCGCGCCGGAAAATTGGCAACGGGTGCGCAAAGGACCGCGGCGGCGCAAGCCGTGAGCGATTTTAAGGCGCTCTATGATGGCCAAGATGATGCATGCACCAGATCATCCTCGCCTGTTCCTCGTTAAACGAAATCCCTCCGGGGCCCCGCCATTCCATGATGGCTCGTATGGCCTCGTCATCCTCCACGCTGCCGATCTTGTCGGCCGCCAATTCCATCAAGCGAAGGAGGTTCTTAGCATATCCTTCTGCCGCTGCCTGAGGAGCAATTTTACCACACATCGTGATCCACCTCCATGGGAGTTAACAAAAAGATCTATTTTTATCTTACAACATCAAAATGTAAAACAAAAAAAGTTCCTCTTAAAAAATATCTTTTTTATGCTTTTTTAATTATTATATTCGCCTACAGCTCCCCCCGCATCAACTTATTGAGCCGATCTTTCACTTCCTCATCGCTCGGGTCTTGGCTTTCCGCCAAAGCCGGAATTTCTTCTTCATCGGCGACAGGCAGATTAGAAGGGGCAACATTTTGCATATCGCGCGGCGTGATGATCGCTTCCGGTTCCACTTTTTGCTCCGGCACGGAAAAATATTTTGGTTCCGGGACCATTTCCGTTTCCGGTTCTATGGCCGGCGCCACGACAGGCCGCAGATCGGGCACGATCGGTTTTTCTGCGTAAAGTTTTTCTTCCGTCCCAAAAGGTTCCGCTTGAAAAGATCCGCTGAAGATCCAATATAAGATAAAGATAATGGCGCCCGCTAAAAATCCCCAGACAGTGTTTTTATAAACATCCGGCCGTACGGGACTAAGCGAAACTTCCGGATCACTCACCAGAATATACTTAAAAGGCTGGCCATTGTATAGTTCCCGCGTATGCGTCGATATTTTTTCCGGAAAAGTGACGATCGTATCTTCGGCCGCTTTCACATCAGCCTCTTTCGCCAAAAAAATGACCGCGAGCGTCGAGGAATTCTTGATCGGTTCAGCCCGGTCAAAATTATTAGCCTCATCGCCCAGAATATTTTGCTTGAAGCTGGAGCTGTTCGCGATCTCGGCCGTATTTCCCGCTTCCAGATATAAATTCTGTCCGGCCGTGGCTGAAGATCCTGACGGCACGATCACGATTTTCCCGGTCACTTGCCAATATTTCGGCAAAAACAGGGAAAAGATAAAGGCCGCCAAAGCAAAGATGAGGCCTGTTAGGATCAATTTGGATAAATTTTTCTTGAATTCAGATAACATAATTATTGTTGAGCGAAGCGAGAGAAATGATCCGCGCAAGGCGGGCATTTCCGAGCAAGCGATAACATCAAAGTGGCTGGTAGCCCTGGAGGATACTGCCAATTTATTTTACTAAATCGGCTTTCACGATCAGCCTCTTGAGATTCGTTCCGAGCGGCCAGCAGGTGGTCAAAGTTATTGTCGGATCGGGAGTGGCATCGAATATTTTTTGGTCATCGGAAGAAGTGATCGTTTTCCCGCTGATCTGATAGTGATAAGCGATGACCCGGCCATTTTTCTGAATCGTTTTCACATCCACCGTATCACCAATTGCCAGATTATTCAGATCCTTGAAGATATGGTTATAGTTCCCTTTCGCCCAAACATAATTCGAGCTGTGGCCGGAAATGACAGCATTGCCGTTTTGTCCGGGCGAAGCCGTTTTCGGATAAAGCACTACTCCACTTTCAAGATCCGTTTGCAGACTGGCTTCCTCGGCGCTTTTTGACCAGATCATCGGAACTCCGACGCCGATCTTTGGAATGGAAATTTCCACTGTCGGGCGCGCTTCCCCCGGCGCGTCCGGATCATATCCGTTGGTAATTTCCTGTCTGTCGCTGAATCCGTCTCCATCCGTATCGGACTTCTTGGGATCCGTCATGTGGACGTATTCAAGATAGTTAGCTAAACCGTCCCCATCCGGATCGTCGTCGTATTTGTTGTTACTTTGATCAAGGCCGTACCGCAGCGCCCAATCATTATAGCTCAAAGTGGAAACATCCGTGGAGCCGATCTTATCCTTTAGCTCTCCAACATTCAGTTTTCCCGCAAATGATGCCCCTGATTCAGAAAGCGCGGCTGTTTTTGGCAACGGCTTCAGATCGAGGTTGGCGAGCTTGAAGAGCGCCGCAAATATGACAAGGAAAAGGACGATGTAGAAAAGAGTGGATTTCCATATCCTTTTTGTTCCTCTTGCCAAAAGGCTCCAAGCCAAGATCAATGGATAAAGGATCGGCAAAGTCCGCTTGGGGCGATTTTGGCTCTGCTGGGCATTTCCAAGCTGCGCCTGGAATATTTTTCCTTTTTCCATGCCAATAAAGCTAAAGGTTACGCTGAGAAACAATGCCCATTGCCGAAATGTCCCGCCTTAGCGAGACATTTCCAGGCAATTGATGGCATTATTCAATTGGTAAATACCAATTTATTTTACTAAGCTCTTCAGAAAATATTTTTTCGCACCAACCGCGGCGATACCAGAAAGACCGAGAAGTCCAGCTATACCCGCAGTTCCAGATCCGGTAACAGGCAAGGTATTTACATAGACAATTTTTCCGTCATTGTCCTTGAAATAGCGCTTGTGATTGCGGTCATAGTGGTAATTGTGATTGTGGTTTTTGTCACAATCGCTTTTGCAACTATGATCATTGTTGTCGTTATGATCCTTGTCGTCATGATTTTTGTCGCAATCTTTTTCACATTTTTGGTCATTCTTATCGTCGCTGTGAGCTGAACTGGAAGCAGAAGCTGAACCGGCAGCAGCGGCAGAAGCAGCAGCACCGGAACCAGCAGAAGCGGCGGCGCCAGCAGCGGCAGCAGCTCCAGAACCAGCTGAGGCAGCAGCTGCAGAACCGGCAGAAGCCGCGGAAGAATGTCCTCCAGATCCATCGGCGGCGGCAGCAGAGCTAGCAGCGGCGGCGGCAGCAGGGCTAGAGTGATGGTCCGATCCGGCCGCAGCAGCGGCAGCAGCAGAGCTAGCAGCGGCAGCGGCAGAAGCACCATGCCCGGCGGAAGCAGCAGCTGAAGCGGCCGAACTCGCAGCGGCCGAACTCGCAGCCATAGCTTTGAGCGCTCCCGAAAACGCGATCAGGACCGCGATAGCGAAGGCACTCGTGATAACCTTGTTCTTTTTCGACATAGTATTATAAATTACTTAATTAATAACCCAAATAGGTTGACTGGGTATACTGGCAGAAGAATACATTTTTGTCAAGTAAATTTTGGTTGAAATATTATTATAAATAGCTTATAGCTTAAATAAGGCTTATATATAGTATTTTTAAAGCAATTAAAGACTGCTTTCTCGATTACAAACAAATTAATTTTTCATTCAGATAAATGCTCAAGATTATATATTTAAGCTAAATATAGAACGGTTTAATATTATGCGGAACACTGGCTATTTTTATAAAAAAGAAGACCCCTCCAATTTCACCTCCTTGTGAAATTTTTGGGGTCTGGGTTATTCCTGGAATCCAGGTACGACTACTGCTAGTTGCAGTAGCGTCCGCCGTGCAGCCTCCGCTGCCTCTCACGCTCCGCTGCAGCAGCGGCGGCGGCAGAAGCTGAAGCCGCGGCGGATGCGGAGCCTCCCTCGCCTCCCGCGGCATTTGCCGTTTGGGTAATACTGTCCCCCTTATTTTTGGGGAACGATACCCCTAACAAAGCCGCACTCCCAAGGTTTCCCGCGGTATCAATGCCTTTGCCGACCAGCTTGGTCCCGGGACCATCATCGGCGGCGAGGTTGTTATTCAACCCGACAGTCTGGGCGGGGTGATCTTCAACCCGGGTATACATTTCCGTTTTCTTGGTTTTGTTGGTCATGACTTCTTTAATTTGAGACTTGTCCGGACAACCTCTTTTATCCGCATAGGTCTCTTCTTCAATCACCCGCTTTTCTTTGATTACGACCTGGTTGGCGGGGGTGGTCAATGTAGCAGCGCTTTGCATACTGCGCTGGCCGAAGCGCACGTCGCCCAGACCCACCAGATCCACAGTGGGCTGTTCAGGTGGCTTAACGTACTCCTTCCCATTGACATCAGTCACCTTGGTGGGCGCCTGTTGCTCAACGGACGGGCCGACTTTAAACGTCTGCTGCAGCGGATAGGTGCCGCACCCGGCCGCCAAAGCGGCCAGTGCCATTACCATCACTAAAGTTAGCGAAAAATCTTTGCTCATCTTCATGGCTTTCTCTCCTCGTCGATCTGTTTAAGCAGATGCCGGTCGTTTGGCACCTTGCTATATTTTCCTACTATTCCAATCGCGTTTCCGCGGTCAGAATAATTGATCGCCATCCCCGCCGGAATTTCCATCTCACAGATTTGGCCGGTCTTAGGGTCGATCCCATTCATTTTGCCGCCAACTTCTTGCATCCAATCAGGCGGCATAACTTGCCCGGGGAGCCAGATAAAACCTTTGCGAACTTCTTTGCTCGCAAGATTATTCCAGCTTTGATGGGTGATGGTCACCTTTTTGAGGATGGGTTTTCCATCAGCATCATTTGTCCTGACAGAATATGAATATCTGCGAACATCGCTGCCTGCAGGCATATTCTCTTCCGTGGCAACTTTTCCGGTTTTTTTGGATTTGGCCTCATTAAGTTTACTCGGAGATGTTACTTCTACTGCTTCCTCGTCGTAAACCCGGCACCTTGGTGCCGATGAGAAGACAGCCTTTGACTTTTTCGACTTCGGCGGTTGCATTTTTTTCGCAGCCGTTCCTACAGCTCCTTTTCCTTTTAGGCCTATGGCATTAAAGACGGCTTTACGGGCCGTCGCCATCTTGGAGTAGTTGAAAGGCCAACTTCCAAGCAAAAATGCAACAAAAACGAGCATCAATAGGAGGGCGATAAAACACGCGGCTCCCGTAAGAATAGTTCGTACCTCAACTTTCTTCATAGACTTAGCGCCCTCCTTCAAGTTTTTAAACTACAGTTCTCTTCCATCGAGAACCAGTATATTTTCAGAAAATTGCGAGAAGTTCCAAAAATATGTCGGCACTCGATGAACAGGATATAGTATCACTTTGAAAGAAGTTTGTCAAGGGCTGGACGCCTGCGCAAAATATCCTTTTATTTAAAGCAAAATTCGCCTATTTCCATCAGCAATCTCGCCGGCGCTTAAGGATGTCAAAAAAATTACGGTCTGGAATTAAAGGGGAATAAAAAAACGAACCACGCAGATATGGTTCGTTTATATTGTTTTGCTTAAGCCAAAAAAGCCTCTAACTCTGTATATATCCTCAAAAATTCAGTAAATGCAGCAAGATCAAGGACTGGTTTTTCTCTAAACGGCTTTTTCGCCCAGATATACTTTTTCAAACTCCGCCATCGATTCTCCCATCACCTCATCCAAATTTTCAACATTTTCCTCGAGAAATTTTTGCGCGTCCTCCGCGGTCGGGTTGCTCTCGATAAATTCATCGAATAATTTGTATTTTTCGGGATCCATTTTCTGCATGGCGCTCAAGAGGATATGATTATTGAAACGGATATAAAGATCCATTAGCATATCCGCCAATATGTTCGGCGGCATGATCCCCATTCCTTTTCTTTCCAAAAGATCCTCAAGATAGGTCAAAATTCTTTTGTCCGCTTTTTCGATGTCAATTTTTTGTATTTGATCCATATTTTGAAAAATTATTTATCTTATGCGTTTACCGCGCGGCGGCGGCTATCAGCCCTCACAGGTCTCACCGCTCTCGGATTATTGGCAATATAGTTTTCGTTGTAATCCTTACGTAAATCAAGTAAGATATTATATTGTTCCGCTCTAACATCTTGAATAAATTGAGGTTGATTTGCATTATTGTCTATATGCAGTAATTTTATTTTTGCTCTGAAGGCACTTTTCAATTGTTCCGGTGTGGCTTCTGCATTTAAGCCGAGCGCCCTTCCATACATTTCCGAGAATACCCTACTATTTATATTTGCACTCGGTCCTTGCCTCCTTATTAGATCATCACTTTGCCTCAGATTAAGTTCTGACAGGGCTTGTCTTTGAACAAGACTTTTATATTGTTCCGTTTTGCGCTCTCTGAGAAGCTGCTCCGCTTCGGCCAAAACTTCGTTTTCTGGAGCCTTCGCTTGATTTGCCTCTACTTTTTCTCCGGCTTTTATATCTTTTTGTGCTCTCTCTGTTCTTCTTGGACTGATTTTTCTTTCTTGCTGAGTCAACTCCTTTGGATTTGCATCTGACACAAGGACTTTCGGTTCTTCGCTATCACCATCATCAATTTCCCTTGGATAGCCATCAGCATATTCGATCCGGGCGGCATTATTCAACTTCACATTGATTGGTTCTTTATTCCCTTTATCTGGCCGGCCTTCTTCTTTTTCCCTTTCTCCTTCCAGCTGCCACCTGGGCGTGGATGAAAATGGAACTACGAAGGGAGTATCAGCCCCTTGAGGAACAAAGATTATTTCCTCGTGGGTCGGCGGAAGATTCAGCGTCGGTTCCTGGCCCAGAGTCGCGGAAATTCCGACGGCGCGCATAGCGCCGTCTCCCCTTCTTTGTCCGGTGTCATAGAGCAATTGGTGCAGTCCCGGATGTTTGCCGGATCCTTGCAGCAGCTTGCCGCTTTTGTCGAAAGCAAAAAATGTTTTGGCGATATCTTTCGGAACTTTTATTTTTCCATCCACTCCCATCTCAAGCAAAATCGGGTGAAATTGCGAAGAGTCGTTGCTGGGAGCGAGAGCCATATAAAATTTTTCTCCTCTTTCCAAAGCCTGCCGCATTTGAATCCCAACTTCTTTGAGCGGTCCTTTGAGCGCTTTTCCGAACATTTGGGAAGCGTCGACATAAACATCTCCGTTGGCGTCTTGCTTATAATGCATCATAAGCTCGGTAAAATTGGCATGCAGACGGCGATTGTTGGCCAAATTGCGCAAAGTTTCCGGCAAAGCCCGTACGCCTCTGTCCGGCGCCGAACCTTGATAGGCAAACTTTCCGTAACTCACTCTTTGCTCGGCTGGATGCCCGGCTTGCCTAGCATATTCCCTGAAGTCAGCGATTGTTCCGCCGCGGCTCTCAAAGACGAGGCCTTTCCCGTCCGGAGTTGGTTGCCAGCCTGAGGGTATATGCGATTTCGCCAGATCTATGCCTTGGCCGTCGTTATTCACAAATAGCTCAAACGATTTGCCCCCGTGCGAAAAGGAAGGATTCAAAACGCCCGGCTTGAGTTTTGTTCCCNNCCCACGGCAAGCGCTGTTTCTGTCCCGCCCGATTTTTCTCCGCCCAGCCAATTTTCAAAAATCCATCTGCCGGCACAGGCCGCCGTACCTGCGGCAACGGCTCCAAACGTGCCCATTACCATAACACTTCTCGCTTTGTAGCTGTTGAACGCGGCATCCGCCCCATTGACATTGTCGTCAAGTTCCAAAATTCGGTCCCTAAACATCGCATTGAACTGCGCGTTATTCGAATTATTTATCGGAAGAGGATCATGAATATCTCCGATCAAATTATTCTTTTTTAGATAATCATAGAGCTCGATCTTGAGATCTGTTTTCGACATCAAGTTCGTGCCAAATTTTTTTCCTTCCTCACCGGAAACCGCGATCAAATCCACCGTCCGGTTTTCACGCTTGTTGATCCGATAATCTCTGTCCCGCGCCAATTCAAATTTGAATCTGGCAAACATATCCACGAGTTGTTCTCTGCGGCCTTGGTCAAGTTCCGCAAAACTCCCCGCTTGAGTTATGTCGCTCAGCCGCCTTTGCAGCTCACCGGTCGTAACAACGTCATAATTGAATTCATCCATCCTGCCCCGCCGAAAATCATCAAAATCTTTCCCAAGAGCGGTTTGTCTTTGGTGCATTCCCCGATCCCACTTGAGTTCCGCATTCCGGCGATACGCCCCAAAAACGCCTCCCGCCGCCGCCGCAGAAAGAATCGGAATCCAAGCGCCGGTCAACACTCCGGCCGCCCCGAGGCCCAATGCGGCTGTGCCGCGCAAAATTCCACGACCTAAAATTGTTGTAGCACCNNATCGCCGCTCCTCCTGGACTCGAAGCCAATCTTCCCAAAATTGGACAATTTTGCATTTTTTCACCCACAAATTTTTCAAACCAGCCCAGTGTTCCTTGCGGCTTCTTGTTATGGATGTCCGAAAGCTTGGCTCCCAGATTGATATCCAGATCCATCGTTGACATCACATGCTCCCTGGCAGCTTGCATTTGTTCCGGCGTCAAATTGTTTTCTTTTCTCATTTCTGCCAATTTGCTGTCCACATGGGCCAGATAATCCTCCGCCACCTTGAACATATTTGTCGCGTACATTCGGCCTTCTCGAGATTCGTCCAATGATCTCCCTGTGTCACCCAAAAAATCGGCATCCGCGAGAAGTCCCTGGCCTTTGAGGCCGTTGATCATATTTTTTTGTTCCTGTTCAAACCAGCTTCTCCGATCAGATGGACTTTCGCCCGGATTGGACTTCACGTGCTGATAGTATTGACTAATCAATCCTTTGAAGGCGGAATCGACCGGCGGATAATTGACTGACCGGCCTTTTTCTTCGTTCTCCGCCGCATTATTTGAATATTCTTGGACAATTTTATCTAGTATCTCAAAATGGCGATCGCGCTGATTAGGATCACTGGTTCTTCTGATCGGCGCATTCAAACGGGCACTGGCCTCAATTTCAAGAAGCAGATTTTGATCATTCGTGATTTCCGCCAGCGCTTCCTGATAAAATTTTTCCCGATAACCGTTTTCTGCCAACCGCACCCAGGCTTTTCGTCCAAATTCAACAGGGTGCCGGAACGGAGCGGAAATTTGATTCCAAAATGACTTCAGCCGGCCGCCAGACTGCATATTTTCTTCCGGCCGATGCAAAAGTTCCCGCACTTTCTCTTCCGCCAGCCGCCACGCATATCCTTTTACGATCTCGTCGACGTTGACGACATTGACTCTGATTTTTTCTTTTTGAACGGCGGGAAACCCGGCTTTTTCGCGTTTCGCCGGAACTTCGCCCGTTTTGCGAATAGCTGGCAATCCGGCTTCTCCACGCTCGATAGGAATCATATCCCTGCTTCCACGGCTTCCCAGATCACGTCCTTGGCTGGCGCCTTGGCGAGTCAAAGCTTGGGTTTCAGTCACCGGCACCATCGCGTTAAAAGGCTGCTCCTCATCCTTATTCTTTGGAGCATCTTTTTTTCGCTGCTCGATTTCTTCCTTTTTCCATTCATATTTTTTTCTTTTGTATATTTCCAGGGCTGTCTCTTTGTCCCAGTCTCTCATATATTTTTCGGCTTGCGGAGACCATCGGTCAATTTTTTCTTTTTTCAAGATATCGTTAACATTTTCCTTCTTGAACTCTCCGGCGGGCAGTCCGTATTCTTTCGCTAAATCTTCCTGACTCGTTTCATGCCCACTCATCCGGCGCTGATAAATATGATAGGCAATCACGTCAACCCTCTGCCAATCTTTCGGAGTAAAGTCTTTTTCATTGGGAAACCACTTGTCAATCTCTTTCTGGTTGTCTTCGGATAGAAATGCGGCTTTTATTTTTTTCTCGTTTTCCTTATGGAAATTTTTTATTCCTTCCTCCATTGTTGACATACTATTTTTCTTTTTATAGATATTAGGTCCCGACCCCTAACACAAAATATTTTTGTTTCTTATAACACACTTAATAAAGATTCATTTATTGCCTAAATTATACCACAATCAAAAAAGCGGGCAATAGCCAGCCGGTAAAGTTTTGTTTCGCTTTTTCCATTTCATGTTGATCAGAAATCATACTCTTTGTCGCCCTGCAATTTTTCCTCAATTACCGTTTCGCTGCCGTCTTTTTGGACGACCCTGATTTTCACCGGCAGATCGCCCGATCCGGATTGTTTTTGGATCAGCAGATGATATGTCTTGTTTTTGAGATCAGCCGGAAGATTGTATGTTAAGTTGACTGTTTCCGTTTTTCCGATCGGAACATAGACAGGGAAACCAAAAACTTTCTTGCCCAGTTCGTCGCTAAAGCGCATTTCTTCTGGCGGGACGCTGGAATCAACCAGCCAGGAACCAGCCAGGGCATAAACTCTTGTCCAATCGTTATAGTTCGTCGTCATCCAGTCGCGTGCCCGGCAAGTATGTTCATATTGTATGGCCAGTTTGGCTTGCGGTTGATCGGCGCTCAGATCAATTTCATAATCAATTTTTCGCCTGATGCAGATATCGCTCTTCAAAGAATTGAGATTGGCGTCCACCACCTGAAGATAATCACCGTCGAAATCCCGAGTTTGCCCCGCCCAATTCAGCTTTTCCGCTTCGGCTTGAAGCGCGTCGTCCCGGAAAAAAAACTGGATGTCCTTTTTCTTGAGATGGTCTTCGATTTTTTGCGCCAGCGCAAACTGCTGGGACAAGCTGAAATTATGGGCTTTTTCCACCAAAACTTGGGCCATTTCTTTCATCACGCTTTTCCGATCACTTTTTTCGATCCCCTGTTCAACATATCCTTTTTCGACTTGATATTCCAGTTGGAGAATGGCCGTTTCATCGTTGTATAGTCCGGGATAATCATCGATCTTCACCGGACCGGTAATCGAGAGAAAAGAATTGAGAACGCTGGTGCTGATCGCGATCACGCCGTCGAAGTTTTCCTGTCCCCCGCCAAGACGGTAAAAATATTGCGCTTTTTCGACATTGGTTTTGAAGTCCGGCGACCAGTTGGAATCGCGCATTTTCCATGATTTTATGGGAAGCATATCTCCTAGAGGATAAGGCGGAGTTTCCGTGTTAGGAATTTGGGCGTCAAAAATTCCGGTATCAAAAATCTGGACATCGCTTATTTTTCCGCCTTTGGTTTTCAAAATTCCAAAAGATCCGATGAATCCGCCGCCTGGGCGAAGTTCCATGTTGTTCTGGAAGAGAATGAGAAAAGTTTTTTCGCCATTGAATCCGCCCGCTTTCGCATAGATGTCGGCCAGCGCATTCAGCTCCTGTCTCCGCTCTGCTCCGATCGGAAAAATTTTGACGAGAGGCTTCAAGTTCTCGATGTTTTTGTTTTTTATCTGGAGATATACAAACCAACCAAAAAGAACCAGAGAGGCCACTATCCAGAAGATAATCCAAAACTTTAGAGAATATTTTTTTGTGCTAGTTGGCTTATTTTGCATACAAAATACCAGATACAAGATACTTGCCTCGCCGCTAGGCGGGCCAAATACCGGACACGCTTTTAACAGCTTAATTTAGCAGATTGAGAGCGTTTGTCAATGTTTTTCTTGACTTTTTCCTTGTGCCTTGCTAAAAAAGAAATTCCTGCAAGCGGTTGAGGCTGAAAAGGGAAGGTGATGAGAGATATCGGCGGCGGCGCGTTTTTGCGGAGCTCGCCCTGGCTACGCGCGTTGAGCTTGAGCTCCTCTGGGGGACGCCTTTATGAGGAAGCTCGCCCTTGCCACCCGCTCATCACGCCACCAGCTTTTCCTCTCCTTGGGCTGGTCACAGAACCTCTCCGCTTGCAGGAATTCTTTTAAAAGTTATCCACAGTCACAGTTAATACTAGTATATTGCAGATATTTTATTTATATTGTATTCTTGTGATTAACACCGCATTTTCTTCGTCCATAGCCAATTATCATCGGCTCCCCCAGGTCGAAGAGATGATGCAGTAAACCATCAACGTATGGAAGAGGAGGATACGCTACCCGACACATTATCGGTAGTATAAGCATTTCACCGCGTACTCCTAGTGTGAGAATCCCTTCGAGGATTGCGGGTCGGAAAACCCACTAGCTCATACCAAATGACCACTAAAAATCAGAAGCCTCAGCTTCGACTGGGGCACCAAGAAGGGGACGATTATGCAACGACTGCTGCAGGCTATTACCGGGTACACCACCATCGCCGGCACGGCCACCAAGATCGGGATGCGGTCCAACTGCCGGGAAAAAGACGATGCCACCAAGGGCTGCAACTTCTAAGCGCCGGGCGGGAAGAAGCCTCCTGAGGGAGGCAAGGTAACCAGCTGTCCAGCTGGTGCAACACTCGAGGTGGGTAATCAACGGAGACGGGATAATATCCTTTCTCACCAAACGTTGATTACCCGCCTCACCACTTATTTTTTAAAGCTTTGTAGAAAGGCTTTTTTTGTTACATATATTGCGCAACTGTTGTTTTGTGTTATTATATAAACAACGTAAAACGTTTCTATATATTTGCTCCTTCCCAACAAAATCCCCACGTTCCAAATCAGTTAATCCCATAAAAAAGGAGGAAAAAAGTCGCATCACTGCTATGGAAGAAGCGGTGAGAAACTGAAAGTATCTTCTTATCAACCTCTCACTCTTACGAGGTGGAGAACCATGTTGACACGGCAAGACAAAGCAACATTGGCATTGATCCACGCACAAGCCATGGGCTATGGCGTGAGTTTGGATCTGGATGGCTCGCCCCGCTTGGGCGGTATCGTTGGCGCCCCCTTGACCGCAGAAAAGATCGGTTTAGGCGCTGACATCGCGGCTGCGATCTCCATACATGGGCTTAAACCCTCCGAGGTCTCCGTGGGGAAAGTACCTTTCATGGCTGACTTTAACCTGGCTGAGGCCGGCATCTATGGGCAAAAAGTGGAAGCCTATCAGGCATCGCCCGCCGACCTGCGCAAAACCTCTCCGTGGACTCCCCGGGTGGCCTTCGAGCTGATACGGCTGGCGGTCCCGGGTCAAGCGCAACACCAAGAAGCGGCCAACGACCCCAAATGCAAAGCGGGAGAGGCCGAATTTAAGAAGATGGCCCCCTGGGACAATATCGCCGGCAAAGCCAACAAGGCCACAGCCGCCGGTTCCCGGTTCTACGACCACGCCAAAGCCTACGCCCATCTGGCGGCCGCCCGGGGCACCCCCATCGGGTTCAACTACGACATGGCGGCGGCCTTCGTCTAAGTAAAGGTACACCGGCTTTGGAGTTATAAGCCGGGTGGGAGGTGCGACTCCTCTCATTGATTTCTGACTCAAACGCAAGACTAAACTCCTGGCATCAGCTAGGATCCCGAGTGGGATCGGTTTAACAACCGATTCCACTCAACCGTTTTTTTTGAAATTCAAAAGCCAACGCTAAAAGGCTTTTTTTTATTTGCAAAAATTTACGCAATCCTTTATATTCCATTACAAGGGGAGAAAAGTTCTACATAACCAACCGCGGCTATCATAATAGCGCGGATTTAGGAGGTAGCACTTCCATAGAGTACCGCCTCAGTAGCGAAAATGGGATATCTGCACTTGCACAAGACGAGGCGAAAAAAATCTCAATTCATTGAGAGCGCCTTAACTATTATATGCAGATATCCTAGGGTTGGTATTTTCCCTGGAGAGGGTGGGCATATGCCAAACAACACCTTTGGGGCGCCCTCTTCAGGCCGCAGTTCCTTATTTAGAGAACATTCTCAACATCAGTAACATTATATTATTTCTGAATTTTTTTCGGAGTCCACGCAATAGAAAGCCTGCACAATTGGTTTGGCTGGGGCCAACTGTGCAGGCTCCTTTTATTTCTCAAGATCAAACATCAAGATACTCAACCAGAAATCCAAACTGGTTTTTTTGTTGGCAAAAATATCTCCCTTTTCAATTTCAAGTATTTATGATAGCCTGATCCCGACCTGCGCCCCTTGCTTTGGTCAGCGCGGGTCCTCCCTTGGTCCTCGGCCAAGTGAAAACCGGGGAAGGAGGATGTCCTATCTCAAATTGGGGTCGCATCCCGCCTTTAAACCTTCCAAAATTCCTCCCGGAATAGCGGCAGGCCAAGGCTGTCCGGATTTTAACAGCGATCCCACAAAGCGTGAGTTAATACCACGCACCCTCTTTTGAGGGCAAACCCCGGCTAGAAGCTCATCCAGCAGCCTATAGCCGGGGCTCTTTTATTTAATCGACCCTTATTATTTAACGCATCTCTGGATGTGTTTTTTTCGTGTTGGCTTCTACTTCCGCAACGCCTCGATGGGCAAAAGTTGCGAAGCTTTCCAAGCCGGATAGATGCCGAAAATGAGACCTGTGAAGAAAGAAAATCCTACGGCGATCAGAATTGATTCGAGCGGTATCGTAAAAATAAGATTATAACCAAAGTTCGCTATTAGCTGATTTAGAAGAAAGGTCGCTCCGACGCCGAGCACAATTCCGATCACTCCGCCCAAAAAAGTGACGACCAGCGCTTCGAACAAAAACTGCCGCAGAATTCCGGAATTCCTGGCGCCGAGCGCTTTGCGAAGGCCAATTTCCCGGGTGCGCTCCGTGACGGCCACATACATGACGTTCATGATCCCCACTCCTCCGACAACGAGCGAGATGGAAGTGAGCGCCAGCAACAAATAATTTATAGTTCCAAAAACGCTGTTGAGAATTTTCATTCCTTCCGTCGCTGAAACCACGGAAAAATCTTCCTTGTCCGGATCCGTGGTTTTATGCTGCTTGTCCATTACGGCGCGGATATCAAGCGCCGTCTGCTCCATGCGCGCCTGGTCCGCAACTTTGAAAGTGACAAACTGAAAATAGTTTATGCCGAGCAGTTTTTTATTGAGCGTATTCACCGGAACGAAAATGGCGTCGTCAAAGCTGATGAATCCGGCCGCTCCCCTTTTCTTTCCGACGCCGATCACCCGGTAACTTTGCCCTTTTATTTTGATATTTTTCCCGATCGGATCTTCCAGACCAAAAAAGCTGTCTTTGACTCCAGAACCAATGACCGCCACCTGGTTAAGCGCGTTGTTTTCACCATCCGAAAAAAAATTTCCTTCATCAATTATTGCTTGGGCGTCAATCAGCGGCCAAGTTGGGCTGACGCCAAAAAGAATTGCCCGTTTTGTGGTGTTTTTGTAGGCAACCAGTTCCTGATCCATATTTCCCGCCGCCCAGGCGGAAACGTTCGGAATTTTCGCCACGGCTTTCGCGTCTTCTTCTTTGAGCGTCGTTATCGAAACGCCAGTCGCGCGCCCCGTGGCATTAGCCAGAGATGTGGCGCCCGTTCCGGGAACCTTCACTTCCACCTGGATATAATCACTTCCAAAAGCCGCCACCTGGCCAATCACAAAACCCTTGAGAGCCGCTCCGCCCGCCATCACAATGATCACCGACATAATTCCGATGATTATGCCAAGCGTGGTAAGGGCCGTGCGCATCTTGTTCATCCGGAGATTGCGAAAAGCCATGCGAAAGACAACTGACCACTCGTGGGGAGATCTAATTCCGAACCTGAGAATTGTTTTATAATTTTGCCTTATTTTTTTATTCATAGCGCAGCGCCTCGACAATATTATACTTCGCGGCTCGCCGGGCGGGATAAAGCCCGAAGAATATTCCCACCATTGTTGATATCACAACTGCCAATATGACCGAGGAAAGAGTGACGATAAACGGCCATTGGTAGCCTAACTTTTGCATAATTATCGCCGCCAAAAAAGAAACTAGGGCACCGAAAATTATTCCCACTACGCCTCCAATCAGCGTGATCACGGCCGATTCGATCAGAAACTGGAACATGACCGTTGAATTTTTTGCGCCAATCGCTTTGCGAAGGCCCACTTCTCGAATTCGTTCGTTCACGCTAATGAGCATGGTGTTCATGATCCCCACTCCGCCCACCAGAAGAGAGATGGCAGCGATAGCCGTCAAAAAATATTTTATGGCATTTGTGATGGAGGTGATAGCGTCGAGTCCCGCCCGCTGATCGCGGACGGTGAAATCATCGTTGGCCGAATTTCTGATCTGATGCTGATCGCGCAACGTCGCCTTGATATCCGCCACCGAACGGTCAATATTTTTTTCATCGTCAACCTTGAGGCGCAAGAAATTGATATGGTCGATCCCCAGCACTACTTTTTGCGCCGTGAAAAGCGGGATGAATATGGATTTATCCTGATTGGAAAAAGCTGTTGATCCGCGCGAAGATAAAACGCCGATAACAGTGAGGCTCTGGTCTCCGACTTTAAAGCGTTTTCCAATTGGATCGATGTTCGTGCCAAAAAAATCCAGCGCGACTTGCGAGCCCAGAACCGCCACGCGGGACAGATCCGCTTCTTCTTCTTTCGTGAAAAAGCGGCCATTGGCAACTGACGCGCTTTCAACATTGATGTAACTGGCCGTCGTGCCCGTGAAGGCGGTGCTTTTGCTTTGATCTTGAAATTTGGCAGTTTTGTTCCCATTGACATAGGCGGCTCCATCCACGACATTAGGCACATTCTGTTTCTTGAGGATCGCTTGAAGATCGGCGTACTTTAGGGTTGTGATGGAAACTCCAAACGCGCCCGCCGGCGGCCCTTTTTCTTCGGACGCTCCGGGCAAAACGCCGATTAGGTTCGAACCGATGCCCCGGATCTGGTTCAAGATCAGCTGTTGGGCGCTGGTTCCGATGGCAATGATGATGATCACCGAAGCGATGCCGATTATGATGCCTAGAATGGTCAAAAAAGAACGGACTTTCGCCGCCAAAATATTGCGATAGGAAATTTTGAGAGGATCGGAGAAACGCATTTTTTAGTATTTAGTATATTGTATTTAGTATTTGGTATTTTAAATTAAAGCAATAATACTAAATACCAGCTGCCAGATACTACTTCAACAATCTCTCTTCCCCTTCCGCGATTCTTCTCTTTTTTACCGCTCCGTCCGCCACTATTTTACCGTCGAGCATTTGAATGATCCTTTTGGCATGCTCAGAGGTATAGGTTTCGTGGGTCACCATAACAATGGTGCGCCCTTCGTCATTAAGCCGCTGGAGGATTTTCATGATCTGCAGTCCCGCTTTCGAGTCGAGGTTCCCCGTTGGTTCGTCCGCCAAAATTATCGCCGGATCATTGACCAAGGCTCGCGCGATAGCCACCCTTTGCTGCTCTCCTCCGCTAAGCTGGTTGGAAAAATTATTGACGCGATGCCCGAGACTAACCGCTTCAAGCACTTCGCCGACTCGTTTTTCAATATTTTTTCTTGAGTCGCTTCTTTCATCGTAAAGAAGCGGCAGCTCGACATTTTCAAAGACCGTCGTTCGGGGAAGCAGATTGAATGACTGAAAAACAAAACCGATGTTTTGGTTTCGGATAAGCGCCAGTTCGTCGTCAGTTAGGGTTCGAATGTACTCTACTTTGAAAAAATATTCTCCATCGCTGGGACGGTCCAAAAGGCCGATTATCTGCATCAAGGTTGATTTTCCGCTCCCGCTAGGGCCCATTATGGCCACAAACTCCCCTTTTTCAATACTAAAAGAAACCCCGCTGAGGGCTTCGGTCGTCACTCCTTCGTTTAAATATTTTTTGCAAAGATTTTTTACGGAAATTAACATAAATGAGGCTTAAAACGCCAAGCCACAATTGAAAGCGCAGATTTTTGGGGTCGAATTTTACGCTGCGGTTTTGAGCTTTGGGTTATTTTTGCGAAGTTATAATTTCGTCTCCTTCCTTAAGTCCGCTGGTTATCTCAATCATTCCCTCGTCACCGCCGAGGCCTAGCGTGACCACCCGATCATCCGGTTTTCCGCCGGCAAGAACGGAAATAACTTTTTTTCCATTTTGATCCTTGACGATCCTTTCGGGCACGGCAATGATATTTTCTTTTTTCGCCGTTGCGATATTTACATCGGCGCTAAGGCCGTCCTTGAGCCTCGGATCAGATTTGGGAATACTCAGTTTAACTAAGTAATCCACGACATCCTGGACAACCGTGGCTGAAGGTTCTATGGAGACCACTGATGAATCAAATGTTTCACCGGGCAAGGCATCGAAGGCCAAGGAGGCGCTTTGCCCGATAGAAACTTTGGCAATGTCCGTCTCGGAAACCAAAGCTTCGAAAATAAAATCCTGGGAGATCATTTGGGCGAATATTCCGGTTGTCGAGGTTACGCTGGGTGACCCGATCACCTCTCCCGCCTTGAAATTCAGTTTAGTGATGGTTCCGGTCACCGGAGAGCGCAAGACCGCTTTGTCAAGATTATTGAGGGCAGTTTCATAGGCAGCCTCAAAACTTTGGACAACGGCGTTATCGCTGGCTGACACAAATTTTGACTTGGCCGCCCCGAGATTGGCTTTGGCTGAATTTAGGTTATTAGTGGCTTCGGTCTCGCTGAGATCCGCCTGTTGATCGGCTACGTCCGAATTTTTTTTCGCCTGATTGAGGCCGGCTTCGGCCGCGTCAAGCGTCAGTTTCGCGTTTTTCGTTATCGAGCTGGACGAGCCGCTTTCGCTTTTCACCTGGTCATAAAAATTCTGGGCATCCTCGAGCTTTTTTTTGGCATCCGACACGGTCTGGTCCGCAGCTTTGACGTTAGCGTCATTGAGACTCTTGGTGTCTTTCAATGTTTTTTCGGCATTCTCCACCGATACATCGTCGATGTGGACGGTATTGGTATTGGCCCCCGCGTCCGCCCGCGCTTTATCGAGATTGGCTTTGGCTTGCTCGGCGCCAAGCTCAAGATTCGCCTGATCCAGCATCGCCAAAACATCTCCTTTTGCGACTTTTTGTCCAATTTCAATGTTTACCTTTTTTATCCGGCCAGGAACTTCGAAATTAAGGCCGAGCGTATCGTTGGCCTTCAAAGTGCCGGTTACCGAAACCGTCTGCGCCAGTTCGCCCCGCTTTACGGTTTCGGTCGTGTACTGGATCTTCGGTTTTCTGAGAAATGAAAAATAAACTATACCGCCGATCACGAAAAAGGCGATAAGGGTCCAAATGATGGTTTTTTTCTGCGGCATTTTTTTATATTTTGAAATATATTTTTTGAAGATCCCCAAGATCCGAACGGATCTTGCCTTGAAGAGGCGTCAGATCTTCGGCTGAACTGATGAAACCGCGCGAACTCGTGGAAAATTCGTTCACCTTGTTCGAAAATTCATCGTAAGCCGCGTTCAACTGATCCGAGTTTTCGGTCGTTCCGCCCGCCACTTTTTCCATTTCGGCCAGAAAATCATCCGTCGCTTTCTTGAGAGACCGTCCATTCGCTTCAATATTTTTTGGCAGACCGGTGACATCAACCTTCGTATTTTCGCTTTTCGCTTCAGTGATCAGATTTTTCATCTGATCCAGATCGACATCTCCTTTTATTTTACCAAAGATTACCGCAACTTGGAATACCTGGTTCATGAACTCAGAGATATTTTTGGCGTCTTGTATCTGCGTGCCCGCTTTTGAATAATAATCTTTCATCTCGTCTTTGATGCCCATTTCGGTCAAAGGAACGTTTAAGCGATCGACTTCCTGCTTGGCCGCTTCGGCGCTGGCGGTCATTTCATCAAGTTTTGAGAGGAAATTGTCAGTTTCGCCCTTGAGCTGAAGGGCATCCCGTGTTCCGCTTTTCTGATAATCTTTTTCCGCTTCCTTGATCCGCAGCGCTCCATCGTATTTAGCGATCAAGTTTTCCGCCGACGCGGAGAAATGGCGGATGCTCCTGGCATTATAAAAACCGAAAACGAGAGTCGCCAAACCCCCGAAAAAAAGAATAAAAAGAAAAATTAGAATGGTTTTTCTCATCTGTATATAATATATTATGCGCCATATCGGCGAAAACGCAATTTATTGGCACGGGTGGAGGGAATCGAACCCCCGCTAAAGGTTTTGGAGACCTCCGTACTACCACTATACGACACCCGCATTCAAACACTCCTAAAGTCGAGCTTTAGGAGTGAAGTATTCTATAGTTGTTTTACCTCTTTGTGCGGCGTGTGCTTCCGGCATTTGGGACAATACTTTTTCAGCGCCAGCTTTTCTTTGATCTTTTTTTTGTTGCGATTGGTTTGATAATTGATCTTCTTGCACACCTCGCACTTGAGTCCAACTAGGTTATCCTGTGACATAATATTTATAAATTAAATTTATTTATAACCCTGCTCTAATCCCTGGTCCATGAATTTTCCTCCGAATCATAAGTATAGGAAGGAAAAGTGGTTTCGTCCATATTTTTGAATTTATCGATTCCCTGCTTCAACGCAAGATCTTCCTCGCCCGGAACATAGTAAGCCGCTACTTTTACCCCGAAATTTACCCCGTCCTTCGGGGAGATCTCCAATAGAACCCTGTGCATCGTATCAAGATTTGGATCGCTGTTATCACTGTCTTCGATCGTATCATAATAATCCACATAAAAATCATTTTCATCCAGGATGATCGCCGAGTCCACTACCCATTTTTGGTATGGAGGTTTTTCGGGAGCGATCGAACTGATATTTTTTGCAATATAGGCCAACGCTTTGTTTCGCTGGCTGATCACGGTTTGATCTGTTTCAGACCCGGCACATCGGATTTGGGAAATTTCAAGCGACTTTCCGTCCGTGGCCTTCGCGCCTTGCACCTCCACCTCGCGATCTTCGAAATTATCAATTTTCGTCTGGTCCTTTCCGGTCAACGCCATTTTTTCGCTCCCTTCAAGAAAGTATGGATAATTTTGGAATTCTTTTGAAGCTTCCTCATCCGGATAAACTTTCCTCAACTTTCCGGAGGCAGTTGTCATTTCACCCGATAGATCCACGATCTTCATCCATTCTCCCTTCTCGCAAAGGGCGTTGAAATCCGCTTGCGCCGTGTCCGTTTCATCGCTGCTGGCGTCTGCCAGGCTGCTTGAATCGTCAACGACGCTTTGATCCGTTTGAGGAGGGTTAATCGCCGTTTCGGTCGGTTTATTCACCGTTTGGATGATTTTATTTTTTGGGACATGGCTGCGATACCAAAGAAAACCGGCTACCGCGATGATCAGGATAACTATTATTGCTTTTTTTATCATAATTTTTGTTGTTTATTATTCTTGAGCCGTTGCGCGGATTCGAACCGCGGACCCC
>PMJF01000063.1:17158-17384 GCA_003157295.1 Candidatus Moraniibacteriota bacterium | reverse complement strand
GTAGGTATTATTTTTAGTTGCCTATTTTTCTTGCACACCGCCAATAAAGTTTCGGCCCAAGGAGAGGAAGGGGGAATTGGGCAAATGCAAGGAAATCCCGGGTACGATCCAACTTCCGGAACAATGAAAACTGCCGAAGAAAAAACTAAGGAGCTACAGCAAATGTATCCGTCCTCTACTGCTACGACCGGCGCTCCCACCACCGGCGGCGCCTACCGAAACCAGG
>PMJF01000063.1:0-17076 GCA_003157295.1 Candidatus Moraniibacteriota bacterium | reverse complement strand
AACCCAGATCTGGTCGCCTTCAATTTAGCGGCTCTGCGGGGAGGCCCAGCGGGAGGAGGGGGGACAACTGCCCCAGCCAAAGGAGGAACGGTCCCTCCTTCTGATATGTCAAAAGTTAATTGCGATACGGTACGGAATTATGATGGATTTATGAACAAGAACTTTTCAGACGGATTATATAATGAGACTAATATCAAGAGCGCGCAAGATCTGCAAAATGTACTTGCCAACATCCGAACGGGGGGTAATGGCTTGACGCAATACTCAGATACGATATATCAGGCCTGTAAAGATAACAATGTCCCTTATTGGTACGCGATCGGAACATTTGCCCAAGAATCAAACTTGTTCTCTGAAGGTAATAAGGGATGCTCGCAATATAATAATCCCGGTTGTATGATGTCGAATGGAAAATATATCAACTATAGTACTCCCGAGGAAGGAATTGCGGCAAACATAGCCAATATGAGCAGGAGAATCCAAGAAAACCCGACACCGCTAGGGGCGTGGAACGCGTGGTATTGGCCGGATCGCCCAGATAACAACAATGAGAATTGTAAGCACGCTCAAGAATATCTTGATAAATACAGCTGGGCGGCGAAGGCAACCGGACTCTCTGGCATTTGAAAAGTTTGAAGAGTTAAGCGCACTATTTTATGTATATTCTGCGGCTCGCCCTGACGCTTCTTGTGATGTTTGTTTTGAGCGCCGGATTTTACACCCTAAACCAAGAAGATAGTTTATTTGGGAAAGAATAGGCAGCCCAGGATTGAATTATCATTCATGAAAAAAAATAAAAAGAACATCAAAATATTTTTTTCAAATTTCAATTTTTTAGTTGTTATTTTTTTCCTTAGTTTCCTGATTTCAGGAAACGTCCTGGCCGATTGTTCAAGCGGAGCATCATGTTTCCAAGCTTGTCCGAACAATCTGTCGCCGACAGGTGGGAGCTGTACAATCACAGCAGCGGACTTATCCATGCCTGGCGTGTGTTGCGCCTCAATTACTGTGCCATCAACTACCGCTACACCAACAACGGGTTCGCCAACATCCGGCGGCGCCTACCGAAACCAGGAAAAAATTCCCGGCTTTGGGCAGACTACCGATTTTCCGACCTATCTCAAGCAAATTGTCAATTTCGGTTTTGCCGCCATTGGAATCATGGCAATGTTTATGCTGATGATCGGTGCCTACCAATATCTGATGGCTGCCGGAAACATCGCCAAGGAAGAAAGCGCCAAAACGACAATATCCTCGGCTTTCTCCGGCTTGATACTGGGCCTGGTCGCTTTCCTTCTTCTTCGAACCATCAACCCAGATCTGGTCGCCTTCAATCTGTCGAATGTTCAAGGGGGGCCGACCGGCCAAAGCAGCGCCGGCCCCTCGGGCAGCACAGGAGGGGGAGGCCAAGGCACTGGAAGCGGAAAATGCGAACCCGTTCAGTCCGGCCCCTGTTCCGAGGCCAGTCTTGGCAGCACCTGCTTTGGATCTAATGCTTACCAAGCTTCCTCTATTTGCAACGCTGAAAGCGGCGGCGGGGCAGGAGTTTCCAGCCGGACCGACATAACGGCTGACGGACGCCCTTTCTCCGTTGGACTGTTTCAAATAAACCTGACAGTGCATGATATCGGGGGACTAAACTGCCCCAGCGCTTTCTCGGGGAGAAATAAAAACGCCACCGTGACCAACGAAGGCCTTTACCAACAGTGTGTTCAAGCGGCTCAAGATCCTTCGACAAATATAGCCAAGGCCTGTACAATTGGAAGGAATGGCAGCTCTTGGAGCGCTTGGGGAGCTAATTCAAAATGCGGTTTTTAAGGTCTTATTAAATAATATATGAAAAAGACATTTTATTTTCTGATAATTATTTTTATTATCGGCATCGCTTCGACGGCTTATCTTTTTTTAACCAGACATCGAAAATATCCCCAGAACCAAACAAAGCCTGTTGCCACTCAGCCGAAAATGCCTTCATCCGATTCCGGGAAAATAACGATCAAGACGGAAAAGGGAGACGTGTCTGTCAACAACATCGAAAAAGATCCTGTGCAAAAAATTGCTTTTGACGATTCTGTCGTCTTCCGAAAAACCGATGACTATGAAATGTCATACTACCCGACCGACCAGGGATTTATCATCACTCTCCAAAATTCCGATCTGACAAACGCGAGAACAGCCGCCGAAAAAGATTTTATCGACGCCCTTGGCATCAGTCAAGAGCAGAGTTGTTTTTTGAAAGTGACTCTCAATGTCCCGTTTGATGTAAGTCAAGCTGCTTCCGGCCGAAATTACGGCTTGAGTTTTTGCTCAAACGGAAAACCTCTTCCAAAAAAATAATCGAAAGACTAATGTCAAAGAAAATCTTCGCTATTTCCACGCTTCTTCTAGTTCTCGTTGTCGGAGCTATTTTTGTGTATAATTTTGCCTTTAAAAAGCCGGCCGCCTCGACCAATTCGAACGCTGATAAAGCAACTGCCAAAACCGCTCAGGAGGGAATGACCCCCGACAAAACAACGGCTCAAGCCGACACACCAAAGACATCTCCGACAAGCAATTTATCCGTTTCCGCGGTTTCCGACGAACCAGTTTTTGGAGCGGCCCTCTCCGCCGACGGAAATTCATTGTATTATTTTTTGAGAAACAACGGCCAGCTCAATCAAGCTGACTTAAATGGAAAACTGGAGAAGGTTCTTTCGACAGAAAAATTCACGAATCTCAAAAAAATCACCTGGAACAAACCGAAAAACAAAGTTATCATTAAAACAGAATCGGCTCCCGGAAAATCGAAGTTCCTATATTTCGATATTCCCGGAAAAAAAGTTTCGGTCCTCAAGGAAAATCTCGATTCGGTCGCCTGGTCGAATCTGGGAGACAAGATCATTTATAAATACTACGACTCGAAAACCAAAAAGCGCACCGTGAGCACTGCCGATCCAGACGGAAAAAATTGGACCGACCTGACCGAATTCAATTACCAAGGCGTGGAGATCAGCCCTATTCCCAGCTCTTCCGACATTTCCTTCTGGCCCAGTCCCAACGCCTTTACTCCCACTTCCGTCAATTCGATTTCTTTCGGCGGAGGAGCCAAAAAAGAAATTCTCAAAGACAAGTTTGGAGCGGATCTCCTCTGGTCTCCCGATGGCTCCCAAGCCGCGGTGAGTTTCACCGACCAAAAGGGAGGCCACAAAACGGAACTGGCGCTTATGAATTCCCAAGGGGGAGAGTTTCAATCCCTCGGCTTTGCAACTTTTGCGACGAAATGCGCCTGGTCCACCGATTCAAAATATCTTTTCTGCGCCCTTCCTGGAAATATTCCCGATACGGCCATTCTGCCTGACGACTGGCAAGCCAGTAAAATTTCAACCAGCGATACTTTCTGGAAAGTGGAAGCGGCGACCGGCAAGAAAGACCGCCTTGTCGATCCGGAAAAGATCGGAGGAACCTACGACGCCCTTTTCCCTTTTCTCTCGAAGGATGAAAAAAGCCTGTTTTTTGTGAACAAGGCGGATGGGAAGCTCTATAAACTAGATTTTTAATTGTTCTAATCGCCCTGAGCCTTCCCCTTACTTGAAAGAAAGGTGTTTATACTAATTATTGTCCAAAAAATAATCGCCATATCATTTCTCCAGTACGTTGTGTCAATCAGTCCATGAACAAGCAAATAGAGCATAACAGCAAAGCATAGCGTTCCATACAAGTGATTGTTTTCAATCGCTTTTTTGTTATCCTTAAAAAATTGAACTAATAAAAAAACAAAACCAACAAGACCCAAAAATCCCGCTTCTAGCCAAAAGGCCAGAAACAAATTATGCGGCTGGGGAACCGCCCACTCAAGATACGGCGGGAAATATTTTTGGTATTCCAGATATTTGTTCTGGAAATTTCCCGGTCCGATTCCAAAAAGGGGATTGCTTTCTATCATGAGACCGGCTGCTTTCCAGATCATTATCCGCGAATCTATTGATGAACGCCCGCCCATATTTTCAAGGTCTGCCATTTTTTGGCTTCTCATCTGTCCTATGGCAATGGCAGCCAAAAAGACCAGAATCAAGATACCGACTCGCGACCTAAGAGTTTTATGCTTAAGCCAAAATACGACTGTAATGGCGACTGCTAGCGCCATCCAGGTTCCATAGGAATAGGTGAAATAAAGGTTGACCGCCAAAAGAAAAAGCCCGGCCAAGAATAACAATTTGCGCCAATATAAATTCTCTCGCAAAAAAAGGACGAGTCCGACAATAAAAATCGGCGCGAGAAACATACCCAGTTGATTCGGCGAATCATAAAAAATATGCAGCCTCCCGTCGTAGGTCAAGAGACCGGAAAATTTATAAACAATGCCCATCATCGATACAGCCACACCGGAAAAAAGCAAAGCGAGCCAAGACTTGCCAAGCAGGCTTTCATCTTCTTTCATACTCTCATAAAATATAATTCCAAAAATGATTGGGAAAATAAACCATCCTTTGATCGCGCCAAGGCCGATATAATAATTGTTGTTAGCGATGACAGAAAAGAATAATCCGGTGAATATCAATATGATAGGTATATTGCATTTGGTATTTAGTATATTGTATTTGGTATTTTTATTAAAAATCCAGAGCAGGAAAAGTATAAAGATTAGAATTTCAACCAAATTAAAAGATAGCCAAACAAATTTAAACTTTATAAGATAAAGGGGCAGTAGAAATAAAATCGCCAGAACTAAGTTTTTTTGAATTTGTTTTATAAATAACATAGGCACTTTTTGAACGTTTTTAATTTTGCGCTTCGGCGGGAATACCTGTTTTTTCCGAAAACGAGCTAACCCCCAGTGCCAATATAATCAATAACATCGTCAGCACCTGGGGCGAATAGAGCGCCGTATCAAAAATAGAATGAACAGAAAAGGCGACGAGCCCTGACGCGATGCCCGCGTTCAGCATACCGCCGCTTTTCACGTTTCTCCAAATGGCAACCAGAATTAGAAGTAGGAATATAGTTGAGTTTAGTATCCCGGTCTCAGCGGCGATGTCGAGAAATAAATTATGCGCATAAATTGAAGATCGATCGGCCGCCGTCGGATCGATCATGCGAGCATAATTACCAAGCCCCACGCCACCTAGAGGATGATCCCGGATTATTTCCGTCGCCTGAACCCAATTCTTATACCGCTCGGCATTCGAGCCCTCTTTCGAATTGAACGAAGAGGCAAGCCTTTGCGAAATGATATTTGAGTTAAAGATAAGCATTAGAACAAGAATTGCTCCAGCCGCCAAGAGCGCTTTTCCAAGAACGCCCGACTTCTTGAAAAATATCAGCGCGAAAAAAAGAACTCCTGCCAAGAGACCAAGATACGCGCCTCTCGAAAAAGACAGGCCAATTGCCAGAATCATCAAGAGTGAGGCAGCGCTGATCCATATTTTAGACGCGTTTTTTTTGCAGGAAAAAAAATATCCCAGCCCAGAAAAAAGACAGAGGCTCGTGAAAAAAGCGAAGTTATGCGGGTCGGGGAAAAGTCCAAAGGCGCGCATCTGCGTTTTGCCGCCGATGTTCACCAGCCAGCTCGAATTGGCAGCGACGACCTTACCGAACGAATTTCCCAAAAAATACGGCGCTGCGTTTTCCCAAATTTTCACCGCTTTGCCAATTCCTATGAAAAAGGGAAGAAGAAACTGTGAAAGCCCAATGGCTGCCCCAAGAGCTCCGCTGATAACGATTGCCGCAGTCGCTTTTTCTCGCCATTTTTGCCCGCGGCATATGTCCGCCGCCACAAAAAAAACGGGAAAAATCGTGAGAAAATAGAGCAGCTTACGAAAACCGGCGCTCGCATCCCGGCCGATATATAGCGAGAGGGAAGATAAAAAAATAAAAGAAGCTATCAGCCACGTTTGGGGTTTGCTTGGAATCCACAATTGTTTTCGCGCCAAACTTTTCACCAGCCACAATAAAAAAATAATCGGGATTAACACCCGAATTATCACCAAATCGGCATTATCGCCCAAATTAAGAGCGAACTGTAAAGGCAAGATCAGGATCAGCCCAAGAAATAAGTACTCTATCATTACTTATTAAGATACACATTCTTGATATATATGGGAAGCCGTAACGTTTTCACCACCCTCGCCCGCCAAGAACCGAAGTTTTTCTTGAGATAATAATTTTGGGAAGCGTAATAATGTCTTTTTTTCTCCTGGTGGCTCGAAAAACTTTTACCGCCTTGATGATGAACTCGAGCCGTTGGGTTAACAACTATTTTCCAACCTTTTTTTCTAGCCTGAAGGCAAAGGTCGACATCCTCAAAATACATAAAATATTTTTCATCAAATCCGCCCAGTTCCGAAAAAATATTTTTCTTGATTAGCATCGCGCCTCCGCTCACCCAATCCACTTCAAAAATACTTTCTTCTTCCGTCCGAGTGGCGCTTTTGGACAGTTTTGATTTTAGNNTCCGAAAAAATATTTTTTCTGATTATCATCGCCCCACCACTCACCCAATCAACTTCAAAGGGACCTTCTTTTTCCGCCCGAGTGGCGCGGCCGGATAGTTTTGATTTTACTGTGGAGAGCGGAGTTTTTTTGAAACCCCAGCATTCTTCCTGAAAACGTCCCTCGCCATCGACGAGAATTGGTCCTGCGATACCAACTTCTTTATCCTCTTCAAGAACATTCAGCATTTTTTCCAGAGATCCATCCAGTATTTTTGTATCTGGATTCAAGAATAGAACATATTTACCTCGAGCTTCTCGAAGGCCCTTATTGTGAGCTTTCCCAAAGCCAACATTTTCATTTATTTCAATGATTCTAAGGCCCTTAGTCGCTTGCAGCGAAGCATCTAAAAAACAACCGATTTGATCGGTATCATTGTTTATGATGATGATTTCCGCAAGGTCCTGATTTTTTACCAGAAAATAATCGAGGGATGCAAGACACTCCAACAAACATTCTCGGCTATTATAATTCACGATTTGAATAGTAAGCTTCATTTCGGCTCCATAATTTAAAATGCTTAGAGCGCCAATTTTCGGTTGCTCTTTCTAGATTACTGGCTCGTATTCTCGGGTCTCTTCGCCCTTTTTGCTCACAAGACTTAAGAGTTCCCCAGTGGTTACTACTCGGAAAACCCAGAGCAGAGAAAAATATACCAAGCCGCTGGAAATGGCCAGAACAAAGAAGTTAAAAGCGGAAAAGATGTATAAAAATATGGCCATTGCCGCGCCGGAGGCCAGGATTGCCGAACTTTTCTGAAAAGAAGGAACATATTTCAGCTTTCTCCAACAGAGCCAACCCGTGAGCGCCACGACCAAAAATTCCGTCATTGACGAAGTAACTGCCGCGCCAAGATAAGAAAAGCGGGGGATCAAAACCAGGTTCAGCGAGACATTGAAGACGGCGCAGAAAAACAAAACCTTCATCATTTTTTTCTGAAGATTGCCGGCAATTATCACGTTGGTGAAAAAATTTCCAAAGAATATAAAAGCTATGGCAAACGACAATACTTTGAGAACGATAACCGCTTCGGAAAAACCGGATCCGCCGATGAGATTTATTATGTTTTTGGCTAAAAACAAAATTCCGACCACTAAAGGCACCGTAAGGATCAAAAAAACCTTGAAAGTTTTGTCGGCCACCTGGAGAAATTTATCCCTGTCATGAAAAATATAAAGGGACATTATCGGCATGACCAGGCCGACAAGCATTGCCGGAAAAAAAGAGATATTTTCCAAGACTTTATAGGCAGCGTTATAAATTCCGACTTCGGCGTTGGTTTTCATGATTGAAAGAAGAATGGTATCAAGCTTGAAATAGGCGAACGTGATGATCGCCGAAATCCCAACCGGATAGGACTGCGCGAGAAATTTTTTCCAAATCCTCCAGTCAAACTTAAGGGAGAAAGACAGGTATTTTCGGGACCAGGCGAATATCACCAGGAAGCTTACTAGCATATTCACAAACAGTGTTCCAATAATGGCCAAAAAGCCGATATTTCTTCGAACAACCAAAATGATTATAACCACCTGGAAGATCCTCCCGATAAGCTCGCCTATAGCGACCTTATCCATCGCCAATCTTTTTTGAAAAAGCCCGATCAGAACCGAGTAGCTTGAAGAGAAGATATAAGCGGCCGCGGCAATTATAATTCCAAATTTCACCGCGGTTGAATAGGGAAAGGCGAGAACTAAAATAGGCGCTACAAGGACGATCACCGCCGAAAGGACGAGCCGCATAGTAAAAACATTTCCCAATATTTCCAGCTCATTGCTTTCCGGACGGGAAATTTCCCGGGTGGATATCGCGTAAAGCCCCAGATCCGCCAAGGCTGAAAAAAAGGTAAAAAAAGCCAGAACGGTTGAATAGTCGCCAAAACCCTCTCTTCCCAAGTAGCGGGTGATAAAGCCGATCCCCACCAAAGCCAAGATGGTTCCGGCGATCTTAGCCGCTGAAGAGATAACAACATTATAGGCAATGCGACGAGGTAAAGAAGACATCAAGATATTATCTAATTTATAACCTGCCTGTCGGCAGGTTTCTAAAGAGTTTCGGCAAGGTTTCCTTGCTCGATATTCCCCACCGGCCGTATCACCACTTTACGGTCCTCTCCCTCTCCAATGCTTTCCGTTTTGATTTGAGTATTTTCGGATAAAACCAAGTGCACCACTCTTCTCTCATAGGCGCTCATGGGGCGCAATACAATGGGTCTTTTTTCAACAATGGCCTGCCGAGCCAAGCTTTGAGCCAGCTCTTCCAAAGAGCTTATTTTCTGCTTGTGGTAATCGTTGACATCGATTGAAAAGTGTAATTTTTCGTCATTTTTTTTTCTGGCCATGGCTCGCAGCACATGCTGAAGAGAACGAAGGTTTGCTCCGTATTGACCAATTAGGATATCTGATTCCTTTGTTTCGATATTAAAAATAAGATTTTCGCTGTCGGGCCCTGTCTCTTCACGGACACTCAAAGTAAAATCGTCAAAACTCATCTTCTTAAGCGTCTCTGCTATCAATCCTTTGATAACCTCTATGTTTTCTGATTTAGCCATATCAATTAGGTTAGTTATAAAATCACTTTATGTGCCGCTGACCGCCGGCTGTTCCGGGACCTTCACCTTTTTCATAACTATATATTGCTGAGCAATGGCAAATAACGTGTTGACTATCCAATAAACCGCCAGCCCCGCCGGAAATTTCATGCCGATAAAAAGTGTCATCAGCGGCCCCAAATAAACCATCTGTTGATTCATGATATTTGAAAAGTCGCCTTTTGAAGAAGATCCGCTCGCCTGGGGAATCATCATTTTCGTTTGAATGAACTGTCCGGCTGCCGCGATGATCGCCAAAACGAAGCTAGGCTTGGTTAAATTCAGTAAACCGAAGAAATTGCTGTGAATTTGGTCGGGGCAACTGACAAAGGAATAAAGATCCTGGCATCCGGAAGAAAAATTCAGTCCGGCTATAAAAGCCCGGTAAAGAGCGATGAAAAAGATTATTTGAATGACCAAGGGGAGACAGCCTGAAGCCGGATTGATCTTTTTTTCTTTATAGTATGCCATCAAGGCTTTTCCCTGTTTCTCCTTGTCTCCTTTATATTTTTCTTGGAGCTTTTTTATCTCTGGTTGAAGTTCTTGGAGCTTTTTTTGGGATTCGATCTGTTTTTTGGCTACCGGATACAAAATGAACCGGACTATGACCGTCAAAACAATGATCGATACTCCCAGGTCATGGCCGGGAAGTAGGTTATAAAGAAGTATAAGGGCGTTATAGATCGGTTGATAGATAATTTGGTGGAACAATTGAATCATAGCAATAATTTGGCTTTTATAAGCAAATTTTTTATTTCTTCTCGGATCAGGCCACTTGTTAACCGCCTGAAATCGCGTTTTGAATTAACTAAGAAAATCATCTGGAATCCCGGCCTAATATTTTCCAGGAGGGGACGCACCGCTTCCCGCATCCAGCGCTTAACTTTGTTCCGCTGGGATGATTTCTTGGAAAATTTGAGCCCTGCTGAAAATCCGATCTTAGTCTCTCCATTAGAGCCTGGCCTAAATTTCATTACTAAAACCTTATTTGAAACCGTTCTTCCTTTTTGAAAAACAGCGTTAAAGGTTTCTTTATTTTTTAGCCGATATTTAAGAGGGAGCATTCCAAAAAATTAAACAGAAAGCTTCTTTCGTCCTTTTTTGCGTCTCCTTGCCAGCACTGTTCGACCATCTTTCGTTCTCATCCTTTTTCGAAATCCGTGCCTTTTGGCTCTTTTTCTTTTTTTCGGCTGATACGTTCTTTTTGCCATTACTTTTTGATTATTTCTAACTATTCTTGATTGTATCAGCAAAAAAGAGGCAGGTCAATTTCCTCCAGCCCTTGCAACATTCACTAAAATTATTTATGATTTCAACAGCTTATCAACATAGTTATCAACAAATCCAATATCTCCCTATTTTTAGTGTGATATAATAGAAAAACCTAATATTACTTTACAATGACAAATAAAGAAATTTGGCAGGCCGTTCTAGGGGAGGTGGAACTCGCTATTTCACCCGCCAGCTTCACCACTTGGTTTCGGAATACGTCCATCCTGAACTTCGAGGAGAGCCATGTTGTGATCAGCGTTCCTAATGGTTTTGCCAAAGAATGGCTGGAAAATAAGTATAATCAGTCCATCTTGCGAGCGCTAAAAAACTTCAAAGAGAACATTAAGTTTGTCCGCTGCATTGTTTCTGCCAGCCCTAAAGCCCCCTCGCTTAAAGAGGTCGATTCTGTGTCGACTTTGCCGAAAAACAGCCTGGTCGATCTTCGCGAAGGCGCTCCCGCCAGCCATCCGGGGGACATCGGACAGATAAACCTCAACCCCCGCTATACCTTTGAAAATTTCATTATCGGGTCTAATAATGAACTGGCTCACGCAGCGTGCCAGGCCGTTTCCCAGAAATTGGGACGCATATACAACCCTCTTTTTATTTACGGCGGAGTAGGATTGGGGAAAACCCATCTTCTTCAATCGATCGGGAATGCTATTTTAAGCGAAGATCCATCCCGAAAGCTTCTTTATTCGACTTCGGAACGCTTCACGGATGATTTAGTGGATCGCATAAAAACTAAAAATATCCGCGACTTCAAAAAGCCTTATCTCGACGTCGATCTTTTGATCATAGATGACATCCAGTTTATCGCCGGAAAAGAAAAAACCCAGGAAGAATTTTTTCACATATTTAACACTCTTTATCAGCTTAACAAGCAAATAGTTCTCTCTAGCGACCGGCCTCCAAAAGCTATTGCCACCCTGGAGGAACGGCTGCGTTCTCGTTTTGAGGGCGGTATGATCGCGGATGTCTCGAGACCAGATCTTGAGACTCGCATTGCCATTCTTCAGCATAAAGCGGCCGCAAAAGACTTCGAGATCGGAAATGAAGTTCTCAATTACATCGCCTCTAATATCCAAAATAATATCCGGGAATTAGAAGGAGCCTTGAGCCGGGTAATGGTTTCTTGCGAACTTAAGCAAATTGAGCCGAATCTAACTAATGTTAAAAAAATTCTTTCAGACATTATTCATTCCGGCCGAAGAAAGGGTGTTAACGCCAAACAAATCATCGAGGCCGTAGCTGATTTTTATGATATAAATACTCAGGAGCTTTCGAGTCGGTCTCGCCGAAAAGATATCGTAAAACCGCGCCAGATCGCTATGTTTCTCATGCGCGAAGAGCTCCAGGCCTCCTTTCCGGGAATTGGCGATCAATTAGGCGGAAGAGATCATTCGACGGCAATGCACGCTTATGAAAAGATCCGCCAGGAAATTGAACAGAGTGATAACTTGGAACAGGATATTGGCCGGATAAAAAATAAAATCTACAACCAAGGGTAACTACGGACCATCAAATTTACCCTAAAAGGGGAGAAGCTATGGATAAGCTATAGATATCTTCCGTAAAACTAATATAAAAGGCATAAAGTAACCTGGGGATTAAAAGGGGGGAAATTTATTTAAAAATTATCACCAGTTCTTTTCCCCAATCTATCCCCACGCAGGCACACGGCTTATAACCAACTTTTCACAACTAAATTTCCTTACAAACACTCGCCTAAAATTACTTTTCCCCAATATTCTCTTCCTCTATAACTACAACTATTAAAATAATACTTAATTATTATAACTAACCAAAAATAACAATAACTTTTATGAAAATTCTCTCTACCACTGAAAATTTTAAAAAAGGAATTCTAACGGCCGAAAAGATTATTGGAAAAAATTTAACTTTACCTATTCTCTCGAACATTCTTCTGGAGGCGGAAAAGGGTCGGCTTAAGGTCTCCGCCACTAATCTTGAAATTGGAATTATTTGCCTTTTGCGGGCTAAGGTGGAAAAGGAAGGGAAAATAGCTGTTCCAGGGAGAATTATCGGAAGTTTTATAAGCAATATCGCAGATAATGAGAAAATAGCCGCCGAAGTTAAGGATCATACGCTTTATCTAACTTATCAGGGGAACAAAGCCTCAATAAAAGGATTGGATGCTAAAGATTTTCCCTTGATTCCCAAGCCTCAAACTGAGCCAATTTTGGAAATCGAAAGTCAATCCTTTCAAGAAAGCGCGGTTAAAATTCTCCCTTGCGCGGCTACCACAGAAACAAGACAAGAGCTTACGGGCGTCTTTATGGGTTTTGAGGAGAATAAACTGACTTTAGCGGCAACAGATAGTTTTCGCTTAGCAGAAGCGACGATAAAACTAAAAGACGAAAAGCCAAATGACATTTATCAAAAATATATAGCCAAAAATAGTTCTATTATTATTCCAGCTAAAACGCTTCAGGAAGTGGCGCGCAGCATCGGCCCGGAAAGCGGAAAACTGAAAATATATATCGGCGAAAACCAAATTTTTTTTGAAGTGGATGAAACACTTTTTATCTCGCGGCTTATTGATGGGAAGTATCCGGAATACAAGCAAGTAATCCCGAAAGAATTTTTAGCCGGTCTTAGATTAAAAAAAGACGACTTATTGCGGGCGGTGCGGGTGGCGAGCATTTTTTCCGACAGCAAAAGTCGGGAGGTGAAATTGCGCGTTAAAGAGGGTGAAAAAAAAATAAAAATAGAAGCCCAATCTGTGGAATCAGGCGAAAACATGACGGAAGTGGAAAGTGTCTCACTACTAAAAGGAAGCGCCGTAATCGCGTTTAACAACCGCTATCTTATCGACGGGCTGAATACCCTTTCTTCGGAAGAAATATACATTGGGTTTAACGATTCTTTCGGTCCGGTGATCTTACGGGAAATAGTCGGAGAAAAAATAAGAGAGGATTTTCTCCACATAATTATGCCGATAAGAAGTTAGTGCACAGCTGCAATGAAATCAATTAAAGACATACTCCGGCGCAAAAATATTTTTTCCTGCGGGAAAGAAAAAGCCGCACCAGACGAAAAAACAATAATCAAGGTTTTTAAAGAGGTGGCTCTGGCTGAAATAAGAAATCTATCTCCCGAAGATCTAAGGGAGTCCCATCTAAAAAAAAAGATACTTTATATAAAAACAGCTCATCCAGCCATATCGAGCGAGGTGTGGAGAAAAAGAGAAAAAATTATAAATAAAGCCAATCAGATTCTTGAGAGTGATGAAATCGAAGAGGTAAAAGTGAAATAAAACTAGAGAATAACGCACTAAAAAAGCTGCCTAGCACTAAGATCGGGCAGCTTTTTTCAACGGAAATTATTTTATTTTAATTGCACATATCAAGATTGTCTTGAACGTCAGAGCCTTGGTCACTGGCCCACTTCTGCACGCCTTTTTCCCAAGCGGCGAATTGAGGATCCTTTTCCGGATTTTTAGGAACCGGACCCTGGGGATTGTCTTTGTCCACCCAAAAGAGGATATCATGAGAGGTTAAAACATTCTTTTTCTTTTCTTTGGTGTTGTCGGGACAACTATCATTCACCGGAAGACAGAATTTGCCTTTTTTAGTTTTACAAACTTTCGTGTCTTTTCCATCACTGTTGATCTCTCCGTCGAGAACAGGCTTTCCGGTTTTGATAACTTTTGGATCAGGAAATTTTTCCACAGCGGTATTGGCAAGGGCTTTATCCATAAAAGCGCGCCAGATGGGTGCGGCCGTAAAAACTCCATCCGCTCCTTGGGCCATTGGGGAATTATCATTATTTCCCGCCCAAACGCCAGTGACGAGCGAAGGGGTATAGCCCATTGTCCAGCCGTCCCGCCACTCGTTGGTAGTTCCGGTTTTTGCGGCCACCTGGCGGTCATCAAAGCGCAGAGGAGTGTTTGATCCGAAGACAGGAGCGCGGAGATGATTAGTGGAAAGAATGGCGTCGATTTGAGCGCAAACATCCGTATCTAAAACTTTTTCTCCGGCCGTATTTTCCGCTTGTTCTAAAATATTACCTTTTGCATCCTCGATTTTAAGTATAGCCGTCTTGTCGTGTCGGATGCCTCCAGTGGCGAAAGAGCCGAAAGCAGCGGTATGGTCCACCAGCTTCACTTCGCCTCCTCCAAGGACCAAAGAGAGGCCATAGCGGCCGCGATTTTGGAGTGTGGTTATCCCCATTGATTGGGCCGTGTTGATGGCGTTGTCCACCCCGGCAAGATAAAGGGTTTTGACCGCTGGGATATTTAAGGACATGGCAAGCGCATCTTGCATTTTTACCGGTCCGCGAAAATCACCGGAATAATTCTGGGGAGTATAAGGGTTATCTTTAGTTCCGAAGTTGGTTTCTGTATCGAAAAGAACGGTATTAGGAGTGTATCCTTTTTTAAAGGCGGTGGCGTAGACATAGGGCTTAAAAGATGATCCCGGCTGACGATCTCGAATGGCCACGTTGACGTTGCCGTCGATGCTCTTATCAAAATAATTCTTAGATCCTACCATAGAAAGAATTTGTCCGGTCCGGGGATCAATGGCGACCAGCGCGGCGTTTGTGAAGCGGTATTTTTTCCCGTTCTGATCGACTCCGTTTCGGACAGCTTCTTCAGCGATCTGCTGCTTTGGCCAATCAAGAGTGGTCAAAACTTTCATTCCACCTTCTTCCACTTGCTGCTCTCCGTATTTCGCCACTAATTGATCTTTGACATAAAGAACAAAATGGGGGGCGTCAATTCTTTCTTGGAAGGGTTTTATTTCTGCCATCACATCGAATCCCTTGGCTGATTTAGCCTGGTCCGAGGTAACATAGCCAAGCTTAGCCATCTGATCCAGCACATATTCCTGGCGAGCCTTGAGGTCTTCTTGATGATCTCCGTAGGGAGAATAATATGTCGGGGCCTTAGGCAGGGATGCCAGAAGCGCCGCTTCAGCCAGGCCCAAATCTTTGGCGTCTTTTCCAAAAAATGTTTGGGCGGCGGCCTGAATGCCATAGGCGTTTGATCCGTAAGGGATCTCATTGAGATACATTTCAAGAATCTGGTCTTTCGAAAATTTTTGCTCGAGCTCTACGGAAAGAATGATCTCTTTCACTTTTCGGGTGAAAGTTTTTTCGGGGGTGAGAACGGAATTTTTGATAAGCTGCTGAGTGATAGTGGAGCCTCCCTGAGAAGCGCTTCGGCCCAAGACGTCGTAAAGGGCCGCGCGGGCAATAGCCTTGAATTGAACGCCATGATGGTTATAAAAATCCTGATCCTCGGCGGAGACAGCGGCGGCTTGGATGGTTTTCCCCATATCAGAAAGAGAAATACGGGTGCGCTTTTCTTCGCCGTGGATCTCGTAGAGCAAATGCTCGCCGGTGCGGTCATAAATCTTAGTGGATTCGATCACCTGCCGATTATTCAGTTTTCCGGGGCTTGGCAGATCCTTCGCGTAATAGGCAAAAACACCCACAGAAAGCAAGATTAGAAGGATTATCATCCACATCGCCAATTTCAAGATTCGGCGCAGCCAGCGCCTTTTTGGCTTTTTTAAAGCCTCTTTAGTGTTATCAACGAGGGAGTTTTTCATTGATTTCTATTACGAGGTAGGCAAGTTATTATTTTTCTCTAGTTTGCAGAAAAAGTCAAGATATGTCCTTTGGTACGTTTATTCACTTATTTATAATTTAATAAATACAAAAATCTTCATTAGCCATTATGAAAAGCACGTTTCTATGCTCCGAATCCTGTATATTACGAGTTATAAAGCTGTGGCGATCATTTCTCGTATCAATTATAAAATTTCCCATATCAGAAAGTGAACGTGCGGACTCATCAAGAATAAGCTTTTCTAGAGGCGAAGAGTACCGACATAATTTAGTGCAAACGAGGAATTCGATTTTATTATCCAGGGATATGCTAAAAAAATTATCAAGAATTATTTTTTCTAATAATTTTATCATTTTGAAATAGATCTCTCTATTCCTCATTATTTTTCGGCTATAAAAATGGGATTCTCCGATAATGCAATGGGTGAGCAAATATATTTGAAAGGCGCGACCATTTTTTGTTTTTTTATTATAGTATTTCTTGGCGATAGCATAGAAAATTTCTGGATTAATAATAGATTCATCCTTCAGAAAGTAAGATAGGTTGTAGAAATAATTAACAGCGTGTGTTGATAATATGGAAATTGCCTTTGCGTCTTTTTCGAGCTTTTTTTTAAGCGCGAGAAACTTATTATTATGGCAAATTTGATTAACCATCAAACGAATATCCTTATTATAGATTGTTTCTGCAAAGAGTGTTCGAAAGAGCAATTTATTAAAGAAAGAAAGCTCAGGATATTTCCTAAAATATCTGTCACGGGTATTTTTTTTAGCCAAAAGATGAAAATTATTATCAGGAAATCGCATTTCCTTCAGTTTTTTTAAAAATTCCTTATTGTTTTTTCCTAGATAAAAATCTTTTAAAGTAGCGAGATGTTTTTTTGCTGAATTTTTGCGGGTCCATAGGAACATTCTAGAATTATAGTGAAATCTGTTTTTACCTAGATATTTATTATTGTCCTCATAATATTTTTTCACTAACTTTAATGTGGAGAAATTTTTTCTTGCAAATAGGTCTTTGCAAAAACTTATAATTTCCGAGGCAACATTAATACGAGTTGCCCTTTGAAAGCCTTTCCATTCCGGCGCTGTGTTTACTTCCAAAAAGTAATATTTTCCATCTTTAGCGTTTTTTAAAATGTCGATACCGC
>PMJF01000016.1 GCA_003157295.1 Candidatus Moraniibacteriota bacterium | reverse complement strand
ATATCAAAAAAATGCGAATCACAGACGCAACCAATCCGCTGCAAACGATCCTTTTGACCTGCCGCGCCGAGGGCAAAGACAATATCATCACCCTTGATTGGCATATGCCGCTCTCGTTCGACCCGATGATGTTCGCCGTCTCGATCGGAAAAACTCGTTTCTCGCTGGGCATGGTGAGGTCTGCGAAAGTTTTTGTCGCAAACTTCATGGGAAAAGAAGCTCAGGCCGACACGCTTTTTTGCGGCCGCCATTCCGGAAAAACGATGGATAAATTCGCAACTTCAGGACTTGAAAAGGAGGAGGCGAAAACCATCGACTGTCCGCGAGTGAAGGAAGCCCAAGCTTATCTTGAGTGCGAAGTCGTGAGCGAGATCGAAGTTGGGGACCATATTCTATTCATCGGAAAAGTCACCCATGTGGAAGAAAAGGACAAAGGAAAGCGCCTATTTCATCTGGAAGCGGACCGCTTCACAACGACGCTTGATTGAAAGCATAAACCGTAGTTATCGAAAACTGAATTTTATTAGCTCGAAATCGGCAGGAGAACTAAATTTAAAAAAATAAAAGCCGGCTTTCTGAATCGAAAGCCGGGTCGCGCAACAGAAACGATGTCCCAAGTTGCTGTTTTTTGGGCGGCGGCGATGCTTGCTTTACTTGTCTCCCTTCTTCATTTTAGCTTATTGCAGGGGGGGCGGCTGAGCTAAAATAGGGGGGTTAGACACCCGCAAAGCGGCCTGGCCATTCCCGTACCCTGTAAGGAATAGCTGTCTATTTAATAACATGGGAAATGAAAGAATGTCAACTTTTCAGCTTTTGCATATCAAGGTATATCGTTTAAGTAAAATACTCGAAGCTACCTTAAGGCGAGACTTAGCGATATTTAAATAAAACAAGAGCCTCTGAGTTAATGCAGGAGGACTTTTTTGTTCAATGGCATCTTGACAATTTACAAAAAATAAAGCACAATATATTATCCAATTTCATTGATCAGGAATCCAGACGGGATATATATTGTGTCTATTCTCCTGCTCACTGAGCAGAATTCCGACCAGGCGTGGTCACAAAATATCCGCAGCTCGTGCCTGTCTGTACCTTAAAAAATCTTTGGCACGAGAATGGAGGAGTTATGCGTATTGTTGCGAGAATTCCCGGTGTCGATCCAAACTGTTTGGCCTTTTTGAAGGAAAATGGCTTTGAGGCCAGGCAAACTCGGCAAAGTATTATTGTTGAGTTCCCTATGCAGAAAAGGGGATTTGCGGGAAGTCCGGATATTTTTTACGTGCCTCCATTTCTGCTGGACCTTGATCTGATCTTTCTCATCAATCTGGCGGAAGGTGGCGGCGGGAGAAGAAAAACCGGAACCGCGACCACAGTTTGTGGTTTTTCCGGGAAGCCTCTAAAGCCGTACTTGATTCCCCTCGGCCGCAACTTGGCCAATCGGGATCACGCATTTTTTTCGGTTCCGGGAGTGGCGATCACGGTAACGGCGATTCGGAAATCGCAGCTGGTTGTCGTGAAAACACACACCATCCAGCAAGAGAATCTTATTGCCTGGATCGAAACGGAGGTTCTGCATGCGGGTAAAATATCGCAAATTTCCCGCTCGCTGAGACGCTTTTGTCCGGCGGCCAAGGCAGCACTTGAAAAAGCCGAGTGTCATCACTGTATCCACCCGCACTTCATCGCCGCCGGCGGCAGATAAGGCAATAAGGGAGAATACCATGGGAAAACATCAATTGGTACTGACACCTGAAGAGATAAGCATCCTTCTGACGGAACGCAAGGTTCTTTTATGGGGAGCCATCGGAGAACCGGCCGTTATGGCTGGGGATGACCAGTCTCTGATCGATCAAGCTACCCAGATTTTCGAATCTATGTTGCCACCAAAAGCGCGGGGAATGCGGAGAGTTCAGGCAATATTCAACTTGTTTGACAGGCTTTGCGCAAAATATCGTGCAAATGGGGAGGTCGTTTGCGGATCTGAGTGCTCTGTGTGTTGCCATCAGTTGGTCGGCTGCACGCAATTTGAATACGAATTGATCCGAAACTTTCTCAAGCGTCTGCCTTTGCAAAAGTCGAAGGATATTCTCAACCTGGCAAGAGAACGAGCGGCGGCCTATAGTTTCATGATCGGAATCGGGGCCGAGTCCATGGAATCACAGGATAATCGGGATCTGGTTTTGTTTGCCCGGCAGTTCCATATGGGTAAGCCCTGTGTCTTTCTGGGTGAATCAGGTCAGTGCAGCGTTTATCCGGCCAGACCTCTTGATTGCCGGATTTGCATGGTCAAGGAGAAGCAGTGCCGGCCTTACGACATGGTTGGGCCAAAACCGGTCTTTCTCATTCTCGGACAGGTTATCTGCGATCTGATCTACGCCGAGTCAGAACGAGTCCTCCACACAAAAGCTGCGCATATTTTTATCGAATGGATTCTCGACCCGGAATTAGGAATACAGTAAGAAAGGGGATCTGAGAGAAATCTTCGATTAATAAATCCGCACTTTTGAGAAAAAGCCGTCCAGTAGCATCAACGCTGGACGGTATTTTATTTGAAAAAACAGGTGATTTGGGATAACATAAGGGTATTAAATAATCAAAGATGTAGTAACGTGTCAATTATGGACTGGCCAAGCATCATTTTAGCAACATTCCTGATCAGTGTCGGGATCGCGGCTATGGTATTGACCGCCGTGGTTTTGCGCAAAATATTTTTTCAGTTCTCTCCGGCCGAATCGTCCGTGGCGAAAGAAAACGACCTGCCGCAAGAGATCGAAAGAAATATGCGATCGGAGGCGGTGGTCGGAGATTTTCCGCTGGTCCATGAGTCGATCGACAGCGTTGGCCGGAGCGCGAAAAATTATCTCAAAGAACATCCTTTTTATATTATCGCGGGCATAAGCATCACAGTTGTTTTTTATGCCATTTTGATCTTTTTCAATGTGTCGTTGACGCAGGTATATGTCATCCCCGCCTATCTGCTTTTGAGCGGATATCTATATTTGCTCAAGCGCGTCAGGCACGAGTTCATGCGCCAGTTTGCCATAGCCAATGGATTTTCCTATGCAGCCGAAGGAACGCTCGAGGGGCTCGCGGGGACGCTGTTTCAAATCGGCCGCAAAAAGTCGGTCTTTGACGTTGTGAGCGGGCAGTATCATGGTTGCCCTGTTTCGATTTTTTCCTATCAGTATACGACCGAGCAGGGAAAATCATCTGAAACTCACGACTTCACGGTTTTTCTGTTTCAATTGAACGCGAATATGCCGGATATTGTCCTGGAAAACAAAAGTCACGAATTTGGCGAATCGATCTTTGATACGTCCACAAGTGGCGTTCCCTTGAGGCTCGAGGGCGATTTCGACGAATACTTCAATCTCAAAGTTTCCAAAGGATATGAGATCGAAGCGCTGGAAGTTTTCTCGCCGGACGTCATGGCGGATCTCGAGGATAAATGCCGGTCACTCAGCCTTGAAGTTGTCGGCGATCAGCTGTATATTTATAAAGACGGGGAGGTTAATTCAAAAAAAGATCTTTATACGTTGTATGGATGCGCGCTCTATTTTGAGGAAAAGCTGTCTCCGGTGCTTTCGCGGATGAAGCGCTCATTGGATGCGATGAAAGGTGTGGCTTAGCCAAACAAAGTGTTAATTAACCCAAATGCCGAAGAAAAAAACAAACGAGTGGAGCCTCAAAAAAGTAATCTATGTTTTGCTGGCGATAAGCCTCGGCAAGCTTTTGGGGTTTCTCGCTTTTGAGATGCTGAGTTTGAAATTTATCGGAATACTTGAGAAGCGGGGATTGCCAGTGGAGTTCGATCAAGTTTTTTGGTTCTTATATAGCCCTCTTCCGGCCTATTTATACTGGACGCTCATCTATGCCGGCGTGATCGGCGGATTTTTTCTCGGTCTCAAATGGTGGCGAATCGTATATGTTGAGCACCGGCATTGGAAAAAGTGGAAAAGAAGCTAAATTTTCCGATCCGAAAGTTAGAAAGAAACTGTTGCTTGAGATCGGAGGGAAATAATAAATAAGATTTAAAATAAATATTATGGAAGTTATCTGGAGAGATAAATATAGTGTCGGCATCAAGGAGATCGATAATCAACACAAATACTTTATCGGGCTGATGAACGATCTTTACAATGCCATCACTGCGAGCAAGGGCCGCGAGGAATTGAAGTCCCTTTTCCAAAATCTTATTGAATACTCAGAAGTTCATTTTGCGACCGAAGAAAAATATTTCGATGAATTCAAATATGAGGGCGCGGCGGAGCACAAACTGAAGCATCAAGAAATGAGAGACGAGATCAAAAGAATAAAGGGGATGGAGAATAAGAACGAAATTGATTTCTACGGAGGGATCGTATTTTTTTTGAGCCAATGGCTGGATGATCATTTGGAAAAGATGGATCAAAAATACGTTGAATGCTTCAAAGGGCATGGATTGGAATAGGCGACCAGTGAAAGATGAAATTCGCTCAAAACAAGCTTATATAAAAATAACCAGTCCTCTCGGGGGCTGGTTATTGTATCTTTTGGCTTAAATAAAGCAAATATAAGAAAAGCATGCAAATTTTCTGAGAGTCTTTTATCTTGGACAGGATCAAAAGAGGCTGTATAATCAAAATATGGATTCGATCATCAATATTCTGACGATCGCCGCGATCGCCGCTCAAATTTTTGTTGTCGTCTCGCTATTCGGTTGGATCTTCAACTTGAAATGGGAGAAAATATTTGGTTTTGTCACGCGCCGCCGGTTGCTGATGGCCTTTGTGGTTTCGCTTATTGCCACTCTCGGAAGCCTCTACTTTTCAGAAATAGCCGGTCTCGTGCCATGCAAGCTCTGCTGGTTCCAAAGAATATTCATGTATCCTCAAGCGGTCATTCTCTTCGTCGCATATTGGAAACGGGACGAGCTGGCCGGAAAATACATAATTCCGTTGAGCGGGATCGGTATATTATTCTCCGCCTATCATATTTATGTCCAACAGATCAATGCGCTGACCATGTGTTCTTTGAGCGGACCGTCGTGCGAAATTCCTGAATTTGTGAAATATGGATACATCACAATTCCTGTTATGGCATTCACTGCTTTCGCCGTCTTACTAACGTTGTTTACGGTCTATCGAGAAAAAAGGAGTTGAGAAGATCAAAAAAACCCGCAAATTTCAAGAGGCGGGTCTTATGATGGGAATTGAAGAAGTTATCCCCCAAAGAAGCCCGTTTTTTCGGGGAGCTGCATTTGGAACAACGTATTGGAGGCGTTGCCGCTGCCCACAAAATAATAGAAACTGTTTCTGGAATCATAGGCCGCCGGAAAATTGTCCAGGCCATTTTCGAAAATATTGGCCAAAATGCGGTGATCCCGTTGGTCAAGCTCGATGATCTTGATCTTTTTTTGGTAGGTGAACAGGATATGCTCATAATCGCGATACCAGAAAACGTTATCGAACGGAACGGAAGAACGGATAATTTTTTGGATCTCGTTTTCTGCGCGCAGAGGCTGGACGTCCCATGGCCTCAGGAATAGAACGCTTATATCGTTATTCCCCCAAAAGATCATCTTCTTTCCGTCGTCTGAAAACTGGATATCATTGACGTTATCCGCTATTTGGCGGATCGTATTCTCACTTCCGTTGTTATGCACGAAGAGGACGCCTTTTTCAGAAATAAGCGCCTGCCTGTTCTCATCGTAGACGATCAGTCTCGAAAAATCACCCAGATCGTCGCTTGAAAGAGGGGTGGAAGTAACTTGGGAAGTTTCGTTTCCATCAAGATCCAGTTTGTAAAGGATATTATTATGGCGCACCGCATAGATACTGTCCCCGGAAAAATCAAAGGTCGCAATGTCGCTCGCAACTTCGGTAAGTTCTTTGGTGGAAACGTTGTATTTGTATAAAATTTGCGGCGCTTTTTCGCTGCTCCTTCCTAGGAAGTATAAGGTCCATTGATCTTTAGGGCTCCAACGCGCGCTGCGAAAATCTCGAAGGCTTGTCAGATCAGAAAGGAAGGCCGGGTCATATTCCTTATTTATATCGATTATCAGATAATCCTTGTTTTCGTTTCGGGTGACAGGACCCGCCATCAGCCTTTCCTTGAAATTCCACTCCAAATTCTCGGATTTATTGTTCGAGAACTCAAGGTTCTCTCCGGAATAAGCCAAAAGGGATTCGCCGCTTGTTATGTCGAGAGAATGGATCTCAAGATTCGCCTGAGCATGGCTTGTATAGGCAATGCGTTTTCCGAAGGGCGAAGGAAAAAATCTCTCTACCCCGGAGACGGGCAATTCTTTCATGGTCGGATCATTGGGAGATAGAAAAACGTTCCAATACTCGGATGAGATCCCGCTGTGGACATCGATCTGTTTTTCCCAATCTTGATACTTATTCGCGCTGACTCGGACAGCGTAACTGCCGGGACGCAGTCCGTTAAGGGTGATGGAATTGTTGATAATATCAAGGGCGCGACCCGATTGCAGTTTGCCGTTAAGAAAGACGCTGGCGGAGCTCGGGACGGATTTTACGGTTATGGAGCCGCTGCGGATAAAAATACGGCTATATTGGTCAAAACGATAGCCCTGAGAATAGAGGATGGCTACAGGGGTAGACAGAATAAATAATAGGAAAAACACCCAAAAAATCAGGCGGCGATGAATCTTTTTCATAAAATCATCATAAAACAAACAATCGTCTTTGTCCATTTTTACTTTCAAAAAACCAAAAAACCGGTCCTTGCCGGTTTTTTTGGTTGATCTTTAAAGACTAATCAAGATCGCTTTATAGAAAGGAACAATTTTTATTTGGGTCGTTTTAAAGACGATCAATTCAATNNCGAGCTTAAACCTTTGGATTTTTCGATGGCGTTGGCGATCGCATCCTTGCTGAATTCCCTTGTGTCTCCAACTTTCAATCTTCCGCTTTTGACCTGGCGCCTCAAGAAATCTTCGATATATATCTTGTGTTCCGCCGTGAGACTGGCGTCCGGATTTTTCTCGAGATAGTTGGCCAGAGATCGGCGGGCCAACGTT
>PMJF01000040.1 GCA_003157295.1 Candidatus Moraniibacteriota bacterium | reverse complement strand
TATTTCAAGATCGATCTCTTCCGCTTCCGGGAGAACCGCCACGGTGGCCGTTGAAGTATGGACACGACCCATTTTTTCCGTTTCCGGCACTCTTTGGACCCGATGGACGCCCGATTCATATTTCATTTTTCCATAGATTCCCTTTCCCTCGATGCTGGCGATAACTTCCTTATATCCGCCGATGGCGTTCTGGCTTGAATTCAAAAGGCTGACCTTCCAGCCGTTTTTTTCAGCGTATCTGAGATACATCCGGAGAAGACTGGCAGCGAAAAGAGCCGATTCATCGCCTCCGGCTCCGGCCCGAATTTCCAAAATGGCGGCTTTTCCGTCATTCGGGTCGCTCGGGATAAGGAGTTGTTGAAGATTTTTTTCGATCTCCTCTTTCTTTTTGGAAAGCTTGATATTTTCCTCCATTGCCATGCCCTTGAGCTCTTCTTCCTTTTCAACATTCACAATTTCTGCGTTTTCTCGCATCTCATTGTCAATGTGCTCCAATTCATCGGCGGTTTTCACGACCGCTTCAAGTTCCGACAGTCTTTTCCCAATTTCTTTCATCTTTTTTCCATCAGAAACAACCTCGGGCTTCTCAAGCTTGGCTTTTAGACCGGCATATTCTTTTTTGATCTCGTCAATTTGGCTTTTCATGGATATTGCAGTACTATAAAATCAGCGAATTACTGCTTATTAAAGATAGTACAACTAGCTGAAACTTACAAATATACGATTATGAAATTGGGCAAATATCAGCATTTTAAGGGTAATTTATATCAGGTCATTGGCGTGGCTCATCACAGCGAAACGTTGGAAGAGCTGGTCGTGTATCGCGCATTATATAAGCATGAAGTTTATGGTGATAATTCGTTGTGGGTGAGGCCGAAAAAGATGTTTCTTGAAAATGTGGTTGTTAATGGAAAAGAAATTCCCCGATTTGCGCTGGTAGAAAAATAACCTTTCCTTAAGTTAAACTTTGGGGAATAAATTAAAAATATTAAATTATAATTACATATAAGATGAAAAAAGACACCATTCACTTTATTCTGACCGGAGGAACCATTGATTCGTATTACGACATTGTGAAAGAAACGGCGATAACGAATGAGCATTCGTATATTCCGAAATTTATACCGATGCTGAAACTTTACGAGTCAACTATTTTTACGGAGGTGTGCATGAAAGACAGCCGGGATATAAAAAGCGCGGACAGAAAGAAGATTTTGAATGCGGTGAAGAAAAGTAAATCAAAAAGAATCATAATTGCCCACGGAAGCTATACGATCAGCGATACGGCCAGATTTTTGAATAAAGAATTGAAAAACCACGACAAAACAATTATCTTAGTCTGTTCGATGGTTCCTCTGATGGGTTTCTCTCCGACCGATGCGGGGTTTAACTTGGGATACGCAGTAGCCAAATCACAAGATTTAAAAGCTGGAATATATGTTTGCATGAACGGAAGAGTTTTTGCCCCGGAGGAAGTTATTAAAGTTCTTAGCGAGGGAAGATTTGAGTCGATTTATACGAAATAAAATATATAAATCCAATTGTTTATTACCGTCTACAATTCTTTCTGGGGGGGCGTCAGTTGTCGGGATTACAATAATCGCGAAGTTGATTTATAAATAATTACACAAAGATGTCGTTAGTAAATTTATCACAAATCGAAATCAAGGAAAACAATGATCCGATGGTTGATCTTAGTGGATATCCTTTTATTCTTGAGCCGAAATATTTTCAGCAGGGACTTTCTGATGACGGCAGGATGTTCTTGCGTAAAGAAGCAGTCAAAAAACTCCTGAATGTGCAAAAAACTCTTGGGAAGTATCGCCTCAAGATTTGGGATGGCTATCGTTCGAGAAAAGTACAAGGAAATATTTATAAAAAGTTTTGGAATGAGTTGAGAGCTGGCAATCCGGATTGGAATAAAGATAAATTAAAAATCGAGACCGGTAAATTCGTGTCTCCTCCGGATCAAATTGAGCGAATTCCTCCCCATGCCACGGGAGGAACCGTCGATTTGACTTTAGCTGATGAGAGTGGCAAAGAATTGGACATGGGGACTGAATTTGATTTTTTTGGTTCGGAAGCGGCTCCTTTCCATTTCGAAATCTATAGAAATAGATCGGAAGTGATGGAGAATAGGAAACTGCTGCGCGAAGCGATGCTGGCGGAAGATTTCACGCTCGATGGCGATGAATGGTGGCATTTTGATTGGGGAAATCAAATGTGGGCTCTTAAGAGCGGAAAGTCATTTGCTTTTTACGGTGAGGCGAAAGTTTAATTTTAGGAAAGAATCATAAAAATAAACCCGCCGAGGCGGGTTTATTGATTCTGTATCATGAAAATTATTTCTTCTTGGTGACTTTCTTAGCCGTTGCCTTTTTCTTTACGGCTGTTTTCTTCGCAATAGGTTTTTCGGCCGCCTTTTTGGGCTTTTCGGCAGAAACCTTTGGAGCTTTGGCTTTTTTCTTGGCTTCTTTAGCTTCTTTCGCCTTTTTTTCGATGTCGGCTTTTATCTGCGCGCTTTTGTCGAAACGCTTCTTGAAGCGATCCAGCTGGCCGGCTGTGTCTATCATGCGTTTCTTACCGGTATAAAATGGATGGCAGGCCGAGCAAACCTCAACTTTCGTCTCGGGCTTGGTCGAGCCGGTGATGATGATTTTGCCGCAGGCGCAGATAATTTTGGCATCTGTATAATATTTTGGATGGATATTTTTTTTCATGATTTTTTCTACGGGTTAGCAAATAACAGAGAAATACTAACATAGCATTCAATAATTGACAAGAGTCAGCTCTCTTGCTAAAATCTACTCTGTTATCATACATACCTCCGAAGTGGAAATTCCTTGTCCTGTTTCCTTTTCAAAACAGGTCAAATCCGGGGGTAGAAGCTAAATAATTAAAGGAAGAACAACAATGAAAGAAGAAGCAAAAAACCTCAATGAGGCCGAATTGAAGCCTCAGGAGAGCGCCCAAGCCCAACCGGTGGTGGATGTTTTTGGTGTTGAAAATGCGGAGCTTTCCATTGTGGAAATGCTTAAATCGGGGGTCCATTTCGGCCACAAGAAGTCCCGATGGAATCCCAAGATGAAGAACTACACCTTTGGAGTGAAAAATGATATTCATATCATTGATCTTGAAAAAACGATCGGCTTGTTTCAGGCGGCTCTGGATTATATGCGAAATATCGCGATGAACGGCGGAAAGATTATGTTTGTCGGAACAAAACCACAGGCTCAAAAATTGATTGAAGCGGCGGCTCAGGAGCTGGAAATGCCCTATGTCTCCAACAGATGGCTGGGCGGGACACTGACGAATTTTCCGGAGATCAAAAAAAGGATAAAATATCTGAATGAGCAGGAAACAAAATCGGTCCAAGGAGACTTTGAAAAATACACGAAATACGAAAAGAGCCGGATGCGCAAAGAGATAGCGCGGATGAACGAAAAGATCGGCGGGATCAAAAAAATGGAAAATCTTCCCCAGGCGCTCTTTGTGATCGACATAAAGGAGAATAATATGGCGGTCAAGGAAGCGCTTAAGGCCAAAGTGCCGATCGTCGGCGTGACCGATACCAATACCGATCCGACATTGGTGGATTATCCCATTCCAGGTAACGACGACGCGCTTTCTTCTCTTAAGTATATCTTGGGGATCATTGTGAAAAACATAAAAGAAGCCAAAGCGCAGATGAAGATCAATGCCGAAAAAAATGCCGATCAAAAAGCGACTGAGCCGCAAAAATAAGGGATTTTATTTGTTCGAATAAAAAATAAGTGCTGTTGCACTTGAAATTGCGTCACTCGCCCCAAATGAAAGCAAGCTTTCACTTGTGGCTCGCTAGTAATTATAACATTTCATTCAAAATATGACTGCTAAAAAAAATATTTCCGCGGACCACGTAAAAAAACTGAGAGATCAAACGGGAGCGAGCGTGATGGATTGCAAGAAGGCTCTTGAAAAATCGGGAGGAGATATAGAGCAAGGCATTGAATACCTGAAAAAAAGCGGAAAAGAAAAAGCCGGAAAAAAGGCGGAAAGGGCAACCAAAGAGGGCGTGGTGGCGGCCTATATCCACAGCAATAAAAAAATCGGCGCGATGGTCGAAATACGTTCGGAAACCGACTTCGTGGCCAAAAACTCTGAGTTTCAGGAATTGGCCTATGACATAGCCATGCACGTAGCCGCCATGGCTCCAAAATTTCTTTCTTTTGGCGAAGTGAGCGAGAAAGACAAGAAGGATTATGAGGGCATGGTCAGGGAGGAATTGGCAACGCAAAATAAGCCTGCCGATATAGTGGAAAAAATCGTTGAAGGCAAAGTGAGGAAGTATTTTGAGGAACTGTCGCTTCTCGAGCAGAACTTTGTGAAAAATCCCGATGTGACGGTCGGGGACATGATCAAGGAAAAAATTGCCAAGATCGGAGAGAATATCCAAGTCGAAAGAATGGAAAGATTCGAAATTTAACAAAAAAATATGCATATAACATGCGACGCGAATCCCCGGTTATATGTCATATAAAAAATATCCAATGCCTGTTGTTTTTCTAAAGATCCATAATTGGGAAAATCCAATAAAAGCCAGCAGCTCGTATCCTCTATCTGAAGGCGATGTGGTTATTGTTGAAAGTTCGAATGGCATCGAAGCGGGAATTATCGAAAAAGATCCCAGCAATGAAAAAGAAAATCAGGTTGCGGAGCAAAGAGACGGAAATCCAAGGGTGCTCAGGAAGGCCAATCTTAGCGATCTGAAAGTTCTTAAAGATCATCGAAAAAAAGAGCAGGAGATCTTGGATATGTGCCGTCTAGAAGTGAAAAAAACGGAACTGCCGATGAAAGTTATGGAGGCTAATCTCTCCTTCGATGGAGGAAGCATCACTTTCGCTTTTATCGCCGATGGAAGGATAGATTTCCGCGATTTGGTCAAGAAACTGGCCAAGAAACTGCAGAGATCCATCCGGCTCCATCAGATCGGCGCCCGGGACGAAAGCCGCGCATGCGGGGGATACGGAATCTGCGGCCGCGAGCTTTGCTGCCGAAAGTTCAAGGGAAATCTGCCCAGCATTACCTCCGAAATGGCCAAGGTCCAGCATATAGCGCATCGTGGGTCAGAGCGGATATCCGGCATTTGCGGAAGGTTGATGTGCTGCCTAGCCTACGAAGCCAGCCAATATAAAGAAATGATCTCGGAGTATCCGGCAGTCGGAAGCGCCATAAAAACACAAGACGGATCGGGCGTGGTGAAAAACGTGAATATTCTCTCTGACGAGATAAAAGTTGAGCTAGAAAATAAGAAAATAATAACCGTTAAGAAAGGCGAAATAAAATGAACGCGATCTGGCTTTATCTTCCTCCCATAA
>PMJF01000013.1 GCA_003157295.1 Candidatus Moraniibacteriota bacterium | reverse complement strand
ATTTTAGAGCCGATAATTTCAGAAAAATCAACAATGCTCGGTGCAGAGAACAAGTATGTTTTTAAGGTCAGCCAGCATTCGGGAAAATTTCAGATCAAAGAGGCCATCGAGGGTTATTACGGCGTCAAGGTGGTCGCAGTGAATACGATCAAGATTCCCCCTAAAAAAAGGATCCATGGTCGTTTTGTGGGATATAAGAAGGGATATAAGAAGGCCATTGTGAAATTGCGGCAAGGTGACACGATCGGAGTGGCGGAAGGTGTATAACTCAAGACAAATTTATGCCAGTAAAAGTATATAAGAAAACTTCTCCCGGACGCAGGCAAATGTCAGTAAACAAGCTGGATGTAAAATTCCTGAAACCGGAAAAGAGTTTGACGTATTTCATCAAGAGAGATGTGGGACGATCGGGCGGGAAAATTTCTGTTCGCCATAAAGGCGGAGGACACAAGCGGAGATACCGCGAAATCGATTTCAAGATGGATAAGATGGATGTGCCGGCCGTTGTGGAAAGAATTGAGAGAGATCCGAATCGAAGCGCCCGCATTGCTCTTCTCAAATATCAAGACGGAGAAAAGCGTTATATAGTCGCCGTTGAAGGGCTCGTAGCCGACGACAAGATCGTCACCAGTGAAAAGCCGGATATCAAAACAGGAAATCGAGGCTTGATCAAAAATATCCCGGTCGGAACGCAGATCTCGCTGGTAGAAATGTTTCCCGGAAAGGGCGCACAACTTGCGAGAAGCGCCGGATCTTCTGTGACGATAATGTCCGTGGAGCAGGATAAGGTTCAGTTGAAATTATCTTCGGGCGAGATCAGGATCGCCAGCGGAAATTGTCTTGCCACCATTGGTCAAGTCAGTAATTATCTCCACAACACCGTATCAATCGGAAAAGCCGGCCGATCCCGTTGGCTCGGTATCCGTCCAGGAGTCCGAGGAACAGTGATGAATCCAGTTGATCATCCTCATGGAGGCGGCGAAGGAAAGCAGGGAATCGGCCTTAAGCATCCGAAAACTCCCTGGGGAAAACCGGCCCTTGGCAAGAAAACAAGGAAGAAATTCAAATATAGCGATAAGTTCATCCTCAAGAGAATAAATTAATTTTTTGAAAGTCAGATATGTCACGAAGCTTAAAGAAAGGTCCTTATGTGGACGAAAAAATACTGAAAAAAATTCAAGATAAGCGTCCGGGCGACAAGTCGGTGATCAAAACTTGGTCCAGGAGTTGCACAATTACTCCGGAAATGATAGGATTTACTTTCGGTGTTCATAATGGAAAAGATTTTATTTCTGTTTTTGTGACGGAAGAAATGATAGGCCATAAGATGGGAGAATTTTCGCTGACCCGCAAATTTATCCGGCATGGAGGACGAATGCAGAAAGAGCAAGAAGCCGCCGCGGCCCAAAAATCGTCTGAGGCGGCAAAAGCTTCAGCACCGGTAGCCGGGAAGAAATAATTCGCAGCAAATATATGCAAGTTTCAGCCAAACTCAACAATTTCAGAAAATCACCCCGAAAGGTTCGTCTTGTGGCGAGCATGCTAAGGGGTCTTTCAGTGAAAGAAGCTCAAAATCAGCTGAAGTTCATTGTGAAGGGTTCGACTCCGAATTTTGAAAAATTGCTCAAAAGCGCCGCATCCAATGCCGAGAATAATTTCGGCTGGGATAAGGAAAATCTGTTCATTAAGGATGTTGTTGTGAACGAAGGGGCGAAACTGAAAAGATGGCTGCCGAGAGCTTACGGAAGAGCGAGTTTGATCTTGAAGAGAACCAGTAACATCGAGATTGTCGTCGCGGAAGTTGTTCCCGGAAAAGGCAGGAAAAAAGTGGCGAAACAAGAGATCAAAGAAGTGAAAGGAAAGCCGGAAGTCAGCAAGAAAGAAAAGGAAAAAACAAAGGAAACCAAGGAAGAAAAGAAGGAAATAGTGAAGGAGAGGGTGGAAAAAGAATTTGTCGATGAAAAGAAGAAGGCTGAAAAATCGAAGGGATTTTTAAAGAGAGTGTTCCGAAGAAAGAGCATGTAAGTAATTTGAAATTTGGAATAAATATATATTATGGGACATAAAGTCAATCCACTGGGCCTTCGGATCGGAATTACCAGCAATTGGAAGTCCAGGTGGTACAGTAAAAAAGAATATGCCAAGCAGTTGAGAGAAGATATAGAGATTCGCCGATCGGTTGAGGAACGTCTTCGAAATGCGGCTGTCGGAGGAGTGGAGATCGAACGATCCTCTGGACTGATCCGGATCATCGTGAAAACCGCCCGTCCCGGGATCATTATCGGAAGAGGCGGAACAGGGGTTGAAGATCTGAAGAAATTTATTAAGGATGATTTTTTCAAAAATAAGAAAGTCGAACTCAAGGTTGAGGTCGAAGAGATAAAGAATAGTGAAGAGAACGCCCAGGTAGTGGCTCGAAACATAGCCGAGCAGCTTGAGAAAAGAATTCCCTTTAGAAGAATTCTGAAAGGAATTGCGGACCAGTCCATGGAAGCCCACCGAATAAAGGGGATCAAGATCGAAATATCAGGACGGCTTGGCGGAGCGGATATGTCGCGAAGAGAATGGCTTTCTCGGGGGACGCTTCCCCTCCATACCTTGAGAGCGGATATTGATTTTGCAAAAGATGTGGCGAAAACGACATTTGGCGTCATCGGCGTTAAGGTTTGGATATACCGGGGAGAAAAATTTGAGTAAAGCGTTTTGAGATGTAAGATTGATATTATATGTTGATGCCCAAGAAAGTAAAATTCAGGAAACACCAGCGCGGCGGAAAGCTGCCGGCGAAAACCAAGGGAGGAGCGGAATTGAGCTTCGGCAGTATCGGTTTGAAATCGCTGGAAGCAGGGCTTGTTTCAGCCAGACAGATCGAAGCGGCGAGACGCGCCATGACAAGATATATCCAGCGCGGCGGAAAAATATGGATCAGAATATTTCCCGACAAACCCATGACCAAAAAAGGGGACGAAACTCCGATGGGGAAGGGTAAAGGAAGCGTGGATCATTTTGTGTCGGTAGTCAGTCCAGGAAGAATAATCTTCGAAATGGACGGCGTGGCCATGAGCGTCGCGCGGCAGGCACTCAAGCTGGCCTCGGACAAATTGAGCGTAAAAACAAGGATAGAAGAACGGAAATAATTTTGGATTTGCAAAAAAGGCATTATGAAGATCAAGGAAATCAGAGAAAAAAATGAGAACGAGTTGAAAAAGAATCTTATTGAGCTTAGGAATAAAATGACTAAGATGAGATTTGACATCTCCGGTAAACAGTTGAAAAATCATCGGGAGATCAGAGTTACGAAGAAAGGAATAGCTCAAATAATGACAGTTTTTTCGGAAGGAAAAGTTGGGAATAAGAATATAAGCCAAAAAGTATGACGAAAAAAACCGAAAAAGCGAAAAGTATGACAGAGGGCACGGTCGTCAGCGACAAGATGGATAAGACCGCGGTGGTGGCTGTCAATACTCTCAAATCCCATAGGAAATATTTGAAGAAATATCGGGTTACCAAAAAATATAAGGCTCATGATCCGGAAAACAAGTGCAAGATGGGAGATAAGGTAAAAATTATGGAAATTCGTCCGATGAGCAAAGGTAAGAAATGGGCGGTTGTTTATTAAATCACATAACACATAACATGGAACACATAATATAGATTTGTTCCATGCCAAGTATTTCATCAAAGTGATACAAGCCGAAACAAAACTTAAGGTCGCTGATAACTCAGGTGCCAAGATCATCGAGTGTTTTAAGGTGCTTGGTGGAACCCGGAGGAGATATGCCCAAATCGGCGATATCATTGTCGCTTCAGTTAAGGAAGCAGAACCGCGCGGCACGATAAAGAAAAAAGCGGTGGTTCGGGCCGTAATTGTTCGGCAGAGAAAAAATTTGAGAAGAAAAGACGGTTCCTATATCAGTTTTTCCGATAACGCGGCCGTCATTGTCGATGGAACGGAGCCGAAGGGAACGCGAATTTTCGGGCCCATCGCCCGAGAGATAAGAGATAGAGGTTTTATGAAGATTGTTTCTTTGGCGCCGGAAGTTTGGTAACTCTAGGAATTTTATGAAGATAAGAAAAAACGACCAAGTGAAAATTTTATCCGGGAAAGACCGAGGAAAGATCGGTAAGGTTTTGCATGTAACGCCAAAAAATGGAAAAGCCATCGTCGAGGGGCTGAATCTCATGAAAAAACATTCCAAGCCTCGCCGCCAGGGAGAAAAAGGCCAAAGAGTATCAATTCCTGCTCCGCTCGACATTTCGAATCTGATGCTGGTTTGTCCCAAGTGTTCGAAAGCCGCCAGGATCGGTTTTAAGGTTAGCGGAAAGAATAAATATCGCATTTGCAAGAAATGCCAAGGTGAAATTTAGCCATTATGAGTAACATGGAAGAAAAATATAATAAGAAGGTTGTTCCCAGACTTAAAGAAAAGTTTGGATATGGAAATATTTTTGCCGTGCCCAAAATTTCGAAGGTTGTTATTAATTGCGGTTTGGGAAAATATATCAAGGAAAAAGAAGCGACCGATGAGGTTTACGAAGGTTTGAAGATAATTTCCGGACAAAAACCGGTTCTGACAAAGGCCAAAAAGTCAATTTCCGGTTTTAAGATCCGAGAGGGTCAGGAAGTGGGAGTCAAGGTAACTCTTCGCGGGGCAAGAATGTGGCATTTTATGGAAAGGCTTGTGGACTCCGCTCTGCCCAGGATCCGGGATTTTCGCGGAATTGAGATTCGGAATTTTGACAGCCGGGGAAACCTCAATCTAGCCATAAAAGAGCATATTGTTTTTCCGGAGATATCCGCAGAAGGCGCAAAACAGATATTCAGTTTTCAAGTGACGTTTGTGACGACCGCCAAGAAAACGGAAGAGGGAGTCGAACTCTTTAGAATGCTTGGATTTCCAATTAAAACTGAAGAATAACACATATGGCAAAAACATCAGTAGAAGCCAGAGCTAGAAAAAAACCCAAATTTTCTTCCCGAATAGTCCGGCGTTGCTGGCGTTGCGGGAGAAAACGGGGTTATATGCGCGATTTTGAGCTCTGCCGTATTTGTTTTCGCGAGTTGGCCTCAAGCGGTGAGATCCCGGGAGTAAAAAAATCAAGCTGGTAAAAGAAGTTAATTATACATTTTGAATTTATCTATATGTTGGATCCAATCAGTGATATGCTAACCAGAATAAGAAATGCCTGCCAGGCCGGCCATCCGGAGGTTTTAATGCCGTCTTCGAAATTCAAGGCCGCCATTGCTGAAATTCTGCTCAAAAAGAGATTCATAGAAAAATTCGCGGTTGAGGAAAGCGATGGCAGAAAGCAGATCAGGATCTTTTTGAAGTATGCCCGCGATGAAAAAGGGAAGAAGATCTCCTTTATTCAGGATCTCCAGAGAGTCAGTCGGGAAGGCCAGAGAATATACGCGAAGAAAGACAAGATTCAAGAAGTAAAAAGCGGTTTTGGTTTTTCCATCATCTCCACTTCAAAGGGATTGGTGACCAACAGCCAAGCCCGCCAGGCGGGAGTGGGCGGGGAGATTATTTGTGAAGTCTGGTAAAATTATGTCAAGAATAGGAAAAAAAATAGTGGCCGTTCCGGAGGGCGTCGAGGTCAAGATCGAAAAACGGCAAATTAACGTCAAAGGACCGAAAGGAAGCCTGGTTTTTGAATTTCATCCGGACATGAAAGTAACTCTTGAAGAAAAGGAATTGAGAGTGGAGAACATGAAGAAAACCAAAGCAGCCGGAGCGTTGTGGGGGCTGACGAGAGTTCTGATATCGAATATGATCGAAGGCGTCACCAAAGGGTACGAAAAACAATTGGAACTGCAGGGCGTGGGGTATAGAATGGCTATCAAGGGCAAAAAACTGGATATGGCGTTGGGCTTTTCTCATCCGGTCGAGGTTGAGATTCCGGAAGGACTTGAGGCCAAAATTGAAAAAAATGTATTGACTGTTTCCGGCATCGACAAGCAAAAAGTCGGCCAATTTGCGGCCTCAGTTCGGAGACTCAAAAAAGTTGAGCCGTATAAGGGAAAAGGCTTCCGCTATGTCGGAGAGATTGTGAGAAAGAAAGCCGGAAAAAAAGCGACCACGGCGGAGAAGTAATTTTTCGATAAATTTATGAAATTGGATAATAATCAAACCAGACAAAGAAGGGCCAAAAGGGTCAGAGCGAAGATAAAGGGGGCGGATGGCCGTCCAAGACTTTCTATTTTCAGAAGCTTGAGCTATATTTACGCGCAGATAATTGATGATGAGAAGGGGATAACGCTCGTTTCCTTCGACAGCCGAAAGATAAAGGGCGGGAAAAATAATATTGAAACGGCCAGAAAGATCGGTCAAGAGATCGCGAAAATGGCCGCATCTAAGAAAATAGAGAAAATTGTTTTTGACAGAAAAGGATATAAATATCATGGAAAAATAAAAGCTTTGGCGGAAGGCGCGAGAGAAGAAGGTCTCCAGTTCTAATATTCGAAATAAGCAGCATATTTTTATGGCTAGGAAAAAATTTACAAGAAAAGAACGTCCGGAGTTTGACCAAAAATTACTGGATCTGGCGCGGGTGACCCGCGTGGTCAAAGGCGGGCGGCGTTTCCGGTTCCGGGCGACTTTGGTCATTGGAAATCGAAACGGAAAAGTGGGAATCGGAGTGGCTAAGGGAAATGACGTGAGCGAGGCGGTTCGAAAAGCCTATAACGCTGCCAAGAAAAAGATGATCCAGATAAAGAGGCACAATAACACTATCGCTTGCGAAACAACCGCAAAGGATGGAAGCGCGCAAGTGCTTTTGAAACCGGCTCGTCCGGGACGGGGAATTGTCGCCGGGGGAGCGGTGAGAGCGGTGGTGGAGCTGGCCGGAATTCGAGATATCGTTTCCAAATCCCAAGGATCTTCGAATAAGTTGAGCGTGGCCAGAGCGACTGTTGAAGCGCTCGAAAAAGTAAAAATATTAAGCGGACGTGAGAAATAATATGCAAATACACCAACTCAAAGTAAAATCTCAGAAAAAAAAGAGGCGCCTCGGGCGGGGAGGGAAAAAAGGCACCTATTCCGGACGCGGAATGAAGGGCCAGAAATCCCGTTCGGGAGGAAATGTCAACCCAATCTTTGAAGGAGGCCGCTCCACTCTGATCGAACATCTTCCCAAGAAAAGAGGATTCACTTCTATGTTCCCGAAGAGCCAGGTCGTTGGACTCTCAACTCTTGAAAAAATATTCAATGCCGGCGATACCGTCACTCCGGCCGTTTTGCTGCAAAAGGGATTAATTGGTAACATAAAGGCAAAGGTAAAGATTTTGAACAACGGAGAAATAACAAAAGCGGTAAACTTGAAAAATTGTTTTGTTTCCAAAGCGGCGAAAGAAAAAATTGAGAAGGCCGGAGGAAAAATTCAGTAATTTGTAATTCAAATTACCAATTGAAGCCATATGCTAGAAAAAGTACTTCAAGTCTTCAAAATAAAAGAACTGCGCAACAAAATCCTCTTCGTATTGGGGATTTTAGTTGTTTTTAGGATTGCGGCGAATATTCCGGTGCCGGGAGTGAACGTGGATCAGCTGCGTAATTTTTTCGAAAACAACCAATTTTTCGGACTTTTGAATATGTTTTCCGGCGGTGGCCTTCGGAACATTTCCGTTGTGATGCTTGGTGTTGGCCCTTATATCACCGCTTCGATCATTATGCAGCTTCTCACGATGATCGTGCCGCGTCTCGAGCAGATCTATAAGGAGGAAGGGGAAGCGGGAAGGCAGAAGTTCAATATGTGGACGCGTTGGGCGACGGTGCCTCTAGCAGCTCTTCAGACTTTTGCGATGATCAACCTTTTTAAATCCCAAAATATCTTTGGGGCGCTCACTCCGCTTCAGCTGGGAACGATCATCGTCACCGCGACGGCCGGAACGGTTTTCCTTATGTGGCTCGGGGAACTGATAACGGAAAAAAATATCGGAAACGGCGTTTCTCTCATTATCTTCGCCGGAATTGTGGCCGGGTTACCGACAACGATTTCTCGACTCTTTGCCGTTTGGGATTCTTCGATGCTTTTTACGTATCTTGGCTATCTCGTTTTTGCAGTTTTAGTGATCGCTGCCGTTGTTTTTGTCACGGAAGGGCAAAGGAATATTCCGGTTTCATATGCCAAGCGGATCAGGGGAAACCGGGTTTACGGCGGGACGTCAACTCATCTGCCGCTGAGGGTCAATCAAGCCGGTGTGATCCCGATCATATTCGCGATGTCGATCATGCTTTTCCCGGGGATGATCTCCAATTTTTTCATTCATGCTTCCAATCCGACGCTGGCCAACTTTGCCAATACGGTCAATAATATTTTCAAGAACCAGGTTTTTTACGGTTCGGCCTATTTTGTCCTCGTCGTACTGTTCACTTATTTTTATACCGCGGTCACATTTGACCCAAAAAATATCGCCGAAAATATGCAAAAACAAGGAGGATATGTGCCGGGGATTCGGCCCGGATCAGCGACCGCAGAATTTCTTCACAGAGTATTGAACCGCATTACGCTGGCCGGAGCTTTGTTCTTAGGTCTCATTGCGGTTTTGCCGTTCATTGTTCAGGGGCTGACCAATGTCCAATCTCTGACGATCGGCGGCACGGGACTGCTCATTGTCGTGAGCGTCGTCATCGAAATAATGAAACAGATAGAGTCCCAGCTCATTATGCGGGACTATGAAGGTTTCTAAATTAACAAACGCTTAAGCCCTTTTGGTACCTATGAATTTAGTTATTTTGGGTCCGCAAGGTTCCGGCAAAGGCACTCAAGCGGAACTTATTTCAAAAAAATACAGCCTGGCGCATATCGATATGGGGAAAACCCTGCGTCGGATCGCAAAACTCGATACGCCTCTTGGAAGAGAGATCTATCGCATTCAAAATGTCACCAAGACTTTGGTGCCAAGCGAGATCCTCAAAGAAGTGCTGAACGTGAAGCTCAATTCTTTTTCCCGGGAGCAGGGAATAGTTTTCGAAGGTGTTCCGAGAACGGAAGACCAGAGGGAATATGTGGAAGAGATCTTGAGAGAATCAGGACGGAAGATCGACGCGGCCGTTTTTATCAATCTTCCAGAGAACGAATCGCTTGAAAGGATCGAGAAGCGCCGGACTTGCAAGCAGTGTGGCCGGCCGCTCATTTTGGGCCATGACGTGAAAACCGGGAGCGACAAATGCCCGGAATGCGGCGGAGAAATTTTTCAAAGGGAAGACGATTCTCCAGAGGGAGTCAAGAAAAGGCTTCAGGTTTTCAGAGAGGAAACCATGCCGGTGATCGAACATTTTCGGGAAAAAGGAATTCTGATCGAAGTGGATGGGAGGCCGAGCATCGATGAGGTGCAGAAAAATATTGACCAAAAGCTAAAAGCGTATTTTTAAGGTTGAGTCTTGAAGCTGAAATATTTACCAAACAAAGAAGCGGTCCGTAGACCGCTTCGGCAAAAAAGTAACTAAAACCCTCCCAGGCGCCGGAGATGATTGCTCCCAAAACAAAAGAAATAATCAGGAAGATCACTATTCCCCAGAAAAGATGCGTCCAGAATTTCCAGGCAGTTATCTTTAGAAGCCTAACTGACGGGCTAAGGAAAAAAAATTTCCGGACGGAAAGATAAATCGACAGAGTCAAAATAAGCATGAATATTATCTCGCTTATCCAAAGCCATCTCGAAAGGAACATTTTTTCCACCTCCAATGGGATATAAAAAAGCATAAGCTATGATCACCATAAAGTCAAAAGAAGAAATTGAAATAATGCGCCGGAGCGGGCGGATATTGGCCGAAGTTTTGCGGAAGGTGAGTGAAAAAGTTGAGCCCGGTGTCAGCGCGGAAGAACTCGATAAGCTTGCTCGCGAGCTTGTTTTTTCGATGGGAGGACGGCCTTCTTTTTTGAACTATGCTCCGAGCGGAGGCGAAGGTTATCCCGCCGCTCTTTGCGTTTCCCGAAACTATGAAATTGTTCACGGAATTCCAACGAAGAAAAAAATTATTCAGGCAGGCGATCTGGTAAAATTGGATCTGGGAGTGGAATATAAAAAACTGCATACCGACGCGACGGTCATGGTGGGGGTCGGGAAAATTTCTCCCGTGGCGGAAAAAATTATGCACGTCACGAAAGAATGTCTCGATCTGGGCATCAAAGAGATCAGACCGGGTGCGTCGCTTAATGATTATGGCCGAGCAGTAGAAGATCACGCTCAAAAAAACGGTTTTGAGGTCGTTCGCGATCTGGTTGGCCACGGAGTGGGACATTCCATTCACGAATCGCCTCAGATTTTCAATTACGCCGACCCGCGGATGAAAAAAATAATCTTGGAAGAGGGGATGACTCTAGCACTGGAACCAATGATAAACGAAGGAAGCTGCGGAATATTCTTAGCTGAAGATGGTTGGACCTATAAAACCGCTGACGGAAAGCTTAATGGGCATTGGGAGCACACAGTGGTGGTGACGAAAGATGGGTGCGAGGTGCTGACGAAAGAATAGCTGCGGCTTATAGTTGTAAATTGTATTTTTTAATTAGGATGAAAAGATCCCTAGGTATAGATTATGGTCGAGCGAGAATTGGTCTCGCTATTGCGGACAGCGAGATGAGAATTGCTTCAGCTTATGGCGTTTTGGATAACGATAAGTATTTACTTCAAAAATTAGCGGCAATTATCGAAAAAGAAGAAATTACGCAAGCAATTATCGGAAAAACTGATTCGGCAAAAAAGCTGGCTGATTTCATTACGGAAAAACTAAAAATCGAAGTTGAATACCAAAATGAAATGTTCACAACCAAACTGGCCCATCAAAATCTCAAAGAAAAAGGAATGAAAGGGATAAAAAGATTCGATGATCAGGAAGCGGCGAGGATCATTTTGCAAAGCTGGCTTGATTCTATGATTAAACCGTAAAAAGTTTGGCGTGTTTTGCTTTTTGTGATAAAATAATGATGTAAATTTTGAATTTTTATCATGCCTGAAAACAAAAACAAACCCTATCTTTCCGTTATCATTCCTTCCTATAAAGAAGGAAAAAGGCTCGGGGCGAATCTCGTGGAGATCGAAAAATATCTGAAGGACAAAAATTTCGAATACGAAGTTATCGTGGTGGTGGATGGCTCGCCGGACAATACGGCGGAACTGGCCAGGAGCTACAATAACAAGGTCAAGAATTTGCGGGTAATTGAAAATAAAAAAAATCACGGCAAAGGTTATGTTGTGAGACAAGGACTGCTCGAAGCCAAAGGTGACCTGAGGATATTTCTGGACGCGGACGGCTCCACTTCGATCACTCATTTCAACACCTTTCTTCCTCAATTTAAAAAAGGCTATGACGTCGTGATCGGTTCGCGTGACATCAAGGGCGCCTTTATCCAGATCCATCAACCCAAGTATCGCGAGGTTATGGGAGATATGGGAAATTGGCTCATCCGAATTGTTCTGGGGCTATGGAGTTTTCCGGATACGCAATGCGGTTTCAAAATGCTGACAGGAAAAGCGGCCGAAGAGATCGCCAGCCGTATGGTGGTGGACCGCTTCGGCTTTGATTTTGAGCTGATCATTCTGGCCAAGAAGCTTGGCTTTAAAGTGAAGCAAATGCCGGTCCGCTGGATGAACGAGGCAGGATCGACCGTGAATCTTACCGGTCCCAATGGTTTCACTCAAGTCATTATTGATCTATTCAAAACCAAATGGAGATTGATGACGGGAAAATACAAAATAAAATAACACACGGCACATACGCATAGCTTTTTTGTTACGTGTCATGCGAAACGATGGTGGAGGAAAAAAAAGAGAAAAATAAAACTGAAAAATTATCCCAGCTCAGGCGGGACTTGATCACCGGAGACTGGGTGGTGATCGCGCTGGGACGCGGCAAGCGCCCCGGAGAGTTTGCGGTCAAAAGAGAACCTTATCCTCTTCTTTCAGCGCATTGCCCTTTTTGCTTTCCGGAGGAAACGGGGCAAGAAAAAGACGTGCTGATTTATAGGCGAGGCGACGGGGATTGGAGCCTGCGGGTTTTCCCCAATAAATTCCCGGCTTTTTCAAGAAGCCGGCCCCCCAGGCATTGGGAGGAAGGGCCCTATTTCGGAATGGATGGAGCGGGATACCACGAAGTTATCGTTACCAGAGATCATGCCCGCCAAATTGCCAATCTGGATCCGATCGAAGTGGCCGAAATAATCGACGGGTATCAGGATCGGTATATCAGCCTGATGAACAAAAAAAGTGTCAACTATATTGAAATTTTTCATAATCACGGTAAAGAAGCGGGGGCTTCCATCGAGCATCCCCACTCACAGTTAATGGCGATCCCGGTCGTTTCACCGGCCATAACTCTCGAGCTGAGCGGAGCCGAGGAATATCACAGGTCAAACCGTAAATGCGTTTATTGCACGATCGCCGAATGGGAAATAAAAAATAAACTGCGTTTGATCTTCGAAAATGATAATTTTCTGGCCTTTTGCCCTTTTTCTTCCCGTGTCGCTTTCGAGGTCTGGGTCATGCCCAAAGGCCACAAGCCCTATTTCGAAAGGATCAATAACGAAGAAAAGATCGATCTGGGAGAAGTTCTTCAAAAAGCGATTCATGCGATCTATAAGACCCTGGAAGATCCGCCGTATAATTTTTATATCCACACCTCGCCTTGCGACGGGAAGGATTATCCCCACTACCACTGGCACATTGAAATTCTGCCGCACACGGCGATTTGGGCCGGCTTCGAGCTTTCCACCTGCATAGAAATTTCCACCATCGAGCCGGAAAAATCGGCGGAATAATTGAGAAAATATTTATGATGCATTTTGACTATTCCTCCTGGTTTTTGAATTTTCCGTCGGAAATTGCCACCTTTCTCATCGCAATGGTGCCTATTTCGGAACTGCGGGCGGCGATTCCCATCGGAATCAAAATATATCATCTGCCGGTTTGGTCGGCTTATCTCTGGTCGGTTTTAGGAAATCTGGTGCCGATGATTTTGATTGTTCTTATTTTACAGCCAATTGCCGATTTTATGTCCCGCCATTTCCGAATATTTCACAAATTTTTTGACTGGCTGTTTGAACATACGCGCCGGAGAGGGGCGAAAAAATTTGAAAAATGGGGCGAGCTGGCCGTTTTTATCCTGACAGCCACGCCCATCCCGCTTCTGGGGGGCTGGAGCGGGCCACTCGTGGCCTTTGTGTTTAATATAAAATTGAAAAAATCGATTCCGCTTATTATTTTAGGATGCCTGGCGGCGGGAGTGATAGTAACTTTGATTACTTTGTATTTATAGCTAGAAAAAATTATGAAAAAAAATCTTGTGGTCGGCAATATGAAAATGAATCCGACCAGTCCGGCGGAATTTGAACGCTATCTGGACGCCCTTGAAAAAGAGGTCAAAGGAAAAAAATTTGAAAAAACGGAAGTCGTCATTTGTCCGCCCGCTATTTATTTCAAACAATTTATTGACCGGAAACTGAAAAACGTCCAACTGGGCGCCCAAAATATTTTTTGGGAATACCAAGGAGCTTATACCGGGGAAATCTCGTCCGGTATGGTGAAAAACATGGGTGCTCAATATTCGATGGTTGGCCACAGCGAGCGGCGGAAATATTTCGGGGAAGATGAAGAAATAATAAACTTAAAACTAAAAGCGATCTTAAAAAGCGGTTTGCGGGCTATTTTATGCATTGGAGAAAATATTGAGGAAAGAAAAAGAAATCAAACGGTCGAAGTGGTAAAAAAACAGCTCAGAGAGGCATTGAATGGCGTAGGAGCCGGAAAAATAGAATACGTGGACATTGTCTATGAGCCTAGCTGGGCTGTCGGTTCGGACAATGTTCCGACATCAGACGAGATATTGGAAGCGAAACTCATTATCAAGAAAATATTATCCGAAATATACGGCCATAAGGCGATGGAAAGGGTGCGAATACTGTACGGAGGCAGTATCGCCAGGTGTTTTGTTAATCAAGTTTGCATTGACCCGGCGATGGACGGCGGGCTGGTCGGACGGGAAAGCCTCGTTCCGTACGAATTCATAAGGATCGCGGAAACGATCGATAAAAATTAAGATTCATTCCATATGCTCGCTAATGTCAAAAATATCCTGATCGAAGCGCAGAAAAACGGTTACGCCGTGGGAGCGTTTAACACGCCGGATATGGAGGTGACCCAAGCTATTGTGCGAGCCGCGGTAAAGCTGAAGTCGCCTGTGGTTGTCCAATTTACGGAAAAAACTTTAGATTATGCGGGAGACTCCGTCATTGTGGAGGTTATCAAGGCCATTATCGACAAAGAATCCGGTTCCCTTCCGATCGGACTTCATCTGGATCATGGCCGGAGCCTTGATACGATAGTAAGAGCCATTGAACTTGGTATCGAATCCGTCATGATCGACGCGGCGGGGCAGCCGCTCCACGACAATATGGCCATTACCAAGCGCGTAGTAGAATATGCTCACCCCAAAGGTGTTTCGGTGCAGGCAGAGATAGGAGTGGTACCATCAATGGGAGAATATGATCAGAATAACACCGACTGGGACAAATTAATGACTGATCCGCTTGAAGCGAAATGGCTTGTCGAAGAGACAGGGGTGGATACTTTGGCGATCGCAATTGGCAATGCGCACGGTTTTTTTCGGGAAAGATCCGAACCGGACTGGAAGCGCCTTGATATGATCAGGAAGCTCCTTCCAAATACCCCATTGGTTCTCCATGGCGCCAGTGACTGGATGGATCATAAAGTGGAAGAAGCAGTGAAGCGGGGGATAGCTTGTTTCAATATCGATACTGATCTGAGGATAGCTTTCAATACCGTGCTTTGTAAGTTTACAAAGGACAAATGCGATATCATCGATCCCCGAAAAGTTCTGGCCGAGGCGCGGGATGCTGTCCAGAAAGTAGTGGAAGAAAAAATAGAGCTGTTTAGGAACCCAAAACAAAAAGAAAATGGCAACTCAAAGTGATTCCCGATTTATCAAGCGTTTAAAGGATATTTCCGAGGCACTGGCCGTAGGTGTTTTTTTCATCGGACTTTTAGCAATTGTCGGATGGCAATTCGACATCCTTGTTTTCAAAAGAATTCTTCCAAGTCTTCCTGTGATTTCCCCAAATACTGCTTTTTCTTTCATCCTTATCGGCCTGACGCTTTTCTTTTCGAATAAAAAAACAGGCGAACGCTTGCAATCTTTGTTCCTTATTTTTTCTTCGGCGGTGGCTCTTATCGGATTTTTGACATTGCTTGAATATATTTTTGGCCTAAATTTCAGAATTGACAACCTTTTCTATGCTCAAAGAATGAGCTCGAGTATTGTCCGTATGTCTCCCCAAAGCGCGTTCAACTTTTTGGCAGTAGGAATTTCCCTGTTTTTTTTCCTGGGCAACACTAAAAAAGGAATGCTGATAGGCCAAATAGTCATTGTGATTGCTGGCCTTATCTCCCTTTTCTCACTCCTGGGCTTTATATATAACCTTTCCAGCCTTTACACCATTTCTCCTTATAAAGGCATGGCGGCACATACGGCTGTCGCTTTCGTCATGATTTTTACGAGTATTTTGGCTTTGAAGCCGGAAATGGGCCTCACGAAGATCTTCAGTGGGAAAGGGATCAGTGGGCACGCAGCGAGGCAATTATTCACGACGCTGCTTTTTCTAATTGTTGTCGAAACCCTGGTGATGGCCGGCCGCCGCATCGGGCTTTATGACTACACTTATGAATCATTGTTCCATCTGCTGATCGTGGCCGGAGTTTTTTTCTATCTCATCTTTGTGACATTTCATTCTCTCGATCAGCTCGCGGAAGCCGAGCGAGATATCGCTCATGTCCGAAAAATAGACAAGGCCAAGACGGAATTTGTGTCTCTCGCTTCCCATCAATTGCGCACTCCCCTTACGTCCGTTTCGTGGTATACCGAAATGCTTCTTTCCGGGGACGCCGGAATTTTCAATGAAAAACAAAAAGAATATCTTTCGGAAATATATACCGGAAACCGGAGAATGATCGATTTGGTGGATGATATCTTGAATACTTCGCGGATCGATATGGGAACGCTTTTGGTCAATCTAAAGATTGTGAGCTTGTCGAAAATTGCGGAAAGCGTCTTAACTGAACTCGCGCCACTCCTTTTGGAAAAAAAATTGGTGATCAAAAAAGGCTTTGAAGCCAAGTTACCCAAAATAAAAGCTGATCCGGAGCTGATCCGAATTGTTTTTCAAAATATTATTTCTAATGCCCTGAAATACACGCCTGCGGGCGGATCTATCGCTATCGGAATGAAACGGCAGAACTCGCATGTTCTGATCGAAATTTCTGACAGCGGTTATGGTATTCCCGAAAAACAGAAAAGCCGGATATTCACAAAAATGTTCAGAGCTGATAATATAAGAAGCAAGGATACCGATGGGACGGGACTAGGCTTATATATAGTACGGGCTATCGTGAAACAGCATGGCGGCCGGGTTTGGTTTGAATCGGAGGAGAATAAGGGGACAAA